>JADCES010000243.1 GCA_020250005.1 Roseomonas sp.
CGCGCGGCCCGATGCGGTGATGACCGGCGTTGAAACCCGCACCAGCAGCCCCATTCGCATCCCGCGCGGGTTTGATTTTCAAAGCGTGAATACGGCAGGGCTTTTCCCAGCCGGGGAAGGCGCTGGCTATGCCGGCGGTATCCTGAGCGCCGGCGTGGATGGCATTCGCGTGGCCGAGGCTTTGGCGCTGACCCTGACCGGCCAGCCCATTCCGCGTGACATGAGCCGCGGCGCGGAATCCAGCATGACCTACGGCTGACTTGCGGAACGGCTATAGTCTTGCAAGGCTTCCTGATCTGCAAGGAACAGGAGGAAACATCATGCGCGTAGCAAACAAGGTGGCGCTGATTACGGGTGCCGCATCCGGTATGGGGGCCGCGACTGCGCGGCTTTTGGCGCGCGAAGGTGCCAAGGTTGTGGTCGCTGACATGCTGGAAGCCGAAGGCCGCACCGTTGTCGCGGAAATCACCAAGGCCGGCGGTTCCGCCAGCTACATCAGCCTGGATGTCGCAGATGAAGCGCAATGGGAAGCCGCTATCGCCGCCGTGCTGGCCGCGCATGGGCGGCTTGATGTGCTGGTCAATAATGCCGGCATTTCCGGCAGCAATACCAATAATCTTTATGACACCGCGCTGTGGGATCGCATCATGGCTGTGAACGCACGCAGTGTATTTCTTGGCGTGAAGCACGGCGTTGCCGCCATGCGGAAATCGGGCGGCGGTTCCATCATCAACCTATCCTCGATCTCAGGCGTGGTTGGGCAGGACCGCATTCATTGCGCCTATAACGCCTCCAAGGCAGCGGTCCGCTTGCTGACTAAATCCATCGCGGTACAGGAAGGCACTTCGGGCATTCGCCTGAACACGGTCCATCCCGGCCTGATGCCGCCCATGCGCACCAGCGGTGCGACTGCCGATCCCGTCTTCCGCGCCAAAATGCTGGGCCATGTGCCCATGGGCCGCACCGGTGAGGTGGATGAGGTCGCCTATGCTATCCTGTTCCTGGCGTCGGACGAATCATCCTATATGACCGGGTCGGAGATGCATGTGGATGGCGGGTATCTCGCGTCCTGATTTGCCGCTTCGCGGCGTGGGTTGGCTTCAGATAACCCGCGCGGCGCGAAGCGCTTCCATCTCCGCGTCCGATAACTTGAGCCAGTCGCGATAAATTTCCTGATTATGCTCGCCCATGGCAGGGCCAAGCCAGCGCACTTCGCCCGGTGTTTCGGATAGCCGCGGCACAAGATTGGGGATGGCCAATTCACCGATGCGCGGGTCCTGCATCGTCAGGATGTTACCGCGTGCCTTGTATTGCGGATCGTCGAAAATCTCATCAATCGCATAGACCGGGCCGCAGGGCACTTGCGCTTCCTCGCAGGTTTGCAGCAATTCATCGCGGGTGAAGCGGCTGGTCCAGGCGCCGACATAGGCATCCACCTCCGCGCGCGCCGCTTCGCGCTGACGAATGGTGCCCCATTCGCCATCATCGCCAAGCTCCGGCGCGCCCATGGCAGCCGCAAGCCGCGCGAAAATCTTGTCCGATGTGCAGGCAATCGCAATCCAGCGATTATCCTTCGTGGGGTAATGGCTATGCGGCACGACATTGACGGTGCCTGGCCCCATGCGTTCACGCACATAGCCCTTGTGCTGAAAGGCCGGCGCCAATTCATCCAGAATGCGAAAGACAGGTTCATAAAGGCCGATATCCACAACCTGCCCGCGCCCTGTCTTGCGGCGCGCTTCCATGGCCAGCATCGCGCCCATGGCGCCGTAAATGCCCGAAAGATAATCCGGGATGGTGGCTGAACCCGGCGTCACTGGTGGGCGATCCGGATAACCCGCCAGATAGGAAAGCCCGCCAAAGGCATTGCCAATGCGCCCAAACCCTGGGCGGCCACTGTAAGGCCCCGTTTGGCCATAGCCTGAAATCCGCACCATGATCAGGCGCGGGTTCACCGCATGCAGCACATCCCAGCCTATGCCCCATTTTTCCATGGTGCCGGGCTGGAAATTCTCCACCAGGATATCGGCTTCAGCGCACATGCGCTTCAGCAATTCCGCCCCTTCGGGCTTGCGCAAATCAAGCGTCGCGGATTTCTTGTTCCGGCATTCCGAAAGCCAGGGCAGCGTATCGCCATTCGGTGTGACGGTGCCGAATTTACGCAACGGGTCGCCCACCACCGGCAATTCCAGCTTGATCACGTCAGCGCCGAATTCCGCGAGTTGCGTGGTGGCGAAGGGGCCAGAAATGAAGGTAGAAACATCAATCACACGCACCCCTTCCAGCGGCAATATACGGGGTTCTGGCGCGGCTTCAGACATTTGGCGTTCCCTTGGCTTTCTCGGAAATCTGATGCGCGATTACGCTGTGCGTCAAGCGAAAGGCTGGCGCTATTCCGCCGCGCGGCCAATGAAGCTGCCTTCCGGCAGTGCTGGCGCGCGCGGCGCCTCACACCCCGTATCGCAGCAACGGCCCGGCTGTTTGGAAATGCGCTTGCCCTCATCCAGAATGCCGCGATCAAGCAGACGTTCCACGAGTGCGGAGCGTTCTTCGACAGGATAATTGCGCCAAATCTCGCGCTTCATCGCCTCAGGGCTGCCACCACCATGCAGCGAGATCACCGAATACCAACCGCCCTGGTTGGATGCGGTCAAATCTTCCATGAAGCGCGCCACTTCCAGGCGCTTTTCCGCTGGCACATCCGCGCGCCCGGCCAGCACCGCCGCCAGAGATGCAGCGGTTTCCGGATTGTGATCCTCATCCGGGCCAGGCAGCGCCACGATCAACCCGCCCGAGACATAATGCGCCAGCCGATGCATGTCATAAATCTGCGTGGCCAGAAGCAATTTTCCGATATTGCTGAAGACCGCATCGGGCATCATGGCGCCCGATTCAGCGCGCGTGCCATAAACGCTGGCGGCGACACCGCAGGCAAAGAAGCCTTCCACGATCTTGATCAGATCAACCATCGCATCGCGGATATGGCCATGGCGGTCCGTATCCAGCCCATTGGCTTCAATCATCAGCGCGCCGGCGCCTATCAGCAAATCACCAAAGCCCGCGCGTGCGGCAATGCAGGAATGGCGATGATGTGTCGCGTAGCTCGTGGTGGTGTAGCCGGCTTCCACATGCTCGCCCGCCATGAACACGCGATCCCAGGGCACAAACACATCATCAAACACCACAACACCGGTGGCTTGGCCGTATTTGGCGCTGAATTTCGCGGCCGCTTCGCCGGGGCGCCCAGCGGGGCGCGCCACAATCATCACGCCGGGTGCGTCTGCCGGCACGGCGCAATGCAGCGCGAAATCGGCATCTTCCGCCGTCATGGTGCGGCAGGCCATGACCAGAAATTCATGGACATAAGGCGCGCCGGTCACAATCGCCTTGGTGCCGCGAATGATGATGCCATCCGCGCGGCATTCCTTGATATGCACATGCACATCGCGATTGGCTTGCTTGCCGGGCCGTGCGGAACGGTCGCCCTTCGCATCCGTCATCGCGATCCCAAGCGTGAGATCACGCGCCTGCACATCATCCAGATAAGCCAGGAAGCGCTGATGCCTCTCCCCGCCATGCACCGCATCGGCAAGCCTGGTACCCTGGTGCAGCGCGTTCAGCGCATCATGCGCCAGATAGCGTTGCGCGCAGCCGGATTCACGGCAAACCAGGCGCACGGCTTCCAGCTTCGCCAGCAAATCATCCCGGCTGCTATTCACATGCAGCATGCGATTGGAAAGGCGCCCGCTGCCTTCCTGCGTCGCCGTCATCAGCCCGGCGTAATCGGCGCGATGCGCGAAATCATAGGTCACGCCAATGGCATTGATGCCGGGTGCGAGCAGGGGCTCATCCGCGACACTCGCCACCTGGCGGCCATTGACGAAAACGCGCGGCTTCAGCGCCCGGAGCGATTCCCGGTAATCAGCGGCAGTCATCAGCATGGCAGGGCTTCCCAAACTCGGTTGACGACTAAAATCTAACACTGTTAGAATTATGTCGTCAATGACCCGCCCGGACAAAAACGCCGCCAAGCGCGACCATATCCTTGCCGCCGCCAAGGCGCTTTTCGCCGAAGCGGGGCTTGAAGGCGCCAGCCTTCGCGCCATCGCAGCGCGCGCCGGCTATACGCCCGCCGCGCTTTATTTCCATTTCCCCTCGCGTGAGGCGATTTATGCCGAAGTGCTGCGCGATAGCCTTCATCGCTTACAGGCGGCGGTGGCCGCTGGCGCGGCGCAGGATGGGTTTGGTGGTGCCGCGCTCGCCTTGTTTGATTTCTACGCCGCGCATCCGCAGGAATTGGCGCTCGGGTTTTATCTCGGCGGCGGGGGCCTGGCGCCTCGTGGGCTGGGGCAGGGGCTTGATCCCGGTTTGAATGCGGCGCTGGTCGCGGCATTGGCGCCGATGCGTGCGCTTGGCGGGCAGGAAGCCGCGACGGAAGCCTTCGCGCTTGCGGTTGGCCTGCTGGTGATGTCGGAAACGCGCCGCATTCGCCTATTCGGGCTTTCGGCGCGCGCGCTGATGGAAAGCCATCTGGCAAGGCTGCCGCAACGCCTGGGCTGATGTGCTTGCCGTGCCATCGGCCCTGCGCGATGATGCGGCACGGGAAAAAGGAATACGCCGATGAAGCAAATGACGCTGGTGGCCTTTCTGCAGGCGCAGAATTGCTCGAATTACGTGGGCTCATGGCGGCATCCGGCGACTATGCAGGATTATCTGCGTCCCGAGTATTATCAGCGTATCGCGCGCACGCTGGAAGCCGGCTGCTTTCATATGGCGTTTTTTGATGATCGGCTCGCCATGCCCGATATTCTTGGCCATGACCATGCGGAAGCGGTGCGGAATGGCATTCGCGTGGTGAAGCTTGATCTGATTTCGATCCTGACAGCGCTGGGGCTTGCCACGTCAAAGCTTGGCCTCGGCGGCACCTATTCCACCACCTATTA
>JADCES010000244.1 GCA_020250005.1 Roseomonas sp.
AGTGCGGCGCGATGGGCGGTGATGGCTTCCTCCAGCCGCACTGTGCCTCCCGCCTGTTCGCCGAGCTCACTCAGCACATTTCCAAGATTGTCCTGCGTCGCGGCCCATTCGAGCGGCACGCGGTCGCGGGTGCGTTCCTCCAGCGCCGCGCGATAGGCAGTGACAGCCTCCTCCAGCCGCGCCGTGCCAGCCTCCCGCCTCCCGAGCGCGCTCAGCGCAGCGCCGAGGTTGTGTTGCGTCATGGCCCATTCGAGCGGCACGCGGTCGCGGGTGCGTTCTTCCAGTGCGGCGCGATGGGCGGTGATGGCTTCCTCCAGCCGCACTGTGCCTCCCGCCTGTTCGCCGAGCTCACTCAGCAGACCCCCAAGATTGTCCTGCGTCGCGGCCCATTCGAGCGGCACGCGGTCGCGGGTGCGTTCTTCCAACGCGGCGCGATAGGCGGTGATGGCTTCCTCCAACCGCGCCATGTCTCCCTCCCGCCTCCCGAGCGCGCTAAGCGCAGCGCCGAGGTTGTGTTGCGTCATGGCCCAATCGAGCGGCACACGGTCGCGGGTGTATTCCTCCAGCGCGGCGCGATGAGCGGTGATGGCTTCCTCCAGGCGCGCCTTGCCAGTCTCACGTCTGCCAAGTTCGCCCAGCGCATTGCCCAGGTTGTTTTGCGTCATGGCCCATTTGAGCGGCACGCGGTCGCGGGTGCGTTCTTCCAGCGCGGCGCGATAGGCGGTGATGGCTTCCTCCAACCGCGCCTTGCCAGTCTCACGCTGCCCAAGAAGGTTGAGCGCGTTGCCCAGGTTGTTTTGCGTGGTGGCCCAGTCGAGCGGCACGCGGTCGCGCGGGGCAAAAGTCAAAGCTTCGTTGAAAACTTCTAAGCTGTCCGTTAGCGCCGCATTGTCCCCGAATTCGTCGCCTTGCAGCAATAGGGTAGACGCTTGCTCCATGAGATATACCCAGGACGCCTCGGCATCAAAGCGCACCAGCGCCACTGCCTCCGCAAACAGCGCCGCAGCTTCGCGGTAGCGCAGCGCCAGCTCGGCGAGGTGCGCCTCATCCGCGGCCATGGTCGCTTCGATGCGCTGGCTATCCTCACGTCGCTGGCGCGCTTCTTGACGGCCATGACGAAGCCTGGCCGCTGCCGCTTCGAAATCGCCCAGGTCAATCAGGCGCCGCGCGTCATCACGCGCTGCCTGGGCCGCAGCGTCGCCCCGGATCGGTTGCGCCAGGGTTCTCTCCAATTCCAGAAGCCGCGTTGCGGCGGCTTCCAGCCGTGCGGGAATTTGTTCTGGCGCGACATTCAAGTGACCCAGACGGGCAAGGACAGCCTGCAAGGGTGCAATGGGCACGCCCTTATCGCGCGCGATGGCGGCCAATAGCTCGGCGTGGCGGTTATTGGACAAGGCAGCATCTTCGCCGCGATTGATGGTCACTGGTCCCGGCGAGATCACAACAGTGTTTTGGTCACCCTGCGTGGTGACGTTGTTATTGGTGATCGGTTGCGGGGAGGAAGACAAGAAATAAAAACTGATCAGCGCGGCGAACGCAGCAAACGGGATTCCCAGGAGGAGTGCGCGTCGTTGTCGACCTGGGCCAAATATGCGTTTCTTAAACTCGTCAAGCAAAGCGCCTGCATTATCCTGCGCACTTGGCAGCTTATCCACCTTTTCCCCAATCCGTGCCTGCCCTTCCTCAATTCGCGTCAGCGCATTCTGCGCATTGGACAGCCCGCCAATGAAAAACGCATGGCGGGCATTGTCCTGGTGTTTGAGGGCTTCGCGGAGAAAAATGATGAAATAGCCGAACCAGCCATGGCCGTTTGTGCCCATGAAGCGAGCTTCGAAGTCGGTTGGAAATTGCTGGTCCTGCAAGGCTGCACGCAGTTCCTGCCACATATCCTCTTCGGCAGTTTTGCGGGCTTGCGCAGCGCGCGCTGCATCGCGCGGATTGGGTTGTGATGCCAGGGCGGTATTCAGGCCAGCCAAGTACGCGAGGACCCTTGCCTGATGCGCGCCATCCTGCACTTCGCCAAGGGCAAGAAGCTGGCCATGCACCCATTTGCGCGCGGGTTCGCAGAAGGTGTCTCGCGGTTTGCCGCGTTCCATAGCGGCTTCGGCTTCCTCGAGACGATTTTGCTCAAGGATCAAATGAAGGCAGGCCAAAAGCGCGGCGAAGCGCAGGCTGCGTTCCAAATCATGGTTCTTGGGTTTTTCGATATAGGCTTCGGCGTATTGTTTGGCCTCGTCCAATGACGGGCCTAGCAAGGCTTCAAGCGCTGTGCCGGTTATGGCTTCTATCGTGCCACTGGCCGGCCCGGCACCAAGGGCGCCAAGTATTGCCCCCCATAATGACCCTAGGCCACCTTGTGCCATGACGGCCCCCTGCCTTGCATATTGGTATCGTGATGCTACCGCACCGAAAATTCAAGACGCGGATGGCGCACCCCAAAAACCCGGTTTCCAAAGGCCCCCCGGCCTTTGGCGGGGTGGTTTGGAGGGGCAGCGCCCCTCCATGAAGCCCCCCCACCCACTCAAACCATCTGCCCCCGCAAAAACCCAAGTGCCGGCAAAGGCGTCCATTTACGCGGCAGGTCGCTTCGTTTGATCGGTGTCACCGAATAATGTGGCACGGGTTGTTTGGCGCGGATCAGCCAATCGGCGTAGGCGCGCACTTGTTGGTCGCGCCAGTCGCGGTCATTCAGCGCGGCGGATCGGGATCGGAAAACCTCGGCCACGCGGCTTTTGCGCCCCACGGTTGCCACAACGGCCCAGAGCGTATCCTCATCCCCGCGACTGACTGGAACAAGCGTCACCACGCCCGAATCAGTGCCAAATCGCGGGGGCGGGGGTCAATAGCTTAGTTCAGGCGGCAGCCGGCACCGGCACCCCAATCCGGTCCAGCGGGCCGAATTCGCGTTCCAGGCGCGGGCGGATGGCAGCCTCCCACGCCTTGATGGTGTTCATGGCGATGGCGGGCGGCAGGTCGCCGATTTGCATTTGCAGCAGATAGTGGCAGGGGCTGGCGGCGCGGATTTCGGCGGCCATGCGGGCGGCCACCGTATCGGCGTCCCCCACCAGCATGAAGGATCCCATTTCTTCCAGGCTTGGCTCGCCTTCCCAGGTTTTTTCCACCAG
>JADCES010000245.1 GCA_020250005.1 Roseomonas sp.
GCAGCGTCGCTTCGGCTTCAAACACCACGCTATTGGGCATGTTGAAGCCGGCGGGGTCGCGCCAGGGGCCGCGCACCAAGTAATCCAGCAGCAATTCCGCGACATATACCAGCATCAGGCTGGTGAGAATCTCATTGGCGCCGAAGCGGGTGCGCAGCAATGCGGGGATCAGCGCGAAACAGGCGCCGGCCATGGCGCCTGCCAGCAGCATCACCGGCAAAAGCCATGGGCCTTGCGTGCTGCCATGGGTGATGATGGCGACATAACCACCCGCCATGGCGCCGAACAGGAATTGCCCCTCGGCGCCGATATTCCAGACCTTGGCGCGATAGCAGACCGCAAGCCCAACCGCGATGAGGACCAAGGGTGTCGCCTTCACCGCCACTTCCTGCAAGCCCCAGGAATCCGAGAGCGGATCAAGGAAATAAGTACTCAGCGCCGCGACCGGATCCTTGCCGAGCAGCGCGAACATGATGGCCGCCGATATCATGGTCAGCGCAACCGCAATCATTGGCGAGATCAGCATCAGGCTGATCGGTGTCTCGCTGCGTTTCTCCATCACCAAACGCATCACGCCGCCATCCCCGCCCCGCCCATGAGTAGGCCGAGCGATTCCCGTGTGGCTTCCGCGGTTGGCATGGCGGGCGAAAGCCGGCCCACGAACATCACGCAGAGCCGGTCCGAAATCTCCAGCAGCTCATCCAAATCCTGGCTGATCACCAGAACAGCGCTGCCCGCGCGTGCCAGATCCATCAGCGCCTGGCGAATGGTGGAAGCCGCCCCGGCATCCACGCCCCAGCTTGGCTGCGCCACCACCAGCAGGCCGGGCTTGCGTGCGATTTCCCGGCCAATGACGAATTTCTGCAAATTGCCGCCCGATAGCGCGCGCGCTTCCGGATCGGCCGGGCCTTTGCGCACATCAAAGGCGCGCACGACCTTGCCCACAAAGTCAGTCAGCTTGGCGCGATCCACCAGGCCATGGCGCAAAAAACCATTGGTGGCATGGCCTGAAAGCAGCGCGTTTTCCGTGAGCCGCATGGCGGGCGCGGCGCCATGGCCAAGCCGTTCTTCCGGCACAAAGGCAGCGCCGCGCCGACGGCGTTCATTGATGCCGGCGCGGCCAACCGCGACACCATCCATGGCAATGGCCGCGTCATGGGGCGCCAATTCCTCGCCGCTGAGGGCTGCAAAAAGCTCATCCTGGCCATTGCCGGCAACCCCGGCGATGCCCAACACCTCACCGGCGCGGAGTTCCAGGCTGATCCTGTCAAGCGCAATGCCATGCGCATGCTGCGGCGGGAGTGACAGCGCGGAGACCGCAAGCCGCACCGGACCTTGCGCTTCAATCACATCATGGCGGATGGGCACCACATCACCGCCCATCATCATGCGCGCGAGACTCGCTGCGGTTTCCGCGCGCGGGTCACAATGGGCCACCACCTGGCCGCCGCGCAGAATGGTCGCGGCTTCGCAAATGCGCCGCACTTCTTCCAATTTGTGGGAGATATAAAGGACCGAACGCCCCTCAGCGCGCAGCCTGGCAAGCGTCGCAAAAAGCCCCTCGGCTTCCTGGGGTGTCAGCACGGAAGTGGGTTCATCCAGGATCAGCAGGCTTGGGTCCTGCATCAGGCAGCGCATGATCTCAACACGCTGACGCTCACCCACGGAAAGCCGCCAGACTTCGCGGCTGGGATCAAGCGGCAGGCCATAGGCGCGGCTGGTCTCGGCCAGGCGTTCGGCGATCTCATTCAAGGCGCCGGCGCCATCCAATGCGAGGGCGACGTTTTCAGCGACCGTCAGCGCCTCAAAGAGCGAGAAATGCTGAAACACCATGCCAATGCCAAGCGCGCGGGCGGCGCGGGGGCTTTCCACCTGCACCGGCGCACCGCGCCAGACCAGCCGCCCCGCATCCGGGCGCAGCAGGCCATAGATGATTTTGACGAGCGTGGATTTGCCCGCGCCATTTTCACCGAGCAGCGCATGGATCTCGCCGGGTGCGACCTTCAGGTCCACGGCATTATTGGCCACAAGGGCGCCGAAGCGCTTGGTAATGCCCTCAGCGGCAAGGAGCGGGGGGGTGGCCTGCATGAACCGCCTGTAACCTTTTTCGGCGCCCCTGTCGCGGTGTCCTGACCGGTCTTCCGGACAAAAATCAGCCGGGGGCGGCAAAGGCCGAGAGCTCGGCACGCAATTCGGGAATGCCTTGGCCGGTTTCGCTGCTGGTGACCATGACCACGGGATGTCCTGCGGTATGGCGCCGGGCGAGGCCTTCCACCTCGGCCAGGCGCTTGGCCAATTGCGCGGGCGGCACGTCATCGGCCTTGGTCAGTACAATCTGGAAGGCAACGGCGGCATCATCCAGCAGCTTCATCGCAGCAAGATCAGCGGATTTGGTTTCGATCCGCGCATCCATCAGCAGCAGCACGCGGCCAAGATTGGGCCGGCCGCGCAGATATTCGAACATCATGCCCTGCCAATCGGCCTGCAATTCCTTCGATGCCTTGGCATAGCCATAGCCTGGCATATCCACGAGCGCCAACCGATCACCCAAATTGAAGAAATTGAGCTGCCGCGTGCGCCCCGGCGTATTGGAAACACGTGCCAGCGCATTGCGCCCCGTCAGCGCATTCAGCAGGGATGATTTGCCGACATTCGACCGCCCGCAAAAGGCGATCTCCGGCAGGCCAGGCGGTGGCACTTGTTCAAGTTTTTGGGCGCCGAAGTAGAAATCACAAGGCCGCGCAAAAAGCAGCCGCCCCGCTTCCAGCAGGGCAGCGCGCGCTTCTTCAGTGGTAGCCTCGGCCAAGCCACTCATCACGAAAAGCCCGCAAGCGGCACCACGCCTACTTGCCGCCCGCCTTGGCCGCGCGATTGGCCGCGCGTTCATGGCGCATGATGTAGTATTGCTGGCCGACGGAAAGCGTATTGTTCCAGGCCCAATAGATGATCAGCCCCGCCGGGAAGGATGCCAGCATGAAGGTGAAGATCACCGGCATCCAGGCAAAAATCTTCGCCTGAATCGGATCGGGCGGCTGCGGGTTCAGCTTCTGCTGCACCCACATGGTCAGGCCCATGATGAGCGCCCAGGCCGGCATATGGAGGAAGGTGCTCCAAGCCGCCGGATCAAAGGGCAGCAGCCCGAACAGGTTGAACAGATTGGTGGGATCAGGCGCGGACAAATCCTTGATCCAGCCAAAGAAGGGCTGGTGGCGCATTTCAATGGTGACAAACAGCACCTTATAGAGCGCGAAGAACACCGGAATCTGGATCAGGATCGGCAAGCAGCCGGAGGCAGGGTTGACCTTCTCACTCCGGTAAAGCGCCATCATTTCGACCTGCGCCTTTTGCGGATCATCCTTGTAGCGTTCCTTGAGCTCGGCCATTTTGGGCGCAAGCACCTTCATCTTCGCCATGGATTTATAGGCCTTATTGGCCAGCGGGAAGAAGACGATCTTGATGGCAAGCGTGAAGACCAAAATCGCGACGCCGAAATTGCCGAAAAGCTGGAACAGCCAATCCAGCGCATAGAAGAAGGGCTTGGTCAGAAAGTAGAACCAGCCGAAATCAATCGCCTTGTCGAAATCCCTGATGCCAAGGCGCGCGGCATAATCATCCAGCAGATGCACTTCCTTGGCGCCGGCAAATAGGCGGCTTTTGAAACCATCCGTGGCACCGGGGGCGATCTGTTGTGCGGCAGGGGCGGCGATATCCACCTGCCAACGCTCACCGGCTGTGCCGGGGCCTTCGCTCACGAAGCGATAGGCCGCGCGCATCGGCTGATCCGGCGCGGCGGGCATCAGCGCGGCCAGCCAATACTTGTCGGTAATGCCAACCCAGCCGCCGACATCTTCCTGTTCAAAGGCAGGGCCGCGCCGCTTCTGCGCCTCAGACTTCGCGTCGGAATAGGTTACCTCATTCAAGCGGCCACCGATCACGCCGGTGAAGCCTTCATGCAAAATAAAAAAGCCTTCCACCTTCGGCGTCACTTCGCGCCGCACCCGCGCCCAGGGCAGCACCGCGACCGTATCGCCGCTGGTATTGCGCATGCGCTGTTCGGCGGAGAACATGTAGTTCTCATCCAGACTTAGCTGGATTTCGAAAACCTGGCCCTGGCCATTATCCCAAGTGAGCGTGACCGGCTTGCCGGGCGCGAGCGGCCCGCCGCTGATCTGCCAATCCGTATCGCCATCCGGCACGCGGGTGCGGCCATCGGCTGCCGTCCAGCCCCATTGTGCGAAATAGGGTGCGGCGGAATCGCGCGGTGCGAAAAGCCGTACTGGCGGCGAAGCGGCATTGGTGGTTTCGCGATAGCGCAGCAGCACCAGATCATCGAGCCGCGCACCGCGCAGATTGAGATTGCCGGAAAGGGTTGCGCTTTCGATCGGGACGCGGCGCGCCGGCGCGCGCGCGGTAGGCGCGGGTTCTTGCGGTGTTGGCGCGGTCAACACCGGGGTTGCCGGCACGGGCGCGCCGGAAGCCGCCGGCGCAGGTACGGCCGGGGCAGGCGTGGCCTGCTGCGTGATGGGGGCCGGCGCTTCCGGCGGCATGGTCATGCGCTTGTAAACATCGAACAGCAGCAGAATGCCGATTGAAATCGCAATCGCGGCGAACAGACGCTTCTGATCCATGGCGGGTGCTCAGCCTTTGGTGTTTTTGGGGCGGGGAACGGGGTCGTAGCCGCCAGGGGTCCAGGGGTTGCAGCGCAGAATGCGCCGCGTGGTCAGCCAGGTGCCGCGCGCGGCGCCATGTGTGTCTAGCGCTTCCAGCGCATAATCGCTGCAGGTCGGGTAATGTCGGCAATGGCTGCCGATGATGCCACGCAGCGTAAAGCGATACGCATGCACACAGCCCTTCAGCGCAACAGCAGGCAGGCTCATGGCGCCACACCTGCTTGGCGCAAGGCCGCGCGCAAATCCTCAATCAGCAGCGGAAAGGGGCGCTGGGCCGTCGCATCACGCCCAATCAGCACCAGATCCCAGCCGGAAAGCGCCATGCCGGGCAGCGTCAGCCGCGCAGCTTCCTTGAGGCGCCGACGCGCGCGATTTCGGATCACGGCATTGCCGATTTTCTTTGTCACGGTGAAGCCAAGCCTGAGCGAGGGTTCCGGCACGGCAAGCGCCTGAAGCACCAGCCCGGGCCTTGCGGCGCGTTTGCCCCGCGCTGCGGCGCGCAGAAATTCCCGCCGTTTCTTGAGCCTTGCGAGCCCGGGTGTCGCGGGCGGCAGCGAAGCGGCGCAGGGTTCAAGCCGCTCCATCACGCCACCCCGCGCGAGGCTCTGATCAGGCGGAAAGACGCTTGCGGCCCTTGGCGCGGCGATTGGCCAGCACCTTGCGGCCGCCCACGGTCGAAAGACGGGAGCGAAAGCCATGGCGACGCTTCCGGACGAGCTTGGAGGGCTGATAGGTACGCTTCACGATACTTCTCCCAGGGGGTCGTAGCCATAAGGCAAAGAAAGAGCGCCGGCGGCGGGCCATTGGCTGGCCGCCCCGGCGGGGTGCCGCTCGTATAGGGAGAGCAGGCGCATTCCGTCAACCATAAGCGGGGCCAAAAGCGATTGACGCTGGCGGAAAGCGGCCCGCATCATCCCTGGAATGGCTCGGGCGCGGTGGGCTCCGCCGCGCCGCAGGGGGAGGATGGGCATGGCTGAAGCGCCCTATGACATGGTTTTGCAGAATTTCCGCCTGGCGGATGGCGGGCCGCCGGGGCGGCGCCTGGCGCTGAAGGATGGTCGGATTGCGGCCATCCTGCCCGCCGATGCGCCGCTGCCCCAAGCCGGGCAGGTGCTGGATTTGGGTGGGGATTTGCTGCTGCCGGGCCTAGTGGATGGCCATATGCATCTGGATAAGACCCTATTCGGCCTGCCCTGGACGCCCCATGCCGCCGAGCCCTTCCGCATGAGCCGGATTGCGACCGATGCCAAGCTGCTGCCATCCCTGCCCCTGGATACGGCCGCGCGGGCCGGGGCGCTGATCCGGCGCTGTGTCGCGAATGGCACGGCGCATATCCGCACCCATGCCGATATCACGCCCGCCTTTGGGCTTTCCGCCCTTGAAGGCGTGCTGGCAGCGCGGGAGGCGCATAAGGCAGCCGCCACCGTGCAGATAGTGGCCTTCCCCCAGGCCGGCGTGATGCGCGCCGGGGGGAAGCCCATGCTGGATCTGCTGGACGCCGCCATTGGCGCGGGGGCAGAGCTGGTTGGTGGCATTGACCCCTGTGAGGTGGATCGCGACTCGCGCGGGCAATTGGACGGGATTTTCGCCATTGCGGAAAAGCGCGGCGTTGGCGTGGATATCCATTTGCATGAACCGGGCGAACTTGGCCTGTTCAGCCTGCTTGAAATCTGCGCCCGTGTGCGCGCGCATGGCATGGCGGGCCGTGCCACGATCAGCCACGGGTTTTGCCTGGGTGGCATTGCCGAATCAAAACAGAAAGCGGCAGCCGAGATGATGGCATCCTGCGGTGTCGCGCTGGTGACGCATGGCGCGGGCAGTGCGACCATGCCGCCGCTCATGCTGCTGCGCCGCGCCGGTGTGCGTGTTTTTTGTGGCAATGATGATGTGCGCGATACCTGGAGCCCCTATGGCAATGCCGATATGCTGGAACGCGCTTCGGTGATCGGCTGGCGGGAAGATTTGCGCCATGATCCGCTGATCCTGGAATTGTTCAGCATGGTGTCATCGGAAGGCGCGGCGGCGCTGGGCATTGCGGATTACGGCATCGCGCCCGGCAATCCGGCGCATTTCTTCAGCATCGCGGCTGAGAATATCCCGGATGCGATTGGCGCGCATCCGCCGCGCAAGCGGGTGTTTCATGCGGGGCGCCTGGTGGCGGCGGATGGTGTCTGGAGGGGCGCGGCATGACCAGCACAGCAGAAGAAGCGGGGGTGTTTGATTTTGTTGTCTCCGGCGCTGGGTCCGCCGGCGCAGCGGTAGCGGCGCGGCTTTCGGAAGATGGCCGTTATTCGGTGTGCTTGCTGGAAGCCGGGCCGCCGGATCGCAACCCTTGGATCCATATGCCGCTTGGTTTTGCGAAAGTCTATGCGAATCCGGCGATCAATTGGTGCTTTGAAAGCCAGCCGCAAAAGCAATTGAATGACCGGAAGTTCTTTGTGCCGCGCGGTAAGACCCTGGGTGGGACAAGTTCCATCAATGGCATGGTCTATATGCGCGGCAATCCGCGCGATTATGATTCCTGGCGCCAGCGCGGCTGCACGGGCTGGGATTATGATTCCGTGCTGCCCTTCTTCAAGAAAAGTGAAAACCAGACGCGCGGGGCGGATGAGTTTCATGGCGTTGGCGGGCCGCTGACGGTCTCAGACCATGTGGCGACAACGGAATTGACCGAAGCCATGATCAGCGCCGCCGAACAGGCCGGCATACCGCGCAACCCTGATTTCAACGGCAAGGTTCAGGAAGGCACCGGGTATTATCAATCCACCACCAGCGCCAATCGGCGCTGGAGCACCGCGCGCGCTTATTTGGCGCCCGCCAAGGGCCGCGCCAATCTGGATATTCGCACCAATGCGCATGCGACGCGGGTGGTGATCGAAAATGGGCGGGCGATTGGCGTGGAGTATCGCGACCCCGGCGGGCTTAAGCGCGTCCGCGCGCGGCGGGAAGTGATTGTCTCGGGCGGGGCTTATGGGTCGCCGCAATTGCTGCAATTGTCAGGGCTTGGGCCGGCAGAGCATTTGCAGGCCATGGGCATTCCGGTGCTGCGTGATCTGCCGGCGGTTGGTGCCAATCTGCATGATCATTTCTGCGTCTATCTCATGTGGCGCTGCGCGAAGCCTCTCACCTTCAATGATCTGGAAAAAAGCTGGCCGCGCAAGATTGCCGCTGCCCTGCAATATGGGCTGTTCCGTAGCGGCCCCATGGCGGTGAATGCCGTGCGCACGGGGCTTTTCACGCGATCTGATCCGAGGCTCGAGCAGCCCGATTTGCAGATCAATTTGCTGGAATGGAGCACGCTGGAGCGCAATAAAAAGGGTGTCATTCCGCATCCTTTTTCGGGCTTCACGCTAAGCCCGGTGCATCTGGCGCCCGAAGGGCGCGGCACGGTCAGGCTGGCGAGCCCCGATCCCTTCGCAGCACCAGCGATTACCTTCGGTTTTCTCGCGACCGATTATGATATGCGCGCCATGATCAGCGGCATCAAGCTGGTGCGGCGCCTGGTGGAACAACCGGCATTGAAGCCCTTTGCGCTTGGGGAATTGACTCCGGGCGATGCTATTGCCAGCGACGCGGATTTGGAGCGCTTTGTGCGGGAAACGGGGGCGACAAATCACCACCCATCCAGCAGCTGCGCCATGGGTATCGGCAGCAATAGCGTGGTGGACCCGCAACTGCGCGTACACGGCGTGGCGGGGTTGCGCGTGGCGGATGCTTCCATCATGCCATCGGTGGTGGCGGGCAATACCAATGCGCCTTCCATCATGATTGGTGAGAAAGCGGCGGCGATGATTCTGGAAGATGCGCGGGTGGCAGCCTGAAAGGACGGCTATGATTTCCCTACTCGGCACATGGCAATTGCTGCGCGTGCGCGCCACCGATGCGGCGGGGCAGCCGCTGGAACATCATCAATATGGGCCGGAGCCGACCGGCATTGTGCAATTTGGCGCAAAGCGCATGCAGGCCGCAACGGGCGATGGCCGGGCGGTGCTGCCGCCTGGCGTGAAGCGCTTCTGGTCCGCCTATACGGGCAATTACACCTTTGATGGTCAAACGCTGATCACCCGCGTTGATGACAGCAATCTGGCCGAGCGGATTGGTGGCGATCAGGTCCGCCAGGTGCGCGCGGAAGGTGCCGGCGTTTGGCTGAAGCCCCCGCCGCGCATGGTGGATGGCGCCATGCAGCAATTGGAATTGTATTGGGAGAGGATTGGCTGAAGCGGGGGTTTCTTGCCGATTTATGCGAAGGCCTGTTGGCGACGGTTAAGCCGCCACATCAGCCAAAGCGCGATGGAAAGATTGACGAGATTCCACGCAATGCCGTTCAGCATCGCAGCCGTATAGCCGCCGGTTGCGTCAAACAGCGCCCCCGCCATCCAGCCGCCCACGGCCATGCCGACCATGGTGGAAGATAGCGCCATGCCAACACGGCTGCCGGCTTCTGAGGGTGGGAAATTTTCGCGCACGATCATGGCGTAGCAGGGCACCAACCCGCCCTGGAACAGGCCGAACATGAAGGACACCAGGAACAGCGCCGCCAGCCCATCAGAGGGCAGGAACATCAGCAATGCCACACCTTGCAACAGGGAAGCGAGCACGAGCGTTCTGACGCCACCAATACGATCCATGATAAAGCCAAATATGAGGCGCGAAGCGATGCCGCTGGCAAGCATGACGGAGAGCATTTGCGCGCCACGCGCCGCACCGAAACCAAGGTCCACGCAATAGGCAACGATATGCACCTGCGGCATGGCCATGGCGATGCAGCAGGTGATGCCGGCCAGGATGATCAGTGTCTGCAAGACATTCGGCGGAAGCCCCAGCGCCATGGGATTGCGCGGCGCAATGATGCCAGGCGCGGCTGGCGCTGGCATGGGCGCACGCGTACGCAGCAAAAATGCCAGCGGCACCAGGGTGAGGAAACTCGCAATCCCCATGATCAGATGCGCCTGACGCCAGCCAATGGTGGAAATGCCCCATTGCAGCAGCGTCGGCCAGAAGGTGCCGGCGAAGTAATTGCCGGAAGCCGCCAGCGCCAAGGCAATGCCGCGGCGCTTTTCGAACCATAGCGAGACATCGGCGATCAGCGGGCTGAATACCGCCGCGGCACCAAAGCAACTCAGCAGCACGCCATAGGCAAGACCGAAGGTGAAAAGACTTGGGGCGAGGTAGATCGCAATCCCGCCAAGCCCGATGGAGGTGGCGCCGATCAACACTGGCACCATGACGCC
>JADCES010000246.1 GCA_020250005.1 Roseomonas sp.
GGCGGTGGCGGCCAAGGTCAGGGTCAGGTTTTCGGCGGCGTCAAAAATGCCTTCCTTGTCTTCCTGCATATCCTTGAAATAGGTCAGCGCCAGGCCCTTCATCACCGTCATTAGACCCATCAGCGCGCCGATCACACGGCCCGTCTTGCCGCGCACCAGCTCCGCCGCATCCGGGTTGCGCTTTTGCGGCATGATGGAACTGCCGGTGGTGAAGGCATCAGAAAGCTTCACAAAGCCGAAATAGGGATTGGTCCAGATCACAATTTCTTCCGCCAGACGCGAAAGATGCACGCTGCACATGGCGCAGCAGAACAGGAATTCCGCGGCGAAATCGCGCGACGCCACGGCGTCCAGGCTATTGCGCATTGGCCGATCAAAACCCAAAGCCTTGGCGGTCATGTGCCGGTCAATCGCAAAGCCCGTGCCCGCCAAAGCTGCTGCGCCCAGCGGGCTTTCATTCAAGCGCGCCCGGCAATCCGCAAGGCGCGAGAGATCACGCGACAGCATTTCAACATAAGCCAGCATGTGATGGCCGAAGGTCACGGGCTGTGCCGGCTGCAAATGGGTGAAGCCAGGCATGACGCTGCCGGCATGTTCTTCCGCACGCGCGACCAGGGCACGCATCACATCCCTGATCTGCCCGGACAGCCCATCAATCGCATCGCGCACCCAAAGCCGCACATCAAGCGCCACCTGGTCATTGCGTGACCGGCCCGTATGCAGCCGCTTGCCGGCCTCCCCAATCGCCTCGGTCAGCCGCGCTTCGATATTCATGTGAATATCCTCAAGCGCGTCATCAAAGGGGAAATCGCCGGCTTCGATGCGGGTGGCGATTTTCCCAAGACCGTCCCTGATCGCGGCCTCGTCTTCCGCTGAAATGATCCCCACATGCTTCAGCATGGCGGCATGGGCTAGGCTGCCTTGGATATCCTGGCGCCACATCTTGCGATCAAACCCGATCGAGGCATTGATGGCGGCCATGATGGCCGAGGGGCCTTCGGCGAAACGTCCGCCCCATTGCTGGTTCGCGCTGCTGCTGCTCATGCGAAGGGAGTATCTTTCGTGCCTGTTTTGAACCGCCGTTCCGCCCTGTTCTGCGCCCCGGCCTTGATTGGCGCGACCCTACTCGCGCCCGGTCTGTCGCGGCAAGGGTGGGCGGCCAAGGGGCTGGAGAAATTGCGCGAAGCTGCCAGCCCAGCGCCTGCCGCGGCGATTACTTTCACCGATGCGGATGGCAAGGAAACAGGGCTGGCGGCTTTTGCCGGGCAGGGGCTGGTGATCAATCTCTGGGCCACCTGGTGCCCGCCTTGTGTGGCGGAAATGCCTGCGCTGGACCGGCTGCAGGCCATGCTGCGGGCGGAGCGCATTGCGGTGCTGGCACTTTCATCTGACCGCGGCGGGCGGGCGCAGGTGGAGCCCTTCTATCAGCGGCTGGGGCTGAAGGAGCTTGCCATTTGGCTGGACCCACGCGGTGCGGCAGCGCGGGCCTTGGGGGCGCGGGGCCTGCCGACCACGGTGATCATTGACCGCGCAGGGCGGGAAGTGGCGCGACTGGAAGGCGAAGCTGCCTGGGATGCACCGGAATTGGTGGCGGCGGTGCGACGGTTGGTGGGTTAGGCCCGATCCGGCTGATCAGTTGGTCGGCACGCTCGGCAGCACGGGAACCGCCGGGGCGGCGGGGGCTGCGATCGGTGCCGGGCCATCCAGGATGGAGCGATTTTGCTGAGATGCGCCGCGGGTCAGCAGCGCCAGGGTCAGCGCCAGGGCAAAGAAGGCCGCGCCCAGAATGGCGGTGGAACGCGTCAACAAATTGGCCGTGCCGCGCCCGCCCATGAAGGACCCCATGCCCTGGGAGGAACCCACGCCAAGCCCGCCGCCCTCACTCCGCTGGAGCAGGACCACGCCAATCAGCGCGAGTGTGACAAAAAGATGCAGGACAAGCAGGACGGTAATCATGGTGGCGGGCTTTTAGCCGAGGCGGCTCTGCCCCGCTAGCCCTGAATCACCCCAGATGAAACAAGTCAGGCTCAGACCCTGGACCAGCGCCCCTGCCATCGCCATTCTTGGGGGTGAAAAGACAGCAGAGGCTTGTCATGGGTAGCATTTTTCTCGGGCGTCGCGCGCTTCTAGCCGGCGGGGCCGGGCTGGCGGCAGCGGCGGCAGGGCGCGGTGCGGCGGCGCAGGGCGCGCCGATCCGCATTGGGGAGCTGAATTCCTATAGCCGCATGGCGGCCTTCTGCATCCCCTATCGCAACGCCATCCAAATGGCGGCAGAGCAGATCAATGCCGCCGGCGGTGTGATGGGCGGGCGTCGGCTGGAATTCATCTTCCGCGATGATGGTGCGACACCAGGTGACGCGGTGCGCGTGGCGGAGGAATTGCTGACGCGCGAGAATGTTGCCTTCATCGCCGGCACGTTTCTTTCCAATGTCGGGCTGGCCGTCGCGGACTTCGCCAATCAGCGCAAGCGGTTGTTTTTTGCGACTGAACCGCTGAGCGATGCGATCACCATGGCGCAGGGCAATCGCTATACGTGGCGGCTGCGCCCTTCCACTTTCATGCAGACGCGCATGCTGGTGGAAGCCGCGCGCGGTAGGCCGCAAAGGCGCTGGGCGATTGTGGCGCCGAATTATGAATACGGCCAATCGGCGGCGGCGAATTTCAAACGCCTGATTGGCAGCGCCATTCCGGGGGCTGAGATCATCGCCGAACAATACCCAGCCCTTGGCCGCATTGATGCGGGGGCGACGGTGGGTGCGCTTTCGCAGGCGCGGCCTGATGCCATTTTCAATGTGCTGTTCGGCCCGGACCTGACGGCCTTTGTGCGGGAAGGCAATACGCGCGGGCTTTTTGAGCGCCGCTTCGTGCTTTCCCTGCTGACGGGTGAGCCGGAATACATGATCCCGCTGGGTGATGAAACGCCGGAAGGCTGGGTAGTGACGGGCTATCCCTGGGACCAGGTGGAAGGGGCGGCGCATCGCACCTTTGTTGAAGCCTATCGCGCGCGTTTCAATGATACGCCGCGCAAGGGCAGCCTACTCGGCTATGTGACGGTGCAGGTGCTGGCCAATATGCTGAACCGCGCGAATAGCCTGGATAATGAGGTGCTGGTGGATACGCTGCGTGACCTTCGCACTGATAC
>JADCES010000247.1 GCA_020250005.1 Roseomonas sp.
CCGCCGCAGAGCACGGTCTGTTCACCGAACAGATCGGTTTCGCATTCTTCCTTGAAGGTGGTCTCGATCACGCCCGAACGCCCACCACCAATGGCGGAAGCATAGGACAGCGCGATTTCCAGCGCATTGCCCGAAGGGTTCTGATGCACGGCCACAAGGCAGGGCACGCCGCCGCCCTTTTGGTATTCGCTGCGCACCGTATGCCCCGGCCCCTTCGGCGCGATCATGAACACATCAATATCCGCGCGGGGGTCGAGCAGGTTGAAATGCACATTCAAGCCATGCGCGAAGGCAAGCGCCGCGCCCGGCTTCATATTGGCATGCAGGCTTTCGCGATACAGGTCACCCTGGCCTTCATCCGGCGTCAGCACCATGACCACGTCGGCCCATTTCGCCGCATCCGCGGGCGACAGCACCTTGAAGCCGGCCGCTTCCGCCTTTTGCGCGGACCCGCCGGGGCGAAGCCCAATCGCCACATCCTTCACGCCCGAATCGCGCATATTCATCGCATGGGCATGGCCCTGGCTGCCAAAGCCAATGACCGCAACCTTGCGGGCCTTGATCAGATTCACATCCGCATCGCGGTCATAGTAAACGCGCATCTGCCGTTTCTCCTTTGCTGCGCAGGCTTTCGCCCGGATTGATCCTTGCGGGGCCAGCCATGCACGAAGACCATGTGCAGCCCCTTGGGCGAACAAGGCCCGTTCAATCCTTTATTTTGCGCCAGCCGACAAGATGCTGAATGCATCAGCCGGGCGTTTTATCGGCTTTCGAGGAAGCCTTGGTCAGGCTGCCCGCTTCAGAGGCGCGGCATTCTCATTGGCGTATTTCGCCAGCGCCGTCCGATACTTGTCCCGCCGCCATTGCAGCAGCCGCCAGGAAGCCTTGGCCGCCAGGTCAGAAACCCGCCCGCGCGGTTCAAGCCCAATGGTCTTGAAGATCATCCCCATGCCGCGTTCAATATGCCGGAAGCGATAAAACCCAATTGCGCGCCCCATATAGGCGGTGGTGCAGCGTTCATGGTCATAGGGCGTGCCCTCAGGCTCATTGGCGCTGTGGAAGGCGAAGGCGAGCTCATCATCCTCCGTCTCCCCAATGCGGCCCAAGGCCACGCGCAGGCGCTTGGAGAAGGAGAGATTCTCGCGCGCCAGATAGCGCTTCATATGATCATAAAACAGCTTGAAGTGGCGGTATTCATCGGCAGCGATCAGCCGGCAGACCTGCTTCAGCGCGGGTTCCTCGGTGGCTTCGCCAAGCGCGGTGTAATAGCTGCTGGTCCCGGTTTCCACCATGCAACGCGCGATCAATTCGCCGGTGCGGCTGCCACGAATGGAAGCTTCCGCATCCAATTGAATTTTATAGCCAGCGCGATAGCGTTCAAACGCCGCAGTAAAATCCCAACCCGGATCAGCCAACATGCCCCAGCGGCCGAGCGCATCGCCATGCTGGGTTTCTTCCACGCCCCAATGTTCGACAGCCGCGATGAAATCCGGATCTTCGGCGAAAACGCGCGTGAGGTAGGTCACGTAATCCGCCGCATTGCGTTCGACCATGGCGGCAGCCTTGATCAGCGGCACGATCTCGGGATCAACCTTGGAAGGATCGAAGCGATCCCAACCAACCTCATCAATATGCCAGTGCTTCATGAGCTTGCCTCATTCGCCTTGCCGTGATGGGTCCAAGCGACCCTGTCACGGTATGTTTTTGTACCTGGATGCGGCGGTTTCAAGGCAAGCTGGCGTGAAACCCACCCAAAAGGAAACGGGCGGCCACAGGACCGCCCGCTGAAACTTGCGCTTTGATAAGCCTTCAGGCTGCCAAGGCTGCTTCAACCATCGCCCGCGCCGAAAGCACGCGCGCCATGGCGGCTTCGCGCTTTTCCGGCGTTTCATTTGCCGCGGCGGAAAGCGCTGCTTCAGCCTCACGCAGTCGAATTTCCGCATCGGATTTGGAGAGAGAGGCAAGCGGCGTTGCCTCATCTGCCAGGATCGTCACACGGTCCGGCGCCACTTCGGCGAAGCCGCCGGCGACGAAAAGCTGTTCCGTCACCTGGCCGCCTTCACGCACGGAAATCACCCCGCCGCGCAAGGCCACGATCATGGGCGCATGGCCAGCCAGCACGCCCATTTCGCCTTCCGCTGCCGGGATCACCGCCATCTCCACCGCGCGGGAGAGCAGCAGCTTTTCCGGAGAGACGAGTTCGAGTTGGAAACTCGCCATGGTGATCAGGCCGCCGCCTTCAGTTCTTCGCCCTTCTTCACGGCGTCTTCAATGGTGCCGACCATGTAGAAGGCCGCTTCCGGCAGATGGTCATAATCGCCACGGCAGATTGCCGCGAAAGACCGGATGGTATCTTCCAGCTTCACGAAGACGCCCGGCGTACCGGTGAAGACTTCGGCCACATGGAAGGGCTGGGACAGGAAGCGCTGGATCTTGCGCGCGCGCGCCACGATCAGCTTGTCTTCTTCCGAAAGCTCATCCATGCCAAGGATCGCGATGATGTCCTGCAGCGACTTGTAGGTCTGCAGAATCTTCTGCACTTCACGCGCCGTATTGTAGTGATCCACGCCAACAATGCGCGGGTCCATGGCGCGCGAGGTGGAGTCGAGCGGGTCAACCGCCGGAAAAATGCCAAGCTCCGCAATCGAACGGTTGAGCACCGTGGTCGCGTCCAAGTGCGCGAAGGATGTCGCGGGTGCGGGGTCAGTCAAGTCGTCCGCCGGCACGTAAATCGCCTGCACCGAGGTGATCGAGCCCTTCTTGGTGGAGGTAATGCGTTCCTGCAACGCGCCCATATCCGTGGACAGGGTCGGCTGATAACCCACCGCCGAGGGAATACGGCCGAGCAGCGCGGAGACTTCCGCGCCGGCCTGGGTGAAGCGGAAGATGTTGTCGATGAAGAACAACACGTCCTGGCCCTGCTCATCACGGAAATATTCCGCCATGGAAAGACCCGAAAGCGCGACGCGCGCGCGCGCGCCCGGCGGTTCATTCATCTGGCCATAGACCAGCGCCACCTTGGACCCATCGGTATTGCCATCACCAAGCTTGATGACGCCGGCATCAATCATTTCGTGATAAAGGTCATTGCCTTCACGCGTACGCTCACCCACGCCGGCAAAGACCGAAACGCCGCCATGGCCCTTGGCGATATTGTTGATCAATTCCTGAATGGTCACGGTCTTGCCCACGCCGGCGCCGCCGAAAAGGCCGATCTTGCCGCCCTTCAGATAAGGCGCCAGCAGGTCAATAACCTTAATGCCCGTCACCAGAATTTCCGCCGCCGTGGCCTGTTCATCAAAGGCCGGCGCTTCGCGGTGGATCGGGTAATGCATGGTGGCGGGCACCGGGCCGCGTTCATCAATCGGCTCGCCGATCACGTTCAGGATGCGCCCGAGCGTGCCGGGGCCCACCGGCACGGAAATGCCTGCACCCGTATCCACCACTTCGGTGCCACGCACCAGGCCATCCGTGGTGTCCATGGCGATGCAGCGCACGGTGCGCTCACCCAGATGCTGCGCCACTTCAAGGACGAGCTTCTGCTCGCCGATTTGCAGCGTCAGCGCGTTCATGATGGCGGGCAGCTCGGCGGGGAACTGCACGTCCACCACGGCACCAAGCACCTGCGTCACCTGACCAACATTATTCTTCATGGCAGTGATTCCTTCTTAAAGCGCTTCAGCACCGGAGATGATTTCAATCAGCTCACGGGTGATGTTGGCTTGACGGGTCCGATTGTAATTCAGCGTCAGCTTGTTGATCATTTCGCCTGCATTGCGCGTGGCATTGTCCATGGCAGTCATCTGGCTGCCATAGAAGCCGGCCGCATTGTCCAGCAGGGCGCGATAAAGCTGAATGGCGAGGTTTTGGGGCAGAAGCCGCGCCAGGATTTCTTCCTCGGTCGGTTCGAACTCATATAGAGCGCCACCTTCGGAAGATGCTTCCGGCAGCGGTGTCGGGATAAGCTGCTGGCCGACCGGTGTCTGGCTGATCACGTTCCGGAAGCGGTTATAGATCAGGGTGCAAACATCGAATTCGCCATTATCCAGCATGTCGCTGATCTTGGCGCTGACTTCAGCAGCATCTTCAAAGCCGATGCGCTTCTTGTTGGCAAAGCTGATTTCCGTGACGATCCGGCTGGCGAAGTCACGCTTCAGAAAGACCGCGCCCTTGCGACCAACGGTGATGATCTTCACCGTCTTGCCTTCGGCTTCCAGCGCGCGCACCTGGGCGCGGGCGAAACGCCCGACATTGGTGTTGAAGCCACCGCAAAGCCCGCGTTCGGCTGTCACCACCACCAGCAGATGCACCTTATCCGCGCCCGTACCGACCAGCAGCTTCGGCGCGTCCGGCGCGCCCGCGACCGAGGCACCGAGTGAGGCCAGCATCCGCTCCATACGCTCAGCATAGGGGCGCGCGGCCTCGGCCTGGCTTTGCGCACGGCGCAGCTTGGCCGCTGCCACCATCTTCATCGCCTGCGTGATCTTGCGCGTGGATTTCACGCTATTGATCCGCAGGCGAAGGCTTTTCAGGCTGGGCATTGGTTAGTCTCCCGATGGCCTGAAGTTAAGCAAAGGACTTCGCGAAGCCATCAAGGAAGGCAACCAGCTTCGCTTCCGTATCCTTCTTGATCTCACGATCATTGCGGATGCTGGCCACGATGTCCGGTGCGGTCGCCTTGAGTTCGCTGAGCAAGCGGCTTTCGAAATCGCCCACCTTATTGAGCGGCAGGCGGTCCAGATAGCCACGCGTGCCGGCGAAAATCGCAATGACCTGTTCTTCAACCGCAACCGGCTTGAACTGCGGCTGCTTCAGCAATTCAGTCAAACGCGCCCCACGCGCCAGCAGCGCCTGGGTGGAGGCATCCAGATCCGAGGAGAACTGTGCGAAGGCCGCCATTTCGCGATACTGCGCCAGTTCCAGCTTGATCTTGCCGGCCACCTGCTTCATCGCCTTGATCTGCGCCGCCGAACCAACGCGGGAGACCGAGAGACCGACATTCACGGCAGGGCGAATGCCCTTGAAGAACAATTCGGTTTCCAGGAAGATCTGGCCATCCGTGATCGAAATCACGTTAGTCGGAATATAGGCGGAAACATCACCGGCCTGGGTTTCAATGACCGGCAGCGCGGTCAGCGAACCGGCGCCGAATTCGTCATTCATCTTCGCCGCACGCTCCAGCAGTCGTGAATGCAGGTAGAAGACGTCACCCGGATAGGCTTCACGGCCCGGCGGACGGCGCAGCAGCAGCGACATCTGACGATAGGCAACGGCCTGCTTCGACAGGTCATCATAGAAAATGACCGCATGCATGCCATTGTCGCGGAAATATTCACCCATGGCGCAGCCGGTATAGGGGGCCAGGAACTGCATCGGCGCCGGGTCGGAGGCGGTGGCCGCGACGATGATGGAGTATTGCAGCGCGCCCTGTTCTTCCAGCGTCTTCACGAGCTGGGCAACGGTGGAGCGCTTCTGGCCCACGGCCACATAGATGCAATAAAGCTTCTTCGATTCATCATCACCAGCATTGATGGTC
>JADCES010000248.1 GCA_020250005.1 Roseomonas sp.
GCCATTCACCCAGGCCGCGATACTGGTGGCAAGTGCGACGCCGACATGCCCAAGCACATCCATCAAGGCCAAATTGAGCGCGAGATTGACGGCCACCGACAAAATCCCGATCCGCACCGGGGCCGAGGTATCGCCACGCGCAAAAAACGCCGGCGCAAAAACCTTGACCAGCACAAAGGCCGGCAGCCCGACAGCATAGGCCACCAGCGCCGCTGCCGAAGCCGTACTCGCCGCCGCATCAAAGGCACCGCGCTGGAACAAGGCGGCAATGATCGGCCCCGCCGCCACGGCAAGGCCCGCCGCGCAAGGCAGCGTCAGCAGCACCGCCAATTCAATGCCGCGATTGAGCGCGCGATGCGCGGCAAGCTTCTCACCCAGGCGCAAATGCCGCGCGAGCAAGGGCAACAGCGCCGTGCCGAGTGCGGCGCCAATCACGCCAAGCGGTAATTGCGCCACGCGATCCGCGTAATAGAGGTAGGAGACAGAGCCACTCACCAGGAAGGACGCGATGATCACATCCACTGCCAGATTGATTTGCGTGACGCCGGCGCCGAGCACGCCTGGCACCATGCGGCGCAGCACCTGCCGAATGGGTGGTGTGAGCGCCGGGCGGCGATAAAGGCGCAGCGCCATCCCCGCCTGCCGCGCCGCGACCCAGACCATGGCAAGCTGCACCACACCCGCGGCAAAAACCCCCCAGGCCAAGGCATGGCCAGGGGTGGGCAGATAGGGCGTGAGGCCTACCAGCGCCGCCATCAACAACAGGTTGAAGAATACCGGCGCAGCAGCCGCAGCAGCGAAGCGATCCAGGCTGTTCAATACGCCGGAGATCAGCGCCGTCAGGCAGATCAGCGGCATGTAAAAGAAGGTGATGCGCGTGAGTTCCACGGCGAGGGCGAATTTGCCCGGATTGGCCGCAAAGCCAGGCGCCAGCACGCCAATCACCTGCGGCATGAAGATCAGCGCAATCAACGTCAGCAGCGACAGCCAGAGCATCATCAGCGTGCCCATGCGTTCCGCCATATCGCGCGCCGCCGCACGGCCCTCGGCGGCTAGGATGCCGGCAAAGGCGGGCACGAAGGCCGCGTTGAAGGCGCCCTCACCAAATAGGCGGCGGAACAGATTGGGCAGTTTCAGCGCCACAAAAAACGCATCCGCGACCGGCCCCGCCCCAAGGCGGGAGGCGATCAGCATGTCCCGGGCGAAGCCGAGAATACGGCTCGCCATGGTCCAGCTTCCAACGGTCAGCACGGAACGCAGCATGGAAGGGGGTGTAGGCGCGGGCGCGGCGAAGCGGAAGGGCGCTTGTCCTGAAGGCCCTGTGCGCCTAGGTGATAGGTTCTTCCGGCACTGATGCCGAACCTTTCCGCGAGTAACCACGCGATACCAAGATGACCGATACGAACGACCCCAACGCCCCCTTCCCCACGGCGGCGCAAGAACCCACCCCCGAAGCCCCGGCGATGAGCGCCGAACAACGCCTTGTCATGCTGGCGCAGGAGATGGAGGCGCTGCGCGACAAATGGCTCCGCTCAGAAGCCGAAATGCAGAATCTGCGCAGCCGTACCCAGCGCGAAGTGGCCGATGCGCGCGCCTATGCCACGCAGAAATTCGCGAGCGATGTGGTGGAAGCGGCGGAAAACCTGCGCCGCGGCATCGAAGCCCTGCCGCCGGCCGCCGAGGATGAGCCCGATCTGCTGACCAAGCTCCGCGCCGGGTTTGAGGGGGTGGAGCGGTCCTTTCTGGGCATCCTGGAACGCAATGGCGTGCAGCGCCAAGATCCCAAGGGCCAGCCCTTTGATCCGGAAAAGCATCAGGCGATGGCGGAACAACCCGCGCCGGAAGGCGTGGCGCCGGGCACGGTATTGCATGGCTGGACATCCGCCTGGACGCTCAATGGCCGGCTGCTGAAGCCCGCCATGGTGGTGGTGGCAAAGGCCGAGGGGTGAACCCTTCGGCTTGAAAAGCCCTTCAGCCTTGGGCGGCGCTGGCCGAGGCTATCGCGGCATTCATGGCGCGCACGCCTTGTGCCGGCCCTTCCGGGTGGTTCCAGACCGCGCCAACAACGGCCAGGAAATCCGCGCCCGCCTGCACCAGCGGCGCGCAATTGGCCGCCGTGATGCCACCAATAGCGACCGAGGGGATTTCGAACATCTCATGCCACCAGGCGAGGATATCGGGCGAGGCGCGGTGGATGGTTTCCTTGGTTTCAGTCGGGAAAAAGGCGCCGAAGGCGACGTAATCAGCGCCCAATTCGCCGGCTTCCATCGCGAGATGTCTTGAAGCGTGGCAGGTGATGCCAAGAATGCGCCCCGCAAGTAGCAGGCGCGCTTCGGCGTGATTGCCATCCGCCTGACCGAGATGCGCGCCATCACATCCAAGCTTTGCTGCAAGCGCAGCATTGTCATTTAACAGGAACGCGACATCTCGCGCGGCGGCGATGGGCATAAGGATGTCTGTGGCGCGCGCGATTTGGTCTTCGCTGGCGTCCTTGAGGCGCAATTGCAGGCAGGCAATATCGCCGGCATCAAGCGCCGCGGCCAGGGAATCGCGGAAGCCCAGCGGATCGAGCCTTTGTGGGGTGATGAGGTAAAGCCGGCAGGAGGTATCAGACATGATGGGCGCCAGAGCTGGGGATGAAACCCACACAAGCCGGAAGGGCATTTTCTGGCAAGCCAGGGCGATAATTGAGCAAGGGGGGCTAGGCGTGGCGCGCAACAGGGGCTAATGAGCGCCCCTTCCGGCCTTGTCCCGTTCGTCTAGAGGCCTAGGACACCAGCCTTTCACGTTGGCAGCACGGGTTCGAATCCCGTACGGGACGCCACTTCCCCTTCCGCAAACATGCTCTCAGCCCTGGGTGGGCTTGGAAATTCCCGAGGATTTGCGGGCTTTTCGCCAGAAACCTTGATGGTGCTGGGGCGGAATGGTCAGGCTTTTTCTCTCCGAATCGGGGGATTCTCTCCAAAGCTTGAGGGTTGGCCGATTTTTCCAACAAGGTTTAACGCGTTGATCTGAATGGGTTTTGTTGTGCTGCGGTGCAGCATGGGTTGGTGAAATAAATGCCTGGGGGAATGGAACTGGGGGCGGAAAATTGATCGGGGACTACAAGGTTTGAGGGCCTGTCGCCCCGGAAAGCTCCAAATTGGCCCCTGCCCGGCGCGTAGGCGCCATTTTTCGTCTTCCTATCGCTCACCAAGGCGCGCTCGCTTCGACGCGGCGCTTTCACCAGCAAGGTACCGGTAGGCCACGCTATTCGTGCCTTACTAATCTATCACCTGTGGCGCCGCGACATCTCCCGACGGCGGGCCAGGGCCTTTTCCACTGGTGGATTATCGATACCCGCCGGCACAATCGGCTCATCCTCATCAGAGAGCCCCATCATGTCAGGGTCATTTTCCCCAATGGTCCAGGCCTCCCGAACTATCAATTCACGCTTGAGTAAGCCGTATCTAGCGAGAACATCCGGGGGGCGTCCTTCGCGCAGGACTACCGGCAGCAATATATACTTTCCTGCTTTTCGATAAGCCTCCAGAAATACCCTGATATTCTTTGGGTCAGAAGATTCCATCGTCTGCATTCGTGTGATCGTAAAAAATTCGCCTACATCGCTATTTACATCGAGCCTTGAGGCTGCCCCGCTACCAATTATAGCACGATAAGACGACGGTTCCTTACAGTTTATGCCGTTGATAAGAGTGACCCGCACATCTTCATTTATATCAATCATGCCGTACTCAGCGCGCCACTCTTCAAAAATACGAATTGCAATCTCGCCGCCAGTGAACATAAAACCGAGGAACGGAAGACTTGGTCGAAAGAGGCCTGAGGCGACACCACGCCATCCTGCTGAATTCCAGAGATCCACGTTAATCACCGAATAGATGCGCCGCTTTCCATGAGAAACATGCTCTGGGTTTCGCATCTCCTCAGGCGGTTCTCCGTCACCGATTTTAACGGCTCGTTTGGCGGAATCATCCCGCGCCGCGGGCGAATGGTACAGTCCCTGACTGCGGAGCAACGGAAAGCGACTTTCTTCGTGTAGCCAGGGTAAGATCGAGGTTCCACGTCCGTCAGGAATAACGTCATCTGCGACAACGAAGGCGAGCGCCGCGGCGAAAGAGCGACTGATAGCATCCTCGTCCCGGAAAACCCGATCAAGATAAGCCTTTGGATCGCTGAGGAATAGAACCTTGGAAATCAGGTGGGGGATGGCCTCGCGAAAGAGATTCCTTAGCGCGCCGGTTCGGGCCTCATCGCCTCGATCAAAATCACTCGAATACTCGACGTCGAACACGTCAACACCGTCGATGATCGCTCGAAGGTGTGGCTCCCCTGGCGAGACTTTCTCAGCCTTTCTTATGCGGATGCGAATGCTCTGACGCTTTGGCGCTGCATCCCTGAGCAGGCTTGTGGCAAAAAATGCCTCAATGAACGCAAGGATGAATTCGGCAAGCGCCAGCCCAGTTGGTTCAGCCGGAGCAATGACCTGCCATTCACAGCCCATCGCTCGCGAGCTAAGAACGGACTCTTCGCCATCAAGCAGTTCGGGTTTCTGGGGAAGTTCTTCTGCAGCCGGCTGGCGCAAAAGCTGCTCGAACATCTCATCGATATCGGCATCGGTCTCCCCCTCCGGGACAAACCCGAGGCGCTTCAAAGCAGCACTATGGCCAAGCGCAAAGATCAGCGCAGCTGCGGCGCCATGAAGCCCCAATTCATCAAGGCTGGTAGGTAGCGCTTCAAGCTGGACCAACTGCCCAGGCGTTGCCCTCATCAGCAGGATGCCCAGAACGATGTCCTGGACACCTAATTCCTTTGTCAATTCTTGGCGTTCTGCGGCACCCAGCTCAGCGTGTGTTCCAATAATTCGTACGAGCTCCATGGCAGCAAGAGTTCGTGGAACCCGACCAAGTGCTAATTCGCACCAAGCCAACCTGTTGAAACAACGAAGCATAGTTTGTGTGATCTGGCCGTCTATCCTGAAATCCGACATCGCGGACGCGGAACCGTTCACTAGCTGAGCTCGCGCGGCCCAGTGCAAATCGACTTCAGCATAAGCCTCAGCAGCAGCGACGCAGCATATTATAAGTAATTTTTTGTACTCTTGTTTTATCAATTTTTGTTGCGCACGGCCAAGATGTCGGATCGCATCAAAGTATTCTTGCTTACTCAGCTTTTGTAGGCCTCGCTGTAGAAGTAACCTTCCAGCTTCGCCCTCACTTCGGCGTCGTTCAATAACTGGGAGGAGACGCTCAAAGGCTTCATCATAGGTATCGGAGCCAACCAGCTGATCGCCCACTTTCTGAAATATCTGGGCAAATCGATCGAAAGGGAAACCTCCGAGGCCCTGGGATCGCTCCAGGAGATCAGCCAACTCGATAACGCAGGCTCCCATTTTCTCGTCATGGGGCGCTGCCTCTACCATCGCTACGTTCAGCAGGATCGCTTTGGCGTGGGCTGCATTGTTCGGACGCCGGGCATCTTCAGCAAGTACTTGGAGATGAGCCTTCAGCTTCTCGGATCTGAGCTCGAAATTTGCCCGTCTCGGGTCGACTTGGCCGCTGCTGACGCCCACTGCCAAGCTAGTCCAGAGGTTTGACAAGAGCGCAACATCATCAGTCTCAAGACTAGCAAGGGCGAGCTCCTCGACCGGCTCATAGAGAAGTGCAGCTTGCTCGAAGTCGTCAAACCAATAGACGCAGGTCCAAGCATGCTGGTATCGCGCATTCAAGAGTTGCCACTTCGATCCGAGCCGAGTTGCCATGCGTTTGGCTCTGTCGAATCGTCCCTCCGTTTCCTGGCGGGGCAACTCCAGTTCACGAGACAAGATAGCTGCTTCACGGCAATTCTCGACGAGTTGGTATTCGAAAGCGCTCCGCTCATCGTACGCCGCAATTTGCTGCTCGAGCTCCTGAAGGAGAACCTTACGCGATGCATCACCGGGGCCGGTGCGGGGAACTCGCTTCGCGTCATGCGGGCGCATGCCCAACGCGCTCGCTGCAAGATCGAAGAGGCGACGCTCAAAGACCGTCGTGACTATCCAGGTACGATCAAGAATATGGACGGCCAGCCCGTGTTCCCGCGTTAGGGCATCTTCGACCTGTGCTCGCTGCTTGTCTGGGACGAACTGATTGGAGACAAAGTACGCTCGTACATAACCGCGCTTTGTGCTTGCTATCTTCTCAACATCGCTCCTGACCTTCGGCCTCCATTCCTTTTTGGCGCTGAAGGCAAATGCCCAGCGCTGGCTGCCTGCTTCTGGGTTGCCTTCGAACCACCGATCCGAAATCTCCGAGGCGACAGGGTAGGTCTCACTATCGACCTTGCTATCCCCACCGCCAGTTGGTCCCGTCTGGGGTAGGAGATTTGGGCAGATGGTCCGCTCGAGCAGCAGACGGCAGAAATGCTCGAATTGCTTTTCCTCGCCTCGGCTGGTCAGCGTTTCGAGCTGGTACTCGAACAACGGCCGGTCCAGATCCTCGACGATCTCACCTTCGGAATCGGAAAATTGGTCGGGTCGTCGTTTACGCATGAACTCTGAAGGGCGCAGAACTTGCCCATTATCCGTGCCGTCAGACGGATCACTTGCTGAGCCGCTCAAAGCCGAAACACCCGCATCGCCTCATCGCCATAGTGGTTGATCACCTTCACCGCGATCCTACCCGACTTCGGCTTCGCGAAGGGGCGGCTTTCGGTGCGGTAGAGGCTGGCCCAGGCGTCCTCGTCCACTTCGGCTTTCAGTGCGGTTTTGAGCTTCTCGAAGGGGTCCTGGCCGCCCAGGAAATAGGCGTGGCGGACGAAGAAGCTGTCGCCATCATAATCCGTGTCAATGAACCAGCAGGCCACGTCATCCTCAACGCGGCCAGAGGAGCGGACCTCACCGGTTGTAGGGTCGAAGATGTCCACGCCTTTCAGGCGTACGACGCATTCTTCACCGGCCTGCTCCAGCGCGATATCCGGCTCACCGAATACCACGAACAAATTGCCGCCGCCGGCCTTGTAGGCATCTGCCGCGCGCAGTTCCTGGTTCATGCGAGCCTTCAGCACCACCAGCCGGCCCAGGTTCATGGTGCTGTCGCCCACCTGCGGGTCGAAGGCGAAGCCACAGACAACCATGGCGTCTGCCCAGTCGCGGCATTCGCGCGCGGCCTCTCGCACCAGGTCGGGGCCAACGGTGCCGTATTCTGGGCCTATCACGATGGCGGCACGCTTTTTCGCGCCGGCCTCCTCGTATTCACCCTCGGCCGAGACGAAGCGGCCACCGGGCCAGGGGCGCAGCGTTGCGAAGGTGAGGCGTTCACCCTTCTTGGTATTTTGTACGCCGGCCTTGCCAAGGTTGTCGAGCACAGCAGTCACGAAATCATCGCCACCCCCTGCGTCACTATCGGGGCGAGTGCGGAGCGGCCGGCGTTCAGGCACGGGCGCACCCGCTTCCTGCGCCAGAGCCTCCATCACGGCCTGGTCTTCCTCATCCGCGGGCAGGACGCGGTGGGGCGAGAGGCTTTCCACCGTGAAGGGGCCGGTCACGCGGACGGCGTTCTTTTTGGTGTAGGGACGATCGTGCAGAAATTCGGTTTCCGCGTTCTGGGTGATGGAGGCGTCTATCTCCGCTTGCCGAGCACGGCGAGCGGCCCAGAAGGCTGCATGTGCATCCTTCAACACTTGTTTCGTATCTTCAGGCAGGTTGCGGGGCACCTGCCACTCGGCGTGCTTTGTCCCAAGGGCGGTGTTGAGGGCGGCGAGCGCGGCCTCTATCTTCGGTGCCCAATTATCGTGAATAACGTCGATGCCGGCATTATTAGCGATGTCGCCCATCTCGATGTGCGATGCGCGCTCCAGCACCAGGCCCTGGCGTATGTCATGACGATAGGGACCTTCCTCCGGCGGACGGCCAGTGATCTCGGCCTCCTTCGCCGCGCCCTCCTTGCTGTCGCGCAGCAGCCATGCAGGAAAGCGACCAGCCGTGAGGCGCGTACGCGCCAGGGCGAGGGCGACGCGAGAGGTGTCCGTAGTGATCCAGCGGCGGCCCCATTGCTCGGCGACGAAAGCGGTGGTGCCAGAGCCGCAGGTGGGATCGAGCACCAGGTCTCCGGGATCGGTGGTCATGAGCAGGCAGCGCTCTATGACGCGCGGATTGGTCTCGACCACATAGCGCATATCAGGCGGTGCGGAGGTGTCCATCCAGTAGGTATTCAAAGGCGAGACCGGATAATCGGACAGCAAGAGCGTAAATTGCAGTTTATCGCCGTCCTCATAAGTGGCGAGCCGTCTCGCATGCAGTAACCTCTGCATCCCGGTTCGATCGGTCTTCCAACTGCGCCCCTCTGTGGGTGGAAGACTGCGATCCTGGAACGCTACATTGAACACACGCTCCGGGTCGAAGCCGATCGGAACCATGTTCACGTGACGACCGATCCGCCAACCGTCGGGTAGAGGTTCTAAGCCCTTAACCATGGCCGACGATAGCCGGTGGAAGGCTCCGGCGTCGTCTAGTGCCACGTTCCAGTGGTTGTCCCCCACAACCGAGGTATCCTTGAACAGGCGACGAAACTTCAACTGTGCCTTATCTCGCGCGTAGAACAGGATGAAATCACCCATAGACTCGAGAAACTTCGCACCAAGCGGCATGGTTTTCTTGCGAAAAGGAATCTGAGCAACAAAATTGTCCGCACCGAAAGCCTCGTCCAACAAGCCTCGAACGAGATGGACGTTATCGTCGCCGATTTGCACGAAAATACTGCCGCTGTCCGCCAAAAGCTCCCGCGCCACCACCAGCCGATCCCGCAGATAGGCCAGATAGCTGTGGATGCCATCCTTCCAGGTATCCCGGAACGCCTTGATTTGCTCCGGCTCGCGCGACATGCCTTCGGCCTTGCCCTCCTTTAAGTCGCGCGTGCGGGTGCTCGGCTGCCAGTTGCTGGCAAAGCGGATGCCGTAGGGCGGGTCGAGGTAAATCATCTGCACCTGGCCACGCAGCCCTTCCTTCTCCGCCAGGCTGTTCATCACCAGCAGACTGTCGCCCAGGATCATCCGGTTCGACCAATTTTCGGCGTGCTGGTAGAACTCAAGCCGCGCCGCCTCATCCGTGATGCGGTCGAAGCTACCGAACAAATCGGCCTGCGGCGGTGCTTCCTTCGCTGAGACGCGTTGCAGATCGCGGATCAACGCCTCCGGATACAGCTTTTCCTGAATGTAAATTGGCACAGTCTCAACGCGCAGCGGCGCGCTGTCCTGCTCATCCTTCCCGCGCCAGACCAGTTGTGGGTCCAGGTCCGGGTTGCGTGGATAGAGCTTGGGTTCAGCCCGCGCTTCCTCCTCCGCCATCAGCGCCGCAGTCTCCGCAGTCGGGATATTCTTGCGCGCGATATCAGCGGGATGGACGATCGTCTCGACCGCCGTGGGCTGCTGCACAACCTTCGGTTTGCTTCGCTTAGTCATGGGCTTCCCACGGACAGACCGGATTTCAAAGGACGAAGGATGAAGGCTGGATGCTTCGACATAAATGAATATCCTTGAATCCCGCCAAGGGCTTGGTCACGATCGTCGGTGACCAGCGGAATACCTAGCCTTATGGCTGTGGCCATGATCCATGCATCTGCTGTCTCAAGACGCCGTCCCACCTTCTCGGCATCCGCCCGTAGGCGAGCAGAAATTTCTGCTAGCTCGTAGTTGCCCGGCACCACGACGAAGCCTTTCAAAAATGTCGAAAGCGCTCGCACGCGGGGCCCACCCCATCCTCCCTTGTGTGCTCCGAAAAGCATCTCCTCGACTGTCTGGAAGCTGATCAAGATCTTCTTCCCAATCATCTGCTCTTCGTAAAAGGGATCGATAGCACAATCATTAGTGCTATTGTGGATCATGCTGGCTACTGACGTATCGATGAGAGCGTGCATGCCTAGTGCCCCTTCCTTGCGCGCTGCCATGCTCGATTGGCGTCGACAGCGATTCGGAGCATCTCAGCCTCGTCCGCATTGACTGGTGAGGCATCGCGCAAATTCTCGTATTGTGCTGACTTGGCAACGCCCTGGTCGGAGATAAGTCGATCAATTTGGATCGGCTGCCAAAACTCGCCTTCGGATGCTCTGCGACCGGTATTTTCCAGAAGGCGCCTGATCACTTCATCCACGCCATAGGGTCCATCCACCCGGCAAAAATCCCACCGTCCGAAGCGCCCCATTGCATTCACCGCCGGCACCCAAAGCTTACGCATCGTATCATGCTTGGCGTCATCCTGCGCAGTCTGGCGGCCCTTCACTTCCAGCACCAGGTGCAGCGGATCATCCGGACCACGGCCATCATCCACCACCACGATGAAATCGGGCCGGTAGTGTCGCTCTGTGCTGCCATCCACATATGGCACTTCGAAGCCAAGACGGTCATTCTTCACGTAGCGTAGCACCTCTGGCATGCCGTCCAGCGTCTGTGCCGCCGCGGCCTCCCAATTCTCGTCGCAGACGATCAAATTGACCTGGCATTTATGCGCATCTGGCGTCCAGAAATTGGTCTTGGTGGTAGCGAAGCTGACGTAGCGGCTGCTGCCGGTTTCGTTATAGGGGTCCAGGATGGGCCGCAGCGTACCGGGGCCAGCGATTTCGGGCGTGCAGGCGCGGAAGATGCGCTCCGCCGCTTTATCGCCAATGTCGCGCCAAAGCAGATAGGCTGGGAAGGTGCCGCCCAGGCAGGTCAGGCATTCCGCCATCCAGCGCCGTGTGATGGTCAGTAGTGGTGGAAACAGCCAGGGCTTCAAATGGTCCTCACTGTCGCGGAACCAGGTGCGGAGCGTGTGGCCCGCCAGGTGAAAGGCGATGGTGGTGTCGCGCTGGTGGCGCAGGTCGTTCAGCGTCAGTTTGTGCTCGGCGCCAATGATGGCAGCGTTCACCGCCTCCGGCGGCGCATCTTCTGGCGTGATGGTCAGGCGGCTTTCATCGGTGAAGGTGGCTGTGATGCGGCCGGGCGGTAAAACGGTGCGATAGCCGATGACGCGGGGAAAGCTGATTTCCAGTGCCGCACGTTCCGGCAATACGGCATGAACCTGCGTCGTCTTTTTCGGCGGCGTATAGTCTGCCTTGGAATTGGCCGGGACGAAGCTGAAGGGGATGCCCAGCACTTCGGCATATTCCGGCGCGAACATGGCGTTGCCGGCCTCATCCACGCCGACCGGGTCGTAGGAAACACGGCGCAGCGCGCGGCCGATCACCTGTTCACACAGTAATTGTGTGCCGAAGGCGCGAACGCCCAGCACGTGGGTGACGGTGCGCGCGTCCCACCCTTCGGTCAGCATGGAGACGGAGACGACGCAGCGGATCGGCTCACCCAGCCGGCCGGGCTGGCCGACAGTGTTCATCACCTCGCGCAGCAGGTCGCTGTCGGTAACGGTCTCAGCCTCCGCATGGCGGCCGCGGGCGCGGAGTTCGCGCTTGAAGGCTTCGATTTCCGGCGCCGCGAGCTTGCGGAAGCTGTCGGACAAGGCTTCGCCGGATTCGAGTTCCTCGCTGTCAATCAGAATGGTGACGGGGCGCTCGGCCATGCTGCTCTGGCCAATGCCAGCTTGGGTGACGTTGGAAAATAGCGACAGGTTGCCGGGCACGATGACGCGGCGCTCGGCACCATCAGCGTCGGTCTCAATGCGCTCGTAGCCAGCGATCCAATCATGCACGAGTTTTGAGGTAGCGGTATTGTTGCAGACCACGATGAAAACCGGCGGTGTGCTGCCGCCGCGGTTGGCCCAGTTTTCGAAGACTTGGCGGTAGTGGCCATAAAGCGCTTGGAGAGCGCCGGTGAGCTGGGATGGAAGCTGGTCTGGCGTGAGCTGCTTGCCTTGCTTCGCCCGGCCAGCCTTCGGTAGCTTCACATCCGAATGTTCCTGGATGTAGCGATAGACGTGGCGATAGACCGGCTCATCGGCGCCCGGCAGGTCTTGCACCGGGACGCGCGGCACCTTGACGATGCCGCATTCGATAGCGTCGATCAGAGAAAAATCGGAAACGACCCAGGGGAAGAGCGTACCTTCTGGATAGCCTGAGCCGCGCAGGAAGAAGGGCGTCGCAGAAAGGTCATAGATCAGCACGGGCTGGCCAACGACACGTTGCAGGGCCTCAATACCACTAATCCAAAGGCGGGCCGCGGCGTTGTTCTTTTTGGCTTCGGCCTTGCCTTCAGCGTCGAGCTTGGCGCTGGCATCATCCGCCGCGCCAACCTTTGCGCGATAGCAGTGGTGGGCTTCGTCGTTGATGACGATGATGCGCTTGCGGCCAAGTAGATCCTTGCAGATGCGTTGCGCCATCTGCCCATCGGTTTCGGGGCGCTCAACCTTGCCGGTGCGGCCAGCCAGAATTTCCTTTGCCAGCTTCGGTGCCTCGAGCGTTTCGCGCTTTTTGAAGGCGTGGAAGTTGGTGATGACGATCCGGGCGCGCTGGAGGTCGTCGCGCAACTCCCGCGGCACGATGTCGAGAGCAGCGTAGATGTTGGCCGGGTCAGACGGGTGGAGCACGCGCAGCCTGTCCCGCACGGTAAGGCCGGGCGCAACGATCAAGAAGGCATCGGTGAAGCGGGTCGAGTTGCGTGTTCGCGCGGCGTTGAGGGTCTGCCAAGCGATCAGCATGCCCATGACGGTGGTCTTACCGGCACCGGTCGCCAGCTTGAAAGCGATGCGCAACAGGTCCGGATTGGCCTCCGCATTCAAGGTGCGCAGGCGCTCGGTCTCGGCACGGGGGGCGACTTCGGTCAACCAGATGGCGGTCTCCACCGCCTCGACCTGGCAGAAGAAAAGTGGGCGGGCGCGGCCTTGTTCGCGCCAGTGGCGCAGCAGGCGGGCGGTGACGGGCGTGAGGGGGCGCAGGCCCTGTTCGCCAAGGGAGCGCCATTGGGCGACTTTGGCCCTGATTTCATTGATGTAGTCGTTCGGATGGCGCTTGCCGTATTCGTCCTCCAGGTCGAGGGCGGCTTGGGCTTTCACCTTGTGCTTCGGCGGGGGGACCGGGACAATGAATTCGCTGCGCCGACGGCCATGGGCGGGTGTGCCGGTGGGGATGCCGTTCTCGTCGAGTTCCCAATGGCGGGAGGGTTCCGCGAAGGGGCTATTCAGAATCGGGTTGTCGATGACGGCGTGTGACACATTAAGAATGTGCCATGATTTGCGATTGCTTGCACTATGTAACAGCTTGCTCATTGGGGCGCTTAGCAATGGGCGTTCCGCTGCTCCCCCCACCCCACGGGCACCCCCTCCAGCAACGCCGGCAGCGTCACCCCCTCCGGCTGCCGCCCCGCCAGTATCGCCTCGACCATCGGGGGCGCCAGCAGCGTCAGCCGCAGCAGCGAGCCAACATACCCGCGCTCGACCCCTTCGGCCTTAGCCATCTCGCTGATTGAGGCATACCGCCCCTCCTCCAGCATCCGCCGCCAGCGAAAGCCCCGCGCCAGGGCTTTTATCAATGCCGGGTCGCCACGTACCGGGACAACCCCGGCCCCGCATTCGCCCTGCCTAGCCACCGCCCCATCCGGCCCGATGATCTGCTTCCGACCACCGCGCCGGCGGATCGTCAGCGGCACCGAAACCGTCACGCTCGTCACGCCCTTCATGCTGCAATCTCCTTCGGGTGCGAAAGGTCCCGCGCCAGGCTCGAGAGGCCTTCAAGGTTCAGGCTGATTTGCGCCCCGGCCTCGCCCACCACCACGCGCTGGACCAGCAGCCGGATCAGGCGTTCCTGCTCGGCGGGAAATAGCTCGGACCAGACCGGGTCAAACCGCGCCAGGGCATCGCGCACCGTTTCCTCGGCAAGGTCTGGCGCTTCGGTCTGCGCCGCGCGCCATGTGCCCACCACCACCTCTGGCTGGCGAAGCAGGGCACGGACTTGGTCCAGCACCAGCGCCTCAATCTCGCCTGCAGGCAGCCGGCGATAGGGCGCATCATCAGCGCCGCCCTTCAGGACCGATTGGCTGACGTAATAGCGATAGAGCCGCCCCTGCTTGCGCGTGTGCGTGGGCGACAGCGCCCGGCCATCGGCGCCAAAGATCAACCCGCGCAGCAGCGCCGGGGACCGATTGCGCGCCAGCCCAGCCCGCATATGCGGATTGGACGCCATGATCTCATGCACCTGGTTCCACAGCGCCTGGGGAATGATGGCGGCGTGCTCGCCGGGATAGGATTTGCCCTTGTGGACGGCCTCGCCCAGATAAACGCGGTTGACGAGCAGCTTGTACACCGCGCCCTTGTCAAAGGGGCGGCCGTGTTTGGTGGGCAGCCCCTCGGCACGCAGGATCGGCAGCAGGCGCGTGGCGGAGCCGATTTCGGCAAAGCCCTCGAACACACGACGTACGGTGGCGGCGGCGGCGTCATCCACCAGCAGTTTGCGGTTTTCGACGCGATAGCCAAGCGGCACCGGCCCACCCATCCACATGCCCCGCGCGCGGGAGGCGGCGATCTTGTCGCGCACACGCTCGCCGATCACCTCGCGTTCGAATTGCGCAAAGGACAGCAGGATATTGAGCGTCAGCCGACCCATGGAGGTGGTGGTATTGAAGGACTGCGTGACGGAGACGAAGGTCACCTCATTCTGGTCGAAAATCTGCACCAGCTTCGCGAAATCCATCAGTGAGCGTGACAGGCGGTCAATCTTATACACCACCACAACATCCACGAGCCCGGCTTCGATATCGGCCAGCAGCCGTTTAAGCGCCGGGCGTTCCAGCGTGCCGCCGGAAACGCCGCCATCATCATAGCGATCATGCACCAGCACCCAGCCTTCGGAACGTTGGCTGGCGATATAGGCCTCGCAAGATTCGCGCTGCGCATCGAGGGAGTTGAATTCCTTCTCCAGGCCCTCATCGGTGGATTTGCGGGTATAGACAGCGCAGCGGCGCTTGCGCGTGAGCGTCGGGGATGCGGCGTCGCGGCGGGTCATGCGCCGGCCTTTCGCAAGCCAAAGAACATCCAGCCATTCCAGCGCGTGCCGGTGATGGCGCGTGCGATGGCGGAGAGCGATTGATAGGGCCGGCCCTGATATTCAAAGCCATCGCGCGTGACGGTCACGACATGCTCGGTGCCCTGATATTCGCGCAGCAGCCTTGTGCCGGCGATTGGGCGCTGATCCTGCCGAATGCGGCCGAGCGTGTTATTGCCGCCATCAATCTGCTCGCCCAGCGCTTCCAGGCGCGCGATGGTTTCTGGCTTGAGGCCCCC
>JADCES010000249.1 GCA_020250005.1 Roseomonas sp.
ACATCGCCACCAGATCAATGCCGACCGTGTCGTGAATGCCCGCTTCGATCGCCACACGCAGCTTGGTGCCAACCCCATCGGTGGAAGATACCAGCACAGGATCCGAAAAACCCGCCGCCTTCGGGTCGAACAAGGCGCCGAAACCGCCCAAGCCCCTCATGACGCCAGACCGGTTCGTGGCGCGCGCCAGGGGCTTGATGGCCTCAACCAGGGCGTCGCCGGCCTCAATATCCACGCCCGCATCGCGGTAGGTGAGGCTTTGGGGATTGGAACTGGTCAGGGCGACCTCCGATTTGATACACTGTCCGCGTGCTATAGCGTGGGAAAACGCGAAGGAAAGGCTTTGATGACAAAACGCCACGCCTGGGGAAGTGCCGGAAGGAAACATGTGGCGGCGGCTTGCGCAAGCTTCTGGCTGAGCCTTGTTGCGCTGCCCGCCCTGGCGCAATTCAGCGATATGGGCGCGCTGACGCAGCGTGGCGTGGTGGCGGAAGCGACCGCGGAAAATGGCGTTGTCGCGCAGGAACGCGCCTTCGCCGCTGGGCGCCGCACGGCTTGGGATCGCATTCAAGGCATGGTGAATGCGCCGCGCAGACCCACCGATGCCGAGCTTGATCGCATGGTGCGTTCCATTGTGATCGAACAGGAAACCACCGGACCGCAACGCTATAGCGGGCGGCTGACGATCCAATTCGATGCCGATGCCGTGCAAAGCTTCGCCGAGGGTGCTGAGGTGCGCGCCGCAACCCTGCCTTCCGGCACGGCAAGCGAATCGCCGATCAGCATGACACCGGCCACACCCATCACGGGGTCATTGGAAGCAACGGCGCGTTACGCGACGCTCAATGAATGGCTGGAGATTCGCCGGCGCCTTGTGGCCGCCGGTGCCAGGCTTGATGTCATGGCGATCAGCACGGATCGCGCGCATCTGAATATCGGGCTGCGCGTGCCTATTGGCATGGCGCCCGAAACCTTCGGCCAGCATGGGCTGCAGCTGACGCGCGGGACGGGCGCGCAGAATGATCAATGGCGGCTTGGCCTTGCCGGACGGTCCTGACCTTCGCCGCCTGCCGAATGCCCCGCTGAATTTGGCGGGGGCAGGGCTTTTCACCCTGCCCAATCTGATCACGCTTGCCAGGCTTTGCGCCGTGCCGGCGGCAATCTGGCTGATGTTGCAGCACCGGCTTGATCTGGCCTTTCTGGTTTTCATCGGTGCAGGCATCTCGGACGCGCTGGATGGCTGGATTGCGCGGGCCTGGAATGCGCGGTCCCAGCTTGGTGCGGTGCTTGACCCCATCGCGGATAAGGCTTTGCTGGTTTCGGTTTACGTGACGCTCGCGGCGATTGGCGTCTTGCCCGATTGGCTCGCGATTCTGGTGGTGTTTCGTGATTTGCTGATTGTGGGCGGCGTCCTGGTGCTTTGGGCGGTTGGGCTGCCGCCGCGCATCAAACCGATTTTCATTTCCAAGGCGAATACGGCAGCACAGATCCTGCTGGCTGCCTTGGTGCTGCTATTGGCCGGTTTCGGATTCAGCGCGCCTGTCTTGCTTGACGTGATGATCTGGCTGGTCGCGGCCACCACTTTTGCTTCGGGTGCGGCCTATGTGGCGCAGGCAGCGCGGCGCACCGCCGGCGGAGCTCCATGAGCGATCAACGCCCGCCCATCACCACACGGCCCGTGATCGCACCCCCAACAGGGCCGCGCACGGCAACACGCGGGCAGCGCTGGGCCTTGTTTCTGGGCTGCGGCCTTGCGCTGCTGTTCAGCCTTTGGCTCTTCCAGGGCATCCTTACGCCCTTCGTGCTGGCAGCGACCATTGCGTATTTTCTTGATCCGCTCGCGACACGCTTGGCACGGCTTGGCATCCCGCGTGGCCTTGGCGCCTTTCTTTTGGTGACGCTGCTAGCCGCCGTGACGTTGATGGCGCTGCTACTGCTCTACCCCCTCATTCTCGCGCAGCTTGGCGTGCTGGTGCAGCGCCTGCCGGCCTATATTGCCGGCGTCGGGCAGGCCTTGCGCGAATTGCTGACCAGGCTTGAAGACACGCTGGGCCCCGAGATGATGGACCAGCGCTTGCGCGAATTGGCGATCAACCAGGCAGGGTCCATGCTGTCCTGGCTGGGCAGCGCCGCAACGCGCCTGATTGGCGGCGGCTTTGCGCTATTCAGTGTTTTCACCTTTGTGGTGGTGACGCCGGTTGTTGCCTTTTATCTGCTGCGTGATTGGCAGGCCATGCTGACGCGGATTGAAAGCTGGCTGCCGCGCCGCAGCGCCAATGTGATCCGGCAAATCGCGCGCGATACGGACCGCGTGCTATCCGCCTGGTTGCGCGGGCAATTGCTGTGCTGTCTGGGACTTGGGCTTTTCTATGCCTTCGCCTTGCATTTCGCGGGGCTGGAGCTTGGCATCACCATCGGCATCATGTCGGGCTTCCTGACCTTCATCCCCTATGTCGGTTCACTGACCGGCTTTGCCACCGCCGTATTGCTCGCCATCGGGCAATTCGGATCCTGGGAGGAAGTGCTGGTCATTGTGGCGATTTTCGTGATTGGCCAGGGCATCGAAGGTTACATCATCTACCCCTATCTGCTCGGCAATCGGGTGGAATTGCATGCGGTATGGGTGATTTTCGCGCTGTTTGCCGGCGGCGTTGCCTTTGGGTTTCTCGGCGTTTTGCTCGCCGTGCCCATGGCGGCGGCGATTGGTGTGGTGGCGCGCTACTGGCTGCGACGATATCTGGAAAGCCCGCTTTATCTCGACCCGCCACGGACCGGGCAATGATGCGCCAATTGGCCTTGCCGCTGCCGGTTGCGGCTTCCTCAGACGCGCGCGATGTGATTGCCGATGCCAGCAATGAAGCGGCGCGAAGCTGGCTGGCCAAGCCGGAAGCCTGGCCACTTGGCAGGCTCGCGCTGTTTGGTGCGGCAGGACATGGCAAGACGCATCTGGCGCGCGCGGCAGCCGCACGCTTCGGCTGGCGCTGGCTGGATGGCATGGGCTTGCGCGGCCTGCCCGCCCCGGCACCCCAGGGCAGCGTGATTGATGATGCTGATTGCGTAGCGGATGAGGCGGCGCTGTTGCATGTGATCAATCTCTGCGCCGAACGTGGCGAAACACTTTTACTGATCGGCCGCGAAGCGCCGGCGCGTTGGCCGGTGCGCCTGCCCGACCTGGCAAGCCGCTTGCGCGCCACACAGGCCGTTGGCATTGGCCCCGCATCGGATGCGCTGCTGCGCGCCTTGCTCGGCAAATTCCTCGCGGATCGGCAATTGCGGCTGGAGGCCGAGATGCAGGCCTGGCTGCTTGCCCGCTTGCCACGCGATGCGGCGAGCCTTGCTGAAGCGGTGGCGCGGCTGGATCACGCAGCCCTTGGCTTGGGCGGGCGGATCACGCGCGCCCTGGCGCGGCTGGCTCTGGCCGAATGGCTGGAAGCCCCTCAGCTTTGTGATGATTCTGAGACAGAGGCGCGCCTCCCCTCGCCATCCCCTGCCCCTCTGCTATAGCCTTGCGGCATGAGTGACATGATGCCCGATATCGAAGCCTTCCCGCTGGCGGAAAGCCCGGCGCGCTTCAGCAATCGGGAGCTTTCCTGGCTTGCCTTCAATCAGCGCGTGCTGGAAGAAGCGGGCAATGCGCGCCATCCGCTGCTGGAACGGCTGCGCTTTGTGGCGATTTCAGCAAATAACCTGGATGAATTCTATTCCGTGCGCGTGGCGGGTCTGGTCGGGCAGGATCGCGCCGGGGTGGTGACACCTTCGCCTGATGGGCTGACGCCGGCACAGCAGCTTGCCGCCATTCATGAACGCGCGCGCGCGCTGATTGATGGCCAGCAGGATTCCTGGCGGGCGCTACGCACCATGCTGCGCGAGGCGCATCTGATGGTGGTGGATCGGCCCGATTTGACCGAGGCTGATCGCGAATGGCTGGACGAATGGTTCATGGACCGCGTCTTTCCGGTGCTGACGCCGCTGGCCGTTGACCCTGCGCATCCCTTTCCCTTCATCGCCAATCTCGCGCTTTGCCTGGTCTTCAAGCTGGTGCGCGAAGAAGATGGCGGCACCATGCGCGCCCTTTTGCCGCTGCCGCCGCAGGTGGAGCGTTTCATTCGCCTGCCATCGCGCCGCGGGTCGGGTGCGATGCGCTTCGTGCTGCTGGAAGATGTGATCCTGCTGTTCCTGGACAGGCTGTTTCCCGGCTTCATCATGGCGGAAAGCGGATTGTTTCGCCTGATCCGCGACACGGATGTGGAATTCGAGGAAGAGGCCGAAGACCTGGTCCGTTCCTATGAAAGCGCGCTCAAGCGCCGCAGGCGCGGGCGCGCCATCCGGCTTTCGGTCACCGCCAATACGCCTTCCGATATGCTTGATTTCGTGGCCGAGGAATTGGATGCGCCGCGTTCAGAAGTATTCGTGGTGGATGGTCTGCTGGGGCTTTCCGATCTCACGCAATTGATTGTGGATGATCGGCCTGATCTGCTGTTCACGCCCTATACGCCGCGCTTTCCCGAACGCATCCTGGATTTCGGCGGTGATTGCTTCGCCGCAATCCGCGCCAAGGATATTGTGGTGCACCACCCTTACGAAAGCTTCGATGTGGTGGTGCAATTCCTGAGGCAGGCCGCGCGCGATCCGAATGTGATTGCGATCAAGCAAACGCTCTATCGCACCACGCGCGACAGCCCAATTGCCAAGGCACTGATCGAAGCGGCCGAGGCCGGCAAAAGTGTCACCGGTATTGTGGAATTGAAGGCGCGCTTTGATGAGGAACGCAATATTGCGCTGGCGCGCGAATTGGAAGCGGCTGGCGTGCAGACGGTTTTCGGCTTTGTTGAATTGAAGACGCATGCGAAGGTGAGTTTGGTGGTGCGGCGCGAAGGATCACATTTGCGATCCTATGCGCATTTCGGCACGGGGAATTACCACCCGGTCACGGCGCGCATCTATACGGATCTTTCCTATTTCACGGCCGATCCGGCGCTGACGCGCGATGCCGCCAAGCTGTTCAATTACATGACCGGTTATGCGCGGCCGGAGACGATGGAAAAACTTGCCTTTTCACCGCTGACCACGCGGCCCACCTTGCTGGCGCTGATCCGGCAGGAAATTGCCTTCGCCAAGGAAGGCAAGCCGGCAGCGATTTGGATCAAGATGAATTCTCTGGTGGATGAAACGCTGATTGATGCGCTGTATGAGGCTTCCAAGGCCGGCGTGAAGGTGGATGCGATTGTGCGCGGCATTTGCTGCCTGCGCCCTGGCGTGCCTGGGCTTTCGGACAATATCCGCGTGAAATCCATTGTCGGGCGCTTTTTGGAACATTCGCGCGTTTACGTGTTTGGCAATGGGCATAGGCTGCCATCGCGCCGCGCCAAGGTTTATATCTCCTCCGCCGATTGGATGGCGCGCAATATGGATTGGCGGGTGGAAACCATGGTTCCCGTGGAAAACGCCACCGTGCATGCACAGGTGCTGGATCAGATCATGGTGATCAATCTGAAGGACACGCTGCAAAGCTGGCAGCTCGGCCCGGATGGCCATTGGGCGCGCATCGAAGCGCCCGAGAATGGCGTTTGCGCGCATGAGTATTTCATGACCAACCCATCGCTTTCGGGACGTGGCAGCGCCTTGGCGCGCGGTGCGCGGCGACAGCGGCAAGATCGTGTGAAGCAGGATTGATGGACGGCGCCGCGCTCAGCGCCCGAACGGGCCATGCAACCACGACCATGCGCTGCGGCGTGGTGGATTTGGGGTCAAATTCCGTACGCCTTGTGGTCTTTGAAGGGCGCGGGCGCAATCCTGTTGCCATTTTCAACGAAAAGGCCGTGCTGGGGCTTGGCCGTGGGCTGCATGATACGGGGCAGCTCAATCCCGATGCGGTGGCGCAGGCGCTGACGATCATGCAGCGCTACCATGCGGTGGCGCGCGCCATGGGCGCCGCACCGATTGAGGTTTTGGCGACTGCTGCGGTGCGTGATGCATCCAATGGCGCGGCTTTTGTCGCGGCCCTTGGCGAAAAACTGCCCGGCGTGCCGATCCATATCCTGACGGGGGATGAGGAAGCGCGACTTTCCGCCGATGGCGTGCTGCTCGGCTTTCCCGGCGCGGATGGCCTGCTTGGCGATATCGGCGGTGGTTCACTGGAATTGGTGGCGCTCAGCCAGGGCGCGCAGGGCAAAAGCGCCAGCCTGCCGATTGGCACGATTCGCTTGGCCGATCGCGCCAAGGAGGATATCGGCAAGGCGCGCGCAATCGTGACCGAGGAATTGGCGCGTCACCCCTGGCTGCATGACGCTGCGGGGCGGGATTTGTATCTGGTGGGCGGCGCCTGGCGCGCCATGGCGCGCATGCATATGGCGCAAACAGGCTATCCGCTTTCCATTGTCCATCATTACGCGCTGACGCGCGAAGAAGCGCGCGATCTTTCCGGTGTATTGATGGCCGCCACGCGCCGCACGCTGGAACGCATGCCAGGCGCGCCCAGCAAGCGCCTGGCGGATTTGCCCTTTGCCGCGCTGGTGCTGCGCCGGCTATTGCGCGCCAGCGGCGCGCGCCGCGTGATTTTCAGCGCCAATGGCTTGCGTGAAGGCTGGTATGCGCGCCTGCTTGATGCCGCTGAGCGCAAGCGGGATCCGCTTCTGGCCGCCGCGCACGACATGGCGCTGCGTTTCGGCCGCGACCAGACCATGCCGCCCGCGCTTTTCGCCTGGACCGCGCCCTTGTTTGAAGATGAATCGCCACTTGCCCTTGGCCTGCGCGAAGCTGCCTGTTGGGTGAGCGATATCGGCAGCCATGATCATCCTGATTACCGTGCCGAACACGCCTTTTTCCGCGTGCTGCGTCAGCCCGGTGTCGGCTTTGATCATCATGGCCGCGCTTTCCTGGCCCTTGCCGCGGCCCTTCGGTACGAAGCGGAGACAGATGCGCCTTTCCTGCCCTCCGCGCGCTTGCTGTTGGATGTCGGCACGCTGCGGCGGGCGGAGATTTTGGGCGCGGCGTTTCGCCTGGCTTATACGCTTTCCGGTGGTACGACGGTCTTGCTGGCGGGCACATCCTTGGAACGCCGTGGTGGGCGGCTGATCCTGCGACTTCTGGAAGGCAGCGGCGTTTTTGCCGGCGAAAGCGTATTGCGGCGGCTGGAAACCCTGGCTGCCGCGCTTGGGCTTGAATCAAGCGTGCAGGTCACAAGCCGCGGCTGAAGTGCCGCGTATTTCAGTTTGATGCTAGAGCGTGTTGCGTTCACATGGATTCACGCAACCCGCTCTATATCTTTGTTTTTCGAGCATCTTCACACGTTCAGATTTTCCATCTGAACGTGATATGCTCTAATCAGCTTCGCCGCTGCACCGGTGGCCGCGTCACGGCCGGTGGCGTCGCAGCCCGCGCGGGCGGAGAGGCGGATAAGGACCGTGTTGTGGTCACGGCCATGGCGCCGGTCCTGCGTTGTTCCGTTTCAGGTGCTGCCTTTTGCAGGCGCAGCCACAGCGCCTCATCCCGGCCGTAGAAATCCGGGCGGATTTCCACATCACGCCCAGGGGCAGCAAGGGCAGTGTGATACAGCAGAAAAACCGGCACAGGCTCGGGCAGGGATTTGCGCAGCGTATCCCCGGTTGCGACTTTTTTCTGGATGACATCCATCGGTTCATCCATCAGCAGCGCGGCCAATTCCAGCGGGTTTTGGACGCGAATGCAGCCATTGCTGAGGCGGCGGTTGTCGCGGCTGAAGGCTTCCTTGTCCGGCGTATCATGCAGATAGACATCGAAGCGATTGGGCATTTCGAACATCACGGCGCCAAGCCCCGCTTGCGGGCCCGGCGCCTGCTTCGCGTCGCCATTCGGCAGCAGGGTGATCTTGTTCTTCACCAGGTAGAGCGGGTCCTGCTTCAGCATGGGGCGGATATCCGCTTCCACAATGTCGCTCGGGATGATCCAGGGCGGGTTGAACAGCGCCGATTCAATGACGGTATGCAATTCCGGGCTTTGCTTGCGATCCGTCGCCTCACCCACGACAACGCGCGTCACGAATACGGGCCGATCATCGCGATAGAGCACAAGCTGCTGGTCAGGCACATTTACCCAGACGCGATCAGCCGGCAGTTCACGCGGCAGCCAGCGCTGGCGTTCCAGATTGGCCTCAATCACGCGCAAACGGTTCACCCGGTTGCGATCCGGTCGCAATGATGTCCGGTGGCGCTGCAGCGCCTCACGCAAGGCCTGATAGGTCGGGGTTTGCGGCGCCAGCGCTTCGATGGCGGCGACGGGATCGGGGCCATCCAGCGCTTCATGCAGCACTTCGGTCACATCCACCGGTTCGCGCTTCAGCGCTTCCCGGTCCTTGCGCCGGCTGGGCGGCAAGGCGCCAAAGGCCAAGGCCTCGGCATAGGTCAGCACCGCATGGGTCAGCAGCAATTCGCGCCGGTCGGGCGGGAAACTATCAATGCGCCGCAGCAAATCAGCCTGGAACAATTCGGGATCCAGGCCATGTTCCCGCGCGCGCAGCACTTTCGCCTTGAAGGCCCTGGCCTCGGCTTCACGCGTGGTCCAGACCGGTTCAAAGTCACGCCGCGCGTAAAAGCGCCGCAAAAGCGCCCCATCCAGGGCCTCGCCAGCGACAACGGGCGGGGGTTCCTCTGGCGTATGGCCAAGCTCTTCCTCTGCTTCGCGCGCCGCCATCGGCTCCAGCGAATCGCCCTCAGAGGCCGCGCAGCCCACCAGCGCCAGCATGCCGGCAAGGCCAGCGACGCCCCGCAAAAGGCTGGCGCGACGCGAAATAAGGGCCGGCGACGCTGCACCCAGCCCCTTGGCATCGAATTCTGGCCTATCCCAAGACCGTTTCACGCGTCCAACTCCTGAAACTTCACATTCCATGCAAGAAAAGGGTTTGACAACCCACTCATATTTGCTTTTTATCTGGTCCGTTTCCTAGTCTCTAGCAACCTGGATGTGCAACATGAACACCGAATCCAAAGAAATGACCCGCAAGGCGCTGCTCCGCAAGGCTGCGGTGGCCGCCATCCTGGCCCCGGCTGCGCTGCTTGCCGCTTGCGCTTCCGAGCCTGCTCCGCCGGCCCCGGCCCCCGCCCCGGCTCCGGCCCCGGCTCCTCGGGCTCGCGGCTGATCTGACAGTCCCTTGGCGGCGCTTCGGCGCCGCTCCCTGGGAATTGTCATTGCCGCCTATCCAGGTGGCATAAAGGCCTATAATCCCCGTTGCGCGTTACGTGCAACGGGTTTTCGTCGTTTGAGGGCAGGATGAACCCCCCATACGTGGGCGGCCCGTTTGGTGTGGCAGACCAGCCAATGGGATGCAGCGCACAGCCCTGGGGCTGAATTGCCTAACAGGCAACGCGGCCTTGCAGTAACGCCTTCCTTTCAATGACCATGCGCCGCGCCGCCGGAACAGGAAGTCTGGACTTGCCGCCGGTGGCAGGCGCGTTTCAGGTATCGGGCAAGGCATCATGACCGCTTCGGCCATTTTCGGGGATTTGTTTGCCGCCTGGCTCTTTGGCTTTTCGGCGCTGATCAGCATCATCAACCCGCCTGCCGGGGCGCTGATCTTCCATGGCATGACGCGCTGGCTGACCGAACAGGAACGCGCGCGCCTGGCGCGGTCCATCGCCATCAATAGCTTCATTGTGCTGCTGGCCGCACTTTTCCTTGGCACGCCGATCCTCGGCTTTTTTGGCATTTCGCTTGAAGCCCTGCGGATTGCGGGCGGGCTGACCGTGGCCGTCGCCGGCTGGCACATGCTGAATGAGGAAGATGACAATCAGCGCCGCGAAGCCCAAGCCCCCGCCGCCCTGGATACCGCCCCGGTCGAGCGCATGAGCTTCTTCCCGCTGACCCTGCCGCTCACTACCGGTCCGGGCACCATCGCTGCCTCCATCGCGCTTTCTGCGGAACGGCGTTCCTCTGAAATCAGCGGCATAGTCATGAATATGCTGGCCTTCACGCTGATTGCGGCGACGGTCGCTCTCACCGTTTGGATCGCCTATGCCAATGCCGCCGCGGTGGCGCGGAAGCTTGGGCCGACAGGCATGTTGATTGCGGCCAAGCTTGCCGCCTTCGTGCTGCTTTGCATTGGCGCGCAGATCATGCTGACGGGCGTGATTGATGCGCTTACCCCCATTCTCGCGAAGCGCTGATGCGCGGCGATAGTCCAGGACCAAAAGGAAAAAACCATGAATAGCACCGCCAAGATTGTTGATGTTGATTACGCGACAGACATGCTGATCCGCTTGCTCGCGATTGACAGCGTAACAGGGTTTGAAGCCGCCATCGGCGCTGCCATTGTGGATGAGCTGAAGAAGGTTGGCGTGCCGGCAAGCGCCATCCGCTATGACACGGTGCATCAGCGCATCAAGCTGCCGACCGAAGTGGGCAATCTGATCGTTGACCTGCCAGGCACCAAGCCCGGCCCACGGCTATTGTTCTCCACCCACATGGATACCGTGCCGCTGTGTAAGGGTGCGAAGCCGCGGCGGGAGGGGGACCGGATCGTCTCCGATGGCACAACGGCTTTGGGCGGCGATAATGGCACGGGCTGCGCGGTGTTGATTGCGCTTGCGAAAACACTGATTGATCACAAGCTGCCGCATCCGCCGATCACCATGCTGTTCACGGTGCGCGAAGAAAGCGGCCTGCATGGCGCGCGGGAATTGGACCCGAAAGACCTTGGCGGCGCGGTGATGGGCTTCAATGTGGACAGCACCCATGCCGCGAAGCTCACCATCGGCGCGGTGGGGCAACAGAATTGGGAAGTCACCATCAAGGGCAAGGCCGCCCATGCCGGTGTGGCGCCGGAACGCGGCATATCCTCAACGCTCGTGGCTTCCATCGGGCTGACTGAAGCGCAGCGCGGCGGCTGGTTCGGCAAGGTGGTGAAGCCGGAAGGCAAGGGTTCTTCCAATATCGGCATCTTTGGCGGCAAGGATGGCAAGCCCGCCGGCGATGCCACGAATGTCGTGACGGATTACGTGCATCTGGTCGGTGAGGCGCGCAGCACGGATGCTGACTTCGCCGTCAAGATCACCGAAGCCTTCGAAGCGGCCTTCAACAAGGCCAGGGGCGAGGTGAAGGATGCCGATGGCGACATGGCCGAGGTCACTTTCCAAACCCGCACTGCCTATCCGCCCTTCCTGATGTCGGCCGATGACCCGGCCGTGCAGCGCGCGAAGAAAGCCGCGCAGGCCATGGGGCTTGAGCCTGTGACGATGGTTTCCGCCGGCGGGCTGGATGCGAATTGGCTGGTGAAGCATGGCGTGCCGACCGTGACCTTCGGCGCCGGCCAGGCGGAAATCCATACCGTGCATGAATATGTGGATATCCCGGAATTCGCCCAGGGCTGCCGCCTGGCGGTTGCCATCGCGACACTGGAGTAATATCCGCGCCCCATGCGCATCCTGCTGATCGAAGACGATAAGGCGACCGCCGATTATATCGCCAAAGGTTTGCAGGAAATTGGCCATGTCGTGCAGGTGGCGCGCACGGGCCGCGATGGCATGCTGCTCGCCGCCGGTGAGGCCTGGGATGTGATCGTGACCGATCGCATGCTGCCGGGGCCGGATGGCCTCACTATTTTGCGCACCTTACGCGCTTCCGGCATCACCACCCCTGTTTTAGTGCTGACGGCGCTGGGGGAGGTTGAACGCCGCGTGGAAGGGCTTGATGCCGGCGCCGATGATTACCTCGCCAAGCCTTTCGCCTTCAGCGAACTCCGCGCGCGTATTGCCGCACTTGCGCGCCGCCCAGCACCCAGCACCGATCCAGTATTGCTGCAAGTGGGCGATATTGAATTGGATTTGCTGAAGCGCGTGGTGCGGCGCAATGGGCAGCCGGTGGAATTGCTGCCGACGGAAATGCGCCTGTTGGAATTCATGCTGCGTCGGCCCGGCCAGGTGCTGACCAAGACCATGCTGCTGGAAGGCGTGTGGGATTTGAACTTCGATCCTTCCACCAATTTGGTTGAGGTGCATGTCAGCCGCTTGCGCCGCAAGCTTTCGCTGGAAGGCTTGCCCGCGCCGATCCAAACCATGCGCGGTGTTGGCTATATGCTTGGTGCGCCGAAGTGAGTGCACTTGGGCGGTTGCTGCGCAGTTTCGCACTGCGCACCGCGCTGCTGACAGCCTTTGGTGTTCTGGGCATTTCCGCGCTTGGCCTTGGGCTTGGCTGGCTGCGCAGTTCCGCCGCTTTGGAAGAGGCTTTGGACAGCACCATCCGCGCGGAAGCCGAATTGCTGATTGGCGAATTCCAGCGCTTTGGCATGATTGGCCTGACGCGCGCCGTGGAAGCCCGCACGCGCGACCGCACGCCAAGCGCCATTCTGGTGCAGCTCCGCTTGCCGGATGGGCGACCCGTGGCGGGTTCCGCGCGGCTTTCCGGCGCGCCGGCAGGATTGCGTGGTTTTGTCACGCTGAGGGCACCGGAAGGGCCGGTGCGCACGCTCGGCATCGGCATTTCCAACGGCTTTACGCTGCTGGTCGCGGCCGAATTCGGCGCGGTGCTGGATACGGCTGCAACCCTTGCCACCACCTTGCTTGCTGCGGGTGCCGTGGCGGTGCTGATCGCGCTCGGCTTTGGGCTGTTCATGGCGCGCGGGTTGCAATCCCGGCTCCGCCGGGTCTCGGAAGCCGCAGAACAGGTGATGCGCGGTGATCTGGCGCGGCGCCTGCCCTTGGCCGGCAGCGCCGATGAATTCGACAGGCTGGCGGGCACGGTGAATACGCTGCTCGATCGCCAGGAAGCGCTGATTGAGGGCATGCGGCAAGTCACGGTGGATGTCGCGCATGATTTGCGCGGCCCGCTTTCCCGCCTGCGCCAAAGGCTGGAAGCAGCCCTCGCACGCGCGCGTGATCCCAATGCCGATGCGGCGGCTTTTGAAGCGGCCTTGGCCGAATTGGATACGGTGCTTGGCACCTTCACCGCGCTGCTCCGCATCGCGCAGCTTGAAGCCGGCCCACCCTTGCCGCCGCAAGAAGCCCCGGTGGTGGATCTTTCTGCACTCGTCACCACCCTGGCCGAGGCTTATGCCGTTGTCGCGGAAGAAGCCGGCAAAAGGCTTGAAGTACACATCGCACCCGATCAGCGCGTGCATGGTGATGCGGCGCTGCTGCGCCAAATGCTCACGAACCTCATGGATAATGCGCTGATGCATGGCGGGCAAACCCTGCGCGTGACCTTGCGCGCAGGCCCGGTGCTGGAGGTGGCGGATGATGGGCCGGGCGTGCCACCAGAAGAACGCGCGCGCGTGCTGCGCCGCTTTTATCGGCTGGACCGTAGCCGCGGCACGCCGGGCAGCGGGCTTGGCTTGGCGCTGGTGGCGGCGGTGGCAAAGCTGCATGGCGCGGCCCCGGTATTGTCAGATGCCGCACCAGGGCTTCGCGTCACGGTCGATCTTTCGGGTGCGAAGGCCCAATCCTGAAAATCATTTCAGCTTCGCGTTCGGGACTTTACAGCAGGTTTTCTCCATTTTCGCAGTCAAGGCGAAGCGACTCAGCGCCCTGCCCTTAGATGGAGAAAACAACACATGGCTACATCCAGCCCCGCCCGCCGGACTGCGCGCTATGCGCTGCTCGGCCTGCTGCTTGGCTCCACCGCGCTTACCGGCCTTGCCGTGCATGCGCAGAATGCCCCCGCCCCCGTGGCCCCGGCCATCACGCTTGACCGCGCCGCACCTGCCGCCGGCTTTGCCGAGCTGGTGAAAGCTGTCCGCCCCGCCGTTGTCACCATCAATGTCGCCGGCAAGGCGCCGCGCGCTGAGGCGGGGATGCCCAATCACGGCCAGGGCCGCGTGCAGGGCACGGGTTCGGGCTTCATCATTGATGCCGCCGGTTTCATCGTCACCAACAACCATGTCGTGGATGGTGCCACCCGCGTGACCGTGAAGCTTGAAGATGGCCGCGAATTGGCCGCGCGCCTGGTTGGCCGTGATTCACGCACCGATATCGCGCTGCTCAAGGTGGAAGCCGGCGCGCCGCTGCCCTTCGTGGCTTTGGGCGATTCTGATCGTGCCCAGCCCGGCGATTGGGTGGTGGCCATGGGCAATCCCTATGGCCTGTCCG
>JADCES010000025.1 GCA_020250005.1 Roseomonas sp.
CGCCTTTCATCGCGCCGAAAGGATCGGTCGCCCTTGATGGTGTTTCACTGACGGTGAATGAGGTTGACGGCGCGACCTTTGGCGTCAACATCATCCCCCATACCGCCGCGATGACGGGCTTTGGCACCTTGCAGCCCGGGGATCGCGTCAATATCGAAATAGACACGCTGGCCCGTTACGTCGCCCGCATGATGGAGTTCAGGGCATGACTTCCCAAATAGCGGAAACCGCTATCCGCACTTCCTTCGCTGATTTCATCTCACCGACTGAGGAATTGCTGGAAGAAGCGCGCCGCGGGCGCATGTTCATCCTGGTGGATGATGAAGACCGCGAGAATGAGGGCGATCTGGTGATCCCCGCGCAATTCGCGACCCCGGATGCGATCAATTTCATGGCGCGTTATGCGCGCGGCCTGATCTGCCTTTCCATGACGCGTGCGCGGGTGGATCAATTGGGCCTGCCGCTGATGGCGCAATCCAATGGCACGCGGCACCAAACCGCCTTCACCGTTTCCATCGAAGCGCGTGATGGCGTGACCACGGGGATTTCCGCGGCTGATCGCGCGCGCACGGTCGCGGTTGCGATCAATCCGGAATTGGGGCGTGAGCATATCGTGACCCCCGGCCATGTCTTTCCGCTCGTGGCGCGCGAAGGCGGCACGCTGGTGCGTGCAGGGCATACGGAAGCGGCGGTGGATTTCGCGCGGCTTGCGGGGCTTAATCCCTCCGGCGTCATTTGTGAGATCATGAATGATGATGGCACCATGGCGCGCATGCCGGATCTGGTGGCCTTCGCGCAGCATCATGGGCTGAAGCTTGGCACCATTGCCGATCTAATCGGGCATCGCCGTCGCACCGAAAAGCTGGTGCGCCGCGTACAGGAAGGCGAAGTTGAGCAGGCAATCGGCGGCACCTGGCGCGCCATTGTCTATGAAAGCACTGCTGCCTCCGGGGAACATCTGGCGCTGGTGAAAGGCGATGTTAGCACCGATGCGCCGGTACTGGTGCGCATGCATGCGGCGTCGCTGTTCCGCGAAATTGTTTCGGGCCGCGGACTTGGCGATTTGCATGCGGCAATGCGCATGATTGATGCCGCCGGGCGCGGTGTGGTGGTGCTGCTGCGCGATCCGCGCCCCGATGCGCTTTCCATTCGCCTAAAGCGCGGGCCGAGCCATGCGATTGCACCCGAGATCCGCGATTACGGTATTGGCGCGCAGATCCTGGATGATCTGGGTGTGAAGCGCATCATCCGGCTTTCCAATAACCCGCGCCCGCTGATCGGGCTTGAAGGCTATGGGTTGCAAGTGCTGGAAACCCGTCCCATCCCCTCGGAGAAAACACCATGAGCACGATTGATTCCCCTGCCCGGGGTCGCGCGCATCTTGCCGGCGAAGCGCCGCGTATTCTGGTGATCCAGGCACCCTATTACCGCAATGTTGTCGAAGGCATGCGGATTGGCGCCATGGCGGTATTCCAGGATTTGAAGGCTGAATTGGAGACTGTGGAAGTCGCCGGCGGTTTTGAATTGCCGGCAGCGCTGCGCATGGCGATGAAGGCCAGGCGCCGCTGGGATGGGTATCTGCTGCTGGGCTGCGTGGTGAAGGGTGAGACGGATCATTACAACTTCATTTGTGACGCCATCTGCAAGGGTATCATGGATATCGCGGTGGAAACCGGCGCGCCGATCGGTCTTGGCTTGCTGACGGTGGACACTCTGGCGCAGGCGGAAGCACGTTCGCGCCCTGATCGCATGAACAAAGGCATTGAAGCGGCGCATGCGCTGGTGGCGCAAATCGCCCTGGCGCGAGGTTGGGGGCTGGCATGAAAGCCGAAAGGCGCGCGCCCGCGCGCCCACGTACCGGCGCCCGCGTTGCCGCCGTGCAGGCGCTATTCCAGAGCGAGCATACGGGCGAAAGTGTTGAAACCGTTGCGGATCAATTCATCCGCCATCGTATCGGCGCGCCTAGCGGCCCGATTGAATTCGAAGAAGGCGGTGTGCCGGAAGCGCATATTCCACTGTTCCAGGCGATCCTGAAGCAGGTGGCCGATCACGCAGAAGTGGCCGATGCCGCGATCAGGGACTGCCTGCAAAAGGGTTGGACTCTGGATCGGCTTGATCCCGTATTGCGCGCGTTGTTGCGTGCGGCGACTGGCGAATTGATGCAGGCGCATGAACCGCCGGCGCGTGTGGTGATCAACGAATATCTGGATATCGCCGCCGGGTTTCTGGATGAGGAAGCCACCCGCTACGCCAATGGCATGCTGGATACGCTGGCGCATCGGCTACGCCCGGCGGATTTCGCGCCAGGCGCCTGAAGCGCGCCATGGGCCTGCCCCGCGAATTCGCCCTGATCGCGCGGCATTTCCGCCCACTCGCGGGTGATGGCGCGCTTGATCTCAGTGACGATGCCGCGCTGCTGACGCCGCCTGCCGGGCAGCAATTGGTGCTGGCGGCGGATGCGCTGGTGGAAGGCGTGCATTTCCTGCCCGATGACCCACCCGGCATGATCGCGCGCAAATTACTACGGGTGAACCTATCCGATCTTGCGGCGATGGGCGCGGCGCCGCTGGGCTATCTGATGACCACAGCCTTTACGCGCGGCACGCCCGACGCTTGGATTGCGGATTTCGTCGCGGGATTGGCGGAAGATCAGCAGCGTTTCGGCCTTCAGGTGCTGGGCGGCGATACGGTGGCCACACCTGGCCCCGCCTGTTTTTCGCTGACCATTATCGGGACCGTACCGCCAGGGCAGGCTTTGCATCGGCGCGGCGCGCGCATTGGCGATGAGATTTGGGTCTCAGGCAGTATTGGCGATGGCGCGCTGGGGTTGCGGGTGCTGCAAGGAAAACTCCCTGCCGATGCGGAAGGGCATTTGGCGCAGCGTTATCGGTTGCCGGAACCGCGTTTGGCCTTGGGGCAGGCGCTACGCGGTGTGGCGCGGGCGGCGATGGATGTCTCGGATGGGTTGGTGCAGGATTTGGGGCATCTCTGCCGCGCCGCAGGATGCGGGGCAGAGATTACCGCTGATGCTGTACCGCTTTCCGCTGCTGCTAGCGCCGCGCTTGCCGCCGATGCCGCGCTGCTGCCGCTGATCCTGACCGGCGGCGATGATTATGAATTGCTTTTCGCCGCCGCGCCGGAAGAAGCGGAAGCCGTGCAGGCGGCAAGTGCGACCGCCGGCGTGCCGGTGGCGCGGCTTGGGCGCTTCATCGCCGGTGAAGGCGTTGTGGTGCGTGATGGCTCAGGTGCCGCCATCACGCTGCCACAAGGTGGCTGGAGCCACTTCTGACGTGAACTACTTGTCCTTCTGGCCCGGCGCGTAACCACCGCCATCGGTTGGGCGCAGTGCTTCGAACATTTCCGTCACCGCCGCGTAATCGCGATAGCCACAACGCGCGAGTGGTTGCGCCTTGGCCGTATCAAACCGGCCATTGGTGATATAGGCCTCATCTATGTGAACGCCGACCACCTGGCCGATGATGATCCAGCCCTTGAGCGGCGCGCCATTGACATCCTGCAACTGCATGGAATGCGTCACCTTGCATTCCAAGGCGGCCGGCGCGGCGGCAACGCGCGGTGCCTTCACAATGCGGCAGGGTGCGGTGGCAAGCCCGGCGGCTTCGAATTCGCTCACACCTTCCGGCAGCGTGTCGGAGGAGATGTTCATCGCATCAAACAAGGCCCGCGTGCAAAGGTTGAAGACGAATTCCCCGGTGGCAATCGCATTCGCCGCGCTGTGCTTCATGCTTTCGCTGGTGAAGGCCAGCATGGGCGGGCTGGAATGCACGGCGTTGAAAAAGCTGTAGGGCGCCAGATTGGGCCGGCCTTGCTGATCAAGGCTGGAAATCCAGCCGATTGGGCGCGGCGCGATAATGGCCTTGAAGGGGTCATGCGGTAGGCCATGGCCCAGATGCGGTTCGTAGAACATGCGAAAGCCTTTCTTGCGGTTGAGCCTGCTGTAACCCTGGCGGCGGATTCAGGGAAGCGTGGAGGATTTCTGGCCAAGCCTATGGGTGATCCAGCTAGGCTGTGCCTCGTTCACATTTTTGCCAAGGTGCGAATGGTGACAAAAGGGACCTCCCCCCCTAGCTCTACAGTCATGAGCGCCCAAATCCTCCTCATCCGCCACGGACAATCCACTTTCAACGCCATATTCGATCAGACCAATGTCGACCCGATACACTTTGATGCGCCGCTCTCGCCCCATGGCCGGCAGCAAGTGGATCTTGGACGACAAAAATTGGCAATGCTGCCGCCGCCGGATCTGGTCATCTGCTCGCCACTCACGCGGGCAATAGAAACTACGCTCGGGCTTTTCGGGGATTCTAAAATACCCATCACCGTAACCTGCCGTCATCGAGAGCGATTGGGGAATAGTTGTGATATCGGGCGCTCGCCTGGCGTGCTGGCCGCCGCGTTTCCGATGCTATCCTTCCAGCATTTGCGTGACCCATGGTGGCATCAGGGCGAACCAGATATGCGGGGAGTACCGGTCGAGCCCGAGGAGATTTTTTTGCGTCGTGTAGAAGAATTCCGGACTTGGATGGGCACCCAGCGGGGACGCTTGGCCGTCGTCGGACACGGGACGTTTTTCCATCGGCTCACTGGACTGCATTTCGAGAACTGTGAGATGGTTGACTGGGATGCAACCGCCTAACGGTCCGGTCCAGCGGCTCCGTCGCACTTTGACCCGGCAGATTGGCTAAACCACATCAGCTGATCGTATTTATCTTGCTCATGAGCGATTTTGCATGGCTTGAAATTGCTCAAGGGTGCAAAGGGGGGCGATGAACCCGAAACTCATCCTGGGGCTCGCCTTTGGCCTTGCTTCTGCCCTGATCTGGGGCGGCCATGCGGTGGTGGCGCGCCCCGTGCTGGCGGATGGCAGCTTCGGCAGTTTTGATCTGGCGGCGTTTCGCTACGGGGTCGGCATGATGGCGCTGCTGCCTTTCGCCTGGGCAGCGCGTGCCACGCTGCTGCGGCTTGGGCTCAAGCGCATCCTGTTGCTGGCGCTATTCGGCGGCGCGCCTAATTTGCTGCTGTTCCTGGTGGCGCTGGTCTATGCGCCGGCATCACATGGCGGGACGATCGCGCCCATGACCTCACCCATTGTCGGCGCAATCCTGGCGATACCGCTGCTGAAGGAATGGCCCACGCGCGGGCGGGCACTGGCGCTGACCGTCATGGTGATGGGCGTGCTCATGATCGGTTGGGATGGCGTGATGGGGGATTACCCCGGCGCCTGGCGCGGCGATTTGCTGCTGATGGCATCCGGCGCCACCTGGGCGGTGTTCACGCTGCTGCTGCGCCGCTGGCAGGTGCCGGCCATTCCAGCGACGGCTGCCATCACCATTGTCTCAGGCCTTGCGATCCTGCCCTTTTGGCTGCCGCTGCGCGCGGCCGAGGTCTTTGCCATGCCGGCGGGCCTTGTGCTGTTCCACCTGATTGCTCAGGGCCTGGTGCTGGGCTGTGTGGCGATGTTCTTCTTCGCCCGCGCGGTGGAGCTTTTGGGGGCAACGCGGGCGGCGACGCTTTCCGTCATGGTGCCGGTGGTGGCGCTGCTGCTGGCGGGGCTTTGGTTGCGCGAACCGCTGTCCCTGCTGCAAATTCTGGGGGCGGGCTTGGCCGTTGCCGGGATGCTCGCCGCGGTGCTGTTCACCGGAAGGAAGAGCGCATGAATGCCATGACCACCCCTATGCCGCCGAGCCTTTGGGCCGCCACCGCGCCCGCGCCCCCCGCGACAGAACCGCTACTGGGCGAGGCACGCACCGGCGTTGCGGTGGTGGGCGCTGGCTTTACCGGGCTATCGGCGGCGCTGCATTTGGCCGAAGCCGGCGTGCCGGTGACGGTGTTGGAGGGTGCGGAAATCGGCTGGGGCGCTTCCGGGCGCAATAACGGCCAGGTGATTCCCAATATGTCGCGCCTCGATCCCGATGCCATTGTGGCGAGTGTCGCGCGCGAACATGGCGGGCGCGACAAGGGCGAGGAATTGGTCGGGCTGATCCGCGACAGCGCATCCTTGGTGTTTGACCTGATCCGCAAGCACGATATCCAGGCGGAAGCGGTTCAGAACGGCTGGATCCAGCCGGCGCATCGGCCTTCGCGCATGAAGCTTGCGGCATCCCGCGTCGAGCAATGGGGCCGCCGCGGTGCCCCCGTGCGCATGGTGGATCGGGCGGAAATGGCCTCCCTCGCCGGCACGGATTACTGGCATGGCGGGTGGGAGAATAAGACTGGCGGGCGGATCAATCCGCTTGGTTATGCGCGCGGCCTGGCAGCGGCGGCGATGCGTGCGGGGGCGGTGGTGCATACCGGCAGCCCGGTGCGCGCTATCCGGCAGGAACCCGGCGGCTGGGCAGTGGAAACGCCGCGCGGGGTTTTGCATGCCGAACGCGTGATTATCGCGACCCATGCCTATACCGGGGATTTCTGGCCGGGGCTCAAGCAAAGCATTGTGCCGGTGCGCTCATACCAGATGGGTACCTCGGTGCTGTCCGATAATGTGCGCAAATCCATCCTGCCGCAGGGGCATGCGCTTTCGGATACGCAAGGCGATCTGTATTTCTATCGCTTCGATGCGAATGGAAGGCTGGTGACGGGGGGCGGCTTGATCGTGCCCTTCGGCTGGGAAGGGCGCATTCGCGCGCGCATCACGGAACGGGTGAAGCGCGTTTTTCCACAAATTGGCGATGTGCAATTCGATTACATCTGGTGGGGCTATGTGGCGGCGACTGATGACAAGATGCCGCATGTTTATGAATTGGCCCCCGGCGTTCTGACGTGGACCGGCTGCAATGGCCGCGGCGTGGCTTTGGCAACCGCACTCGGGCGTGAATTGGCCAAGGCGAGCAATGGAACGGCCTTGGCCGATATTGCCGCACCGGTCGAAAAGAAGCTCCGCCGTATTGCGGGCCATGAATTCCGTGCCTTTGGCATTGCCTGGACCATGGCGCAGAATCGCTTGCGTGATGCCAGGGATTGAAGGTTTGGCGGTTTTCCGCCGCTGCTGGTAATAAGGTTTCCGAAAAAGCGGCCGTCGCGCCGCGAGAAAATTGCTGGTTGGAGAATAGGCCAATGACACCGCCGCTTGATGCCGCCACCCCGGCGCGCCCGGAAAATTTCCGCTATTCACCCATGTTCCCGCTGGGCGCCGATACCACGCCCTGGCGCAAGCTGCCGATTGATGGCATCTCAACCATGCAGGTGGATGGCAAGACCGTTTTGAAGGTGAAGCCCGCCGCGCTGGAAGCGCTGGCCTTCCAAGCCTGCAAGGATGTGTCCCATCTGCTGCGCCCGGCGCATCTGGCGCAACTGGCGAAAATTCTAAAAGACCCGGAAGCGAGTGCGAATGATCGTTTTGTTGCACTTGATTTGCTGAAAAACGCCAATATCGCCGCCGGCGGTGTTTTGCCCATGTGCCAGGATACTGGCACGGCCATCGTGTTCGGCAAAAAGGGCCAGCGCGTTTGGGTGGAAGGCGATGAGGAAGAGGCGCTGTCTTACGGCGTGCATCGCACCTATACCGAAACCAATCTGCGCTATTCGCAAATGGCGCCGATCACGATGTATGAGGAAAAGAACACCGGCAATAATCTGCCTGTTGAGTTTTCCATCATGGCGCAGCCCGGCGATCATCATGCCGATGAACTGCATCTGATGTTCGTGCTGAAGGGTGGCGGTTCCGCCAACAAAACCTTTCTGTTCCAGCAAACCCGCGCCGTGCTCAACAAGCCGAAGCTGCTCGCGTTTCTGGAAGAGAAGATCAAGACCCTCGGCACCAGCGCCTGCCCGCCCTATCATTTGGCCATCGTCATTGGCGGCACCAGCGCGGAAGCGACACTGAAAACCGTGAAGCTTGCCAGCACGAAATGGCTGGATGCGTTGCCGAATTCGGGCGATCTTTCGGGCCATGCCTTCCGCGATGTGGAGTTGGAAGCAGAGGTACATAAGCTCACGCAAAACCTTGGCATTGGCGCGCAATTCGGCGGCAAGTATTTCTGCCATGATGTGCGCGTGGTCCGCCTGGCGCGGCATGGCGCGAGCCTGCCGATTGGCATTGGCGTTTCCTGTTCTGCGGATCGCCAGATCAAGGCGAAGATCACGCCGGAAGGCGTTTTTGTCGAGGATCTGGAACATGACCCGGCGAAGTATTTGCCTGAAGCAACCGCCGATATCCTGAATGGGGAGGTGGTGAAGATCGACCTGTCCCGCCCCATGAGCGACATCCGCGCGACGCTCTCAAAGTATCCCGTGAAAACGCGCGTCAGCCTGACCGGCACCATGGTGGTCGCTCGTGACATTGCGCATGCGAAATTGCAGGAGCGGCTCGATGCCGGGCAGGGTCTGCCGCAATATATGAAGGATCACCCGGTTTATTATGCGGGTCCGGCGAAAACGCCGACCGGTATGGCCACCGGTTCCTTCGGCCCCACCACGGCGGGGCGGATGGATTCCTATGTGGAAGCCTTCCAAAGCGCCGGCGGTTCCATGGTGATGCTGGCCAAGGGCAATCGTTCCAAGGCTGTCTTGAATGCCTGCAAGAAATATGGCGGTTTCTACCTGGGTTCGGTGGGCGGCCCCGCCGCGCGGCTCGCGCAGGACTGCATCAAGAAAGTGGAAGTGCTGGAATACCCCGAGCTTGGCATGGAAGCTGTCTGGCGGATTGAGGTTGAGGATTTCCCGGCCTTCATCGTCATGGATGACAAGGGCAATGATTTCTATGAGGGGCTGGAGTGAGCGCCACCGAGGATCGCCGCCTGCCGGCGCGCTTCACGCTGCCGGTGACAGGCTTCATCCTGTCGGGGATCATGACCATCATCATCTCCGGCATCTCAACGCTGCTGGCTTTGGGGCCGGGGGCAGAGTTTCTCCTGCGCTGGCCGATTGCTTGGATTTCCTCCTGGATCATCGCCTTTCCAACCGTGCTGGTGGTGCTGCCCATCGTGCGGCGGATTGTCGCGCGCATCGTCGCCCCGCCCTGAAAGGATAAGGCCGATGCTGGCATTGAGACCCAATTGCGAATGCTGCGGGCGCGATTTGCCGCCGGAAAGCCGTGATGCGCTGATCTGTTCCTTTGAATGCACCTGGTGCGTGAACTGTGCGCGCACAAAGCTGCTGGGCGGGCTTTGCCCGAATTGTGGCGGTGAATTGGTCCGCCGCCCGATCAGGCCAGCGGAAAAGCTTGCAAAGTTTCCCGCTTCCACCGAACGCAAATTCCGCCCGGAAAAATGTGGCGGGCCAATCACCGCGTGATAGGGACATAACGCCATGAATGAACGCCGCCTGATTTCTTCCGGGTCCAAGTTTGAAGCCGAGATCGGCTATTCCCGCGCGGTGGTGGATGGCGATTATGTTTGGGTGTCCGGCACCACGGGCTATGATTACGCCAGCATGACCATTGCGCCCGATGTGGTGGCGCAGGCCGAACAATGCTTCGCCAATATCAGCCGCGCCTTGGCAGAAGCCGGCTGCACTTTGGATAATGTTGTCCGCGTGCTGACCATTGTACCCAGACGAGAGGATTGGGAGCCTTGCTGGCCAGTCTTCCGCAAGCATTTCGGCAAGGCACGGCCGGCTTCCACGCTGATTCATGCCGGGCTGCAAACCGATATCATGCGCATTGAAATCGAAGTAACGGCGCGTTTGCCGAAGAAAGGCTGAATATCATGCGTTTCGCCGTGGACCGCCTGGATCATCTGGTCATTACCTGCCGCGATGTGGAAATCTCCGCTTCCTGGTATCAGCGCGTCTTGGGGATGGAGCGGGAGGAATTCGGCCCGCATCGCCGTACCTCACTCCGCTTCGGTGGGCAGAAGATCAATCTGCGCCCGGTAAGTGCTACGCAGGAAGAATGGTTCACGGGGGCTGCCGGCGGCGTGCCGGGGACGGATGATCTTTGCTTTGTGGTGACGATGAAATCGGATCAGGTGGCGGAATATCTGCGCGCCTGTGGCGTTGCGGTGGAAGTGGGACCGGTCGCGAAGGCGGGCGCGCTGGGGCCGATCATGTCGGTTTACTGTCGCGATCCCGATGGGAATTTGATTGAGATCGCGAGTTATTCAGGCTGAACCAAGCAAGGGCGTCATCGCCCTATGCGCTCAAACCTCCACCACCACGTAATCGGCTTCAACCTTCACCGGAAAGGTTTCGGCCTGATACGGCCCTTCTACTGCACCATCATCCATCGGCATGGATGGTGGTGCAGAGTCTTTTTCAGCGGCTGATTCACCGCTTCGGGCATGCGCCCTTCGCGGATCAGACGCTAGCCTGGCCCCCGCTTCCACATGCGCCGGAAAAGCGCGCACTTTGGTCCGGCGTGGATCGAACCAGCTCTTCCCCGTGCGAATATCGAATTCCCAGTTATGCCAGGGGCAGCGCAGCATTTCTCCCGCGCGGGAGAAATGATAGCGCCCCGGTTCATCACTCAGCGTCAGGCCGCACAAGATACCACCGGAAAGCGCGCTGCCCTGGTGCGGGCAACGATCAAGCAGCGCAAAGAACTCACCACCCAGATTGAACACGACAATCTTCTTGCCATCCGCTTCCACCAGCTTCCGGCCACCGGGCGGGATTTCATCCACCGCCGCAACAATATGCCGCGCCATTACAGCCGATAGAAGCCGCGCGCATTGCCGCCGAAAATCGCGGCGCGCTTTTCTGCCGGAATGAAGGAGGGAATCGCAATGCGGGGATCGTCAAAATCCCAATGCGGATAATCACTGGCATAGAGAATACGATCCCAGCCGATCCATTCCATCGCATCCAGCAAATGCTCACCCTTCGCCGGTTCTTCGATCGGCTGCGTTGAGACATAGACATGTTCGCGCATGTATTCGGATGGCGCGCGCTTCAGATGCGGCACCTCATCACGCAGCCGCTTCCAGTTATTGTCCAAGCGCCAGCCGAGTGATGGCATCCATCCAAAACCGCATTCGATCATCACGATCTTGAGCGTGGGGAAGCGTTCAAACACGCCTTCCACCACAAAGGACGCGACCTGGGCTTGGGCGCTGGTCGCGTGTTCCTGAACTTCTTCGACATAAAAGGAAGGCCAGCCGCCATTGGTCATGGCATTGCCGGAAAAACCAAAGGCATGAATGCCAATCGGCAGGCCCACTTCCGCCGCGGCCTCATAAATCGGCCAATAGCGCTTGCGGCCAAGCGGTTCGGAAGTGCGGCTCATCAACAGCACCTGGCAGAAGCGGCCATCACCTGCACGCCTGCGGATTTCAGCGGCTGACGCCGCTGCATCCTCATAAGGCACCACAATGGAAGCGCGTAGCCGCGCATCATGATCCACCCAATGCGCCAATTGCCATTCATTCACAGCATGGGCGAGCGCGACCGAAAGATCATCATTCACATCGCCCTGGCCCGATGGCTGCAAGGGATTGAGCACGCCAATATCGAGCCCGTAATGATCCAGGAATTGCTTCTGCACAAAGCCAAGATCGGAAGCGGGCGGTTGGCCCTGCGGCCCCCAGGCATCGCGCCGGCTGGCCAGTGGCGCGGCCTTCGGAAAGGGATAGCCCTTGTGAAAGCCATGCCGCGCATGAATGCCGTAGGTTGTGAGGCGATGCCACATGGCATCGGTCATGAAGGGGCGATATTCGCCCAAATCGGCGCAGCGCGGATGGATATCGCAATCCACCAGGCCAAGCGTGGCGGCGGCTGGCCGACCAGGGGCGGCGATGGGGCGGATGATGTTCATGCCAGGGCTCCTTCCCGCAACCTAGCATAGGTCGCGCGCGGGTTATCCACCATGATTTTCTTGAGCAAGCCAACATCAAGCCCCTTGGGCACGGTCGCGTCCCCTTCAAAATGCGCATGCGGCCAATCGGAAGACCACAACAACAATTCATCCGAACCCAAATGATCCATCAGCCGTGCCATGGTATCGGCTTCTTCCGGCACATCCAGCGGGCGGATCGAAAGCCGCACATGATCGCGCACGTAATCCGATGGCGGGCGATCCAGCCAGGGCACTTCAAAGCGAACGCCCTTCCAGGATTTCACCAGCCGCCACAGGAAGGATGGCAGCCAGGACACGCCGCTTTCGAGCAGCACCACCTTGAGCTTTGGGAATTTAACAAACACGCCTTCCGTGATCAGCGACGCCAGTGAGGATTGAAACCCCATCGAATTCGCCGTGTATTCCTCAAGATAATAGGAAGGCCAGCCGACCGAGGTGACGGGATGGCGCCAATTGCTGCCGGCATGAATCGCAAGCGGCATATCGTGGCGCGACAGCGCCTCATAAACCGGCCACCATTCGCGCCGACCCAGCGGGATTTCCCCCATGCAAAGCGTCATCGCCTGGACAAAGCGGTGATCGGGGGCGAGGCGTTCAATCTCGGCCACTGATTCCTCAATGGCATTGGGCAGCAGGATGGCTGCGCGCAGGCGCTCATCGCCATCCAGCCATTCGGCGCGGATCCAATCATTCACGGCGCGCGCAAAGGCGGCTGAGAGGTCCCGGCTGAAGGGAAGCTGCGCCGGGAAAAGCGGGTTGAGGATACCGGTGCCAACGCCCCAGCGATCCAGCACTTGCGCTTGCAGGGTTTCAAGCTTGCAGGGCGCCTCACCCTTCGGGCCGCGCCAATCGGCACGCACGGTGGTGGGCGCGGCAGGCGGCCAGGATGCGCTTTCAAGCTGCGAAACACCGCGTTCCTTCAAGCTCGTGCGCCAATGCTGATCCATGTAGGGAAACAGGGTCGCCATGGAAGGCAGGCCCGGATGCAGATCGCAATCTATTGCCGCTTCGGTCACGGTTCCTCCTGCGCGCCGGTTCAACGGCACGGGCGGAGCATCCTCCCTTTTCCGGGGGTGATCAATGGGGCGCAAGTGCCGCCCGGGCTAACCAGCAGGTCAAAGAAAAACCCGCCCGGCAATCACCGGGCGGGGTCTTGCATCAGCGCCTATTGCCCATAGCGCACAAAGCGGAGCTGGATATAATTATCCGCCGTCTGCACCACATTCCAGCCCTGGCGCACCGCCCAGACAATCTGCTGCTGGTGCAGCGGAATATAGCCGACATCATTCTGGATGACCCGGCCCGCTTCGGTGATCAGCCCTTGGCGCGCGGCCTGGTTGGTTTCCACCGCAATGCGGCTGATCAGCTCATCCAGCCGGGGGTTGGAATAGCCGCCATTGTTGAAAATACCGCGCGTGCCATCACGCGTGCCGGCCAGGTTGAACAGCGCGTTATGCGCATCCGATGTCGCCGGCGTCCAACCCAGCAGATAGAAGCTGGTATTGTAGCCCGGCGCATTCACCTCGGCGAAGAAGCGCGCGCGGGTCTGCGCATTCAGCGTCACGCGGATATTGATGCGCGCCAGCATCGCAACCACGGCGGTGCAGATCGCCTCATCATTCACATAGCGGTCATTTGGGCAATCCAGCGTCACGCCAAAGCCATTGGGATAGCCCGCTTCGGTCAACAGCCGGCGCGCTTCGTTCAGGTCAACGCGCGGGCGCTGGTCATCTTCTTCACGGAAGCCATTCACGCCCGGGCCGTAGATCAGATTGGTCGGGCGGGATTGGCCACGCATGACGCTCCGCTGAATGGCGGTGGTGTCTATCGCCAATTGCATGGCGCGCCGCACGCGCACATCCTGGAATGGATTCTTGCCCTGCACATCGGATTTCAGAAGCTGGGGGCGCATTTGATCCAGCCCAAGATAGATGGTGCGCAATTCCGGCCCCTGGATGATGCGCACACCCGGCGAACGCGAAATCCGGTCCACATCCTGCGGCGGCACGGTATAGACAAAGTCCATCTCGCCCGAGAGCAGCGCGGCCACGCGCGTTGCGTCATTGGAAATGATGTTTAATTCTGCGCGCGTCAGATTATGCACCGGCCTGTCCCACCAATTGGGATTGGGCGCGACCACCGTGCGACGGTCCGGTTCACGCGACACCAGAATGAAAGGGCCGGTGCCCATGGCGTTGCGCGTGGCGAAGTTTTCCTGCCGCGTCGTCAAATCTGCGGGGCGTGTGGCGTTGTTGCGCTCCGCCCAGGCGCGGCTGAATATGCCCCAATTGGTGATTTCCTGAAGCAGGATCGGGTTGGGCACGGTGGTTTCGAAATCCACCGTGTGATCGTCAATCTTGCGCACTTCCTTCACGGAAGCGAGCACACCTTGCACATTGGAACCAGGTGCTCGGGCGCGCTGTACGCTGAAGACAACATCATCAGCGGTGAAGGGCGTGCCATCCGAAAACCGCACACCGCGGCGCAGATGGAAGCGCCAAACATTCGGCTGCGGCTGCTCCCAACGTTCGGCAAGCGCGGCTTCCACCTTGCCTTCATGATCACGCCGCACCAGCGGCTCATAGAAATTGGACCCGAAGGCGAGCAGGAAGGTCTCCTGCCGCGTATAGGGGTCCATGGAATTCACATCGCCATCATTGGCCCAGCGGAAGACATTGGCCTCCGCAGACAGGGCGGAGCCAGCCAGCAGGGCGGCGGCAAGGGTAAGGCGGCGCAACATCAGGTTTCTCTCCCATCAAAACGCGATGGCCAAGCTTAGGGCTTTTGGCCGCGATGAAAAAGCGGATTCAGCAGGCAAGAAAAAAGCCCCTCTTCCGGCGGAAAAGGGGCTTTGATCGGGGAATACTGTTGCGCTCAGGCGACGCGCAGCGCTCGCGGCAAATCCGCCACGCTCCGGTCAATCATGGCACCATCGGCCGCAGCATCCATGGTTTCAGCCAGCACGGCACGCGCCGCCGAGGCAGCAATATCAGCCGCCATGTTGCGCACCTCGGCAATCGCGCTCGCCTCCGCCGCGGCGATACGCTGCATGGCAAGCTGCTTGCGCCGTTCGGCGGAGGCTTCGGCCTCGGCAGCGGCGGCGGTGGCAATGCGTGCCGCTTCAGTCCTGGCGCGCGCCAGAAGCTCAGCGGCTTCCTTCACCGCCTCAGCCCGTGCGGCTTCGGCTTCCTTCAGCTTGGCTTCGGCTTCAAGACGAAGCCTATTCGCCTCATCAATCCGCTTGCGAATGTCATCGGCGCGGGAATCGAGCGCACCGGTGCCGGCCTTCCAAAGCTTGCTGCCAAGCAGCACGAAAAACAGGACAAAGGAAACCGCGACCCAGAATTTCGGATCAGCGAAAAAAGAAGCAGAGCCTTGCATCAGGAAATCCCCCTGGCTGCGGCTTCACGCTGCACCGCTGCCTGCACCTTGCCGGCATCAGAGCTTGCGCCAAGCTTGGAAAGCAGGGCTTCAACAGTTTCACCAGCCACTTGACGCACCGCACCAAGTGCCGATTTGCGGCCCTGATCAATGCGGGCTTCGGCTTCCGAGATCTGCTTGGCAAGCGCTGCGTTCAAGGCTTCCGCCTTCGCGTCCATTTCCTGCTGGGCGGCTTGCATCGCAGCATTGACTGCGGCTTGCGCTTCAGCACGGGCGGTTTGCGTCGCCTCACGCTGCGCGGCAATCGCGGCTTCGGCGGATTGCATGGCAGCGCGGGCCGCTTCCAGATCACTTTCAATGCGCTGACGGCGATTTTCGATCACCGCACCCAGCCGCGGCAGGGCCACGAAGGACAGCACCATGAAAAGCGAAAAGAAAATAATGACTTGCCAAACAACCTGGCCGATCAGCAATGGCCCTTGGACCGGGTGGCCAAAGGCAAGCTGGGGCATCCCTTCCACCGGCGGACCACCAGCAGAACTGGCTGCCCAGGCAAGCGCAGGCATGGCACTGAGCGTCATCGCAAGCAGTATTCGGCGCATCGGCTTACCCTCTCGCGGCCAAAGAACGTCGGGCCGGGGCATGGCACAAGGCCGGCCCCGAAACCAAACGGCCCCAGCCAGATCCGGCCAGGGCCCCAGCCATCACGCGAACAGGATAAGGAAGGCGATGAGCAGCGCGAAAAGCGCCACAGCTTCCGTCAGCGCGAAGCCCAGAATGCCGATCGGGAACACGGCATCACGGGCGGCCGGGTTGCGGGCAACGCTGGTGATCAGCGCGGAGAAGATATTGCCAATCCCGAGACCCACGCCGAACAGCGCAATAACGGCGATACCGGCACCAAGGGCCTTCGCAGCAGCAACTTCCATGACACATTCCTTCCGTTTGACTTCAACAGATTTCCGAAAAACACCCAGCGTTCGTCAGTGCAGATGCACCGCGTCGTGGAGATAGATGCTCGTCAAGATGGCGAACACATAGGCCTGGAGGAAAGCCACCAGGAATTCAAACCCGACCAGAGCGATATTTACGCTAAGCGGCAATATCGCCACGAAGGGACCAACCGCGCCAAGGCTACCCAGCAGGACGACGAAGGTGGCAAACACCTTCAGCATCACGTGCCCCGCCACCATATTCGCGAATAGGCGGACGGAAAGGCTGACAACGCGGGAGAAATAGGAAATCACTTCAACCGGGATGATGATCGGTGCCAGCCAGATAGGCGCACCTTCCGGGAAGAAGTAACTGAAAAAATGCATGCCGTGGCGCATCAGCGCAATCACCGTCACGGTCACGAAGACAATCACCGCCAGGGTCAGCGTGACCGCGATGTGAGAGGTGAAGGTGAAGGAATACGGCAGCATGCCAAGAAGGTTGCCAAACAGCACGAACATGAAAATGGCGAAGACGAAGGGGAAATACTTTTTCCCTTCACTGCCGATCTGTTCAGTCACCATGCCTTGGATGAATTCGTAACTGGCTTCGCCGAGCGATTGCAGCCGCCCAGGGATCATCGCGCCGCGCGCAGCGGCCGCCATAACGAACAGCGTGATCAGGCCAAGGGCCAATAGCATGAATGCATTGGACTGGCTGAAGCCGACGGACTGCCCGAAGAAGCCCAAAAAGGGCGTCAATTCGAACTGACTCAGCGCGTCAATCGTCTTGCCTTCCTTTGCCACCGGCAAACCCCTCGTCTCTCAAATCATGTCACGCGCTAACGGCGACGCGGGTTGAAAAGGCGATACACATTCAACACCCCGGCGACGCTGCCCATGACGAAAAACACCAGGAAGAGCCAAGGCCAAGTGCCGAGCCAGCGATCGAGTCCCCACCCGATGCCAATCCCAACCACAAGGGCCGAGACAACCTCAACCCCTGCGCGCAGCCCGATTCCCCATGGCCCTGTCGGCAAGCCTTTTTGGCCGTTCGGGCCAATTTCAAGCCCTTCGCGGGCCCGTGCTTGCCTTAACCGTTCATGAAGGTCCGGCTGATTAGTCACCTTTTGCTCCCCAGGCGTACCGCGCCAGAAGGCGTCGGGGCTTTACGGGGGGGGGCTGCCACTGTCAAGCATGTGCGGCGCAGCAAAAGCCCATTTTCGTGGCCTGTTACAAGCATTATTCGCCCCCCCCTGGGCGCCCTTTAGCGCGGTGGCGCGGGTGGCCGCGGTGAAGCGGTGGCCGGGCGTGATGCGGGGCGCGGTGCGGGGCGTGATGCCGTGCTCGGCCTTGGTGGCGGTGGGGGCGGCGGCGGGCGGCGGATGGCGAAGCGCTGCTTGGCCGGCGGCAGCGCGTTCCATTGGCGTAGGGCTGCCTCCTCACTTGAGGTGTCATAGCCAAGCCGTCGCATGGCGTCCCGGGCGCGGCGCTTCTGGTCTTCACTCAGCCTATCCCAGGCGATGGGGCCGGGGGCGAAAACCTGCTCCGGCTCCTCCGCCGGGGGCGCGGCGGTCACGGGAGGGGATTGGTTCGGCTGGGCACAGGCAGCCGGCAGCAGGGCCAGCAGGAAAAAACGGCGTTTCATGGCTGAAGCTCCACCAGCACGGGCACATGGTCAGACGCTTGCGGCCAATCCCGCGCATCCTTCAGCACCAGATGGCGCTTGAGGCCGCCCGCCAGATCATCACTGACCCAAACATGATCAAGCCGCCGGCCACGATCCGCCGCGCGCCAATCCCGCGCGCGATAGGACCACCACGTGTAGAGCTTCTGATCTGCGGGCACGAAATGGCGCAAAGCATCATGCCAGCCCGCCGCCTTCTGCCAACCCAAAAGCCCTTCAACCTCAATGGGTGTGTGGGAGACGACATCCAATAATTGCTTATGGGACCAAACATCATGTTCCAGCGGCGCGATGTTCAAATCGCCCACCAGTACGGCACGCCGCGCGCCTCGGCCCGCGAACCAGCGCGTGGCTTCGGCGACGAAATCAAGCTTATGCCCAAATTTCGGGTTGGCGTTTCGGTCTGGAATATCGCCGCCGGCGGGCACGTAAAAGTTGTGCAATTCAACCGGGCCGCCTGGTGCATCCAGCATCACGCCCAGATGCCGGCAATCACCCTTGGCGCACCAATCGGGATCATCCTCGCGCAGCGTGATCGGCAGGCGGGAAAGCACGGCAACACCATTATAGCCCTTCATGCCGCGCACCAGCCGATGCGTGAAGCCAAGCGCCGCGATGCCTTCATGGGGAAACACCTCATCCGGGCATTTGGTTTCCTGCAGGCAGATCACATCGGGGGCCAGATCAGCGACCAGGTTTTGCAGCAAGGGCAGGCGTAATCTCACGCTATTAATGTTCCAGGTCGCGATACGAAGAGCCTGCCGCGATGCGCCGCGTTTCGCCATGGGTTTTCCTGTCGTCACTGCTGGGAAAGGGTTTCGAACACGTCGCCCGCGGGCGCGGCGCCTTGCATATGGCGCCGATGCCAGAGCGCATAGAACAGCAAATGCCAGGCAGCGAAGCCTTCGCGCTTGCTGCCGGCCGCGCGAAACAGCGGCAGGATGCGATCCGGTTTGGCGATTTCCGCAATGCCTGGCTGGCGAGCGACCAAAGGCGCCAGCTTGTCAGCCACATCGGCTATCCAGGCGCCAACCGGCACGGTAAAGCCCTGCTTGGCGCGGAAGGGCTCGCTGGCCGGAAAATTCTTCGCGAGCCATTGGCGCAGCAGATATTTGCCCCGCCCATCACGAATCTTGAGCTTGTCCGGCAGCCGAAAGGCAGCGGCCGCCATGCCGGGATCAAGAAAGGGCGTGCGGCCTTCAACCCCATGCGCCATCAGGCAGCGATCAAGCTTGATCAGCAGATCATGCGCCAACCAATCGGCACAATCGGTCGCTTGCGCGATTTGCAGGCGGGATCGCCCCGGCAGCGCGGCGGCGGCTTCGGCGGCGGCAATGCCATCGCGCCAGCCCGTCAGCGATTCGCGCAGCACATCCAGCCGATCAAAGGCGCCATGGCCGCGCATGGTCTTGCCACCCAGCCACCAGGGGCGCATCGCCGCGCGATAGCGACCATAGCCGCCGAACAACTCATCACCGCCTTCGCCGGAAAGCACCACCTTCACTTCCTGCCGCGCCGCGCGGGCGAGGAACCAGGTGGGGATGATGGCGTAATCGGCAGCGGGATCATCCATGCAAGCGATGATTTCCGGCAAATGCTGCCAAACCATATCGCGGGTGATGTCAACGCGGACATGCCGCGCGCCCGCAGCACGTGCCGCGGTGGCGGCGGCTTCGCGTTCATCCGCTGCACCGGTCACATCAAAGCCGGCCGTGAAGGCCAGCACCGGCGCGGTATTGATGCGCGCCATGGCGGCCAGCACGGCCGCGGAATCCGTCCCGCCCGAGAGGAACATGCCGTAAGGCACATCGCTCCGCTGATGCAGGTCAACGCTTTCGATCAGCGCCGCATCCAGCCGCGCGAGTGCCGCTTCTTCCGAGATAGCTTCCGGCCCTTCCACCGGCAAGGCAGCGCGGCGCGCGCGGGCGATGATGCGGCCATCGGCGATGGTGATGGTCTCACCAGGCAGGACACGGCTGATGCCTTGGAAGATCGTCTCTGGCCCGCTGGTGAATTGCAGTTGCAGCAATTCATGCAAGGCAGGGCGATGCAGTTGCGGCGTGACCAGACCAGCGGCGATCAACGCCTGCGGTTCGGAGGCAAAGGCGATGCCATCGGCAGTCTCGGCGATGTAAAGTGGCTTGATGCCGAAAGGGTCGCGTGCCAGCAACACCTGCCGCGCCGCGCGATCATGGATCGCAATGGCATACATGCCGCGCAGAAGCTCAGCGAAGCCTGCGCCATCGCGGCGATACAAATGCAAGGGCGGTTCGCAATCCGAAGCGGTGGCGGCGGGTAGCGCATGATCGGCGCGCAATTCGCGGTAATTATAGATCTCGCCATTAGCGACCAAGGCGGCAGCACCGGCGAAGAACGGTTGATCGCCTGTCGCAAGATCAATGATTGCAAGGCGGGCTTGGGCGAGAGCGACATTGCCCGAAAGATGATGCCCCGCGCCATCCGGCCCGCGATGCGCCAGCGCGCGCGTGAGCGCTTCCAGCACCGTGGCAGAAGGTGACGCGCCCGCGCGGAGCGCCAGCCCTGCTATGCCGCACATCGCGCTACGCCCTTCCCGCGGGCTTGAGGTCCGCCAGCAAGCGGCGCCAATGCCCTATCACCGGCGCTTCGGCAAAGGCTGCGGCGAAATGCGCGCGGCCCGCTGCGGCGATGGCAGCGGCGCGTTCGGGGTTATCAGCCAGTTCCGCGATGGCCGCGGCAAGCGCCGCCGCATCTTCGCGCGGTACCAAAACGCCATCCTTGCCATTGGTGATCAATTCGCTCGGGCCTTGCGCCGCAGCGGCAATCACCGGCTTCGTCGCAGACCAGGCTTCCAGCACAATATTGCCAAGCGGTTCCTGGCGTGATGAGCAGATAAAGATATCTGCCGCTGCCAAAAGCGCACCGATATCGCGCCGCCAGCCGAGAAAACTCACACGCTCCGTGATGCCAAGCTCGGTAGCCAAGGCGCGCAAGGCAGCTTCTTCCGGTCCCGCACCTGCCAGATAGACATGCCCGCGCGGCAGTAGCGCGATTGCGCGCAGCAGCACATCAAAGCCCTTATTCGGATGCAGTCGCCCCATCGCCAAAAGCCGAGGCGCGCTACTGGCGGCGGGTAAATCGGCAGGCGTACTGCCCGCAAACTCCTCAACAAAATTGGGCAAATAATGCACGCGCGCTGCCGGCCAGGGTGCGGCGGTGATCATGCGCACCAGATCATGCGTATTCGCCACCAGATGATCGCAGTGGCGGAAATACTTCACATCATAATAGCCGCCGAAACGCCCCACCAAGACCCAAGGCCCTTGTGGCGTGAAGCGCGCGGCGCGCTGCATCCAGGCCATGACCAGATCGGGTTTGAAATCCTGCAAGGCGCGCCGCACACGCGGCTTGGTGAACAAATCAAGCGCACCGCCAAAGGCCAATTCCACCGGCTGCAAACCGGCTTCGCGCAGGCGTTCGGCACGCCCAGCATCACGCCGGATAATGGGCAGCACGATATCCCCCGCGTGATGCAGGGCAATCGTGGCGCGCTCAAAAAAAGCCTCTGCCCCACCAATCGGCGCGCCGGCCATGACCTGCGCAATCCTCATGGCTTGCGCCCACCATGGCGCTCCGGCTCCAACCGCGCCTTCAGATAAGACAGCAGCGGAAAGGCGCCGGTGCAAAACGCCAGCAGCACACCCCAAGCACCTTCGCGATAGCCTTTGCGCGAGACATAGGATTTGAAGGCGCGGCTGATAAAGCGGCGCAGGTTCGCGCGCAGCGTGCCGATATCGCCGGACGCGATCAGATCAGCCGCCTTGGCCGAGGAATATTTATCCAACCGCCGCAGCATGTCCGAAATATCGCGATCCACCAGATGCACCAGCGCGCCGGTTTTGATCGGCGGGCCTTGCTTGCCCACCCAATCCAGCCCCGGATGCACGCGCTGCGCGCGCCAGCGTTTCGCGCCGCGCTGAGCCAGCCGGGGGACCGAGGTGGTGCCGAAGCTCCCAGCCCAACCATACCGCAGCAGCCGATCACCCACGTAATTATCCACCGGCACCTGATGCCAGGCGAAGCTGCTCGTTGCGATCACACGGCGGATTTCAGCGGCCAAAGCGCCATCCACGCGTTCATCCGCGTCCAGTTCCAGAATCCAATCGCCAGTGCAGGCGGCGATGCCGGCATTGCGCCGATCACCTTCCAATTCCCAGGCACCTTCCAGAACCTTGGCACCCGCTGCGCGGGCAAGGTCGCCGCTGGCATCCGTGGTGCGATCCAGCACCACCACAACCTCATCAGCGAAAGCGGCCGAGGCCAGGCAATCGGGCAGCCGCGCTTCCTCATTCCGCGCGACGATCAGGATGGAGAGTTTTGGGGTCACGCAGGCACCTCAGCGGCCTGGCCGATCAGCGCTTCGGCGGCTGCCAGGACACGCGCCACCGGCAAATCCTCCATCGCTCCCTGACCGGGCGGGCCATCGGCCAGCACGGCCTGCGCCTTGGGGCCGGCCGGGCCATATTCATCCGAAGGGGTCGGGCCAAACAGGCCAAGTGTGGGCGCGCCAGCCGCGGCGGCCAGATGCATCAGGCCGGAATCATTGCCGATGAACATCGCCGCGCGCGCCAGCGCCGCCGCCACTTCCGGCAGGTCGAGCTTGCCCACCAGGTCCAGCGCCTGGGGCAAGGCGGTTAGAACCGGGGTCGCCATGCTGCGTTCCTGATCCCCCGGCCCGCCCAGAATGGCAATCCCCGCGCCGGGCAGGGCGCCATCTGCCGCGGTCAGCCGCAAGGCGAGTTCGGCAAAACGCTCCGCCGGCCAGACCTTACGGTGCCAATTCGCGGTTGGCCCTAGCACCAGCCAGGGGCGGCCCTCAGGCAACAGCGCGGCAGCGCGGGCGGAATCTTCCGGCGCGGTCCAGATCACCGGTAGCGGCGGGGGGCTCACACCCAAAAGCGCCGCCAAATGGGTCAGCCGATGGCCGGGCCGGCGCCCGCCCTGGATTACCCGGCGTTCCCGCGCCCAGAGCAGCCAGACAATGGCCGAGGCGCGCAAATCCACCACCAAATCCCAGCGCGCGAAGGCCACGGCACCCCAAATTTCCAGCCAATGCAGCGAATAGCGGCGCTTTTCCACGGTAATCAGGCGCTCAAGCTGCGGCATGCGGCGGAACACGCCCTCCGCCACCCGCCCGCAAACAATAGTGAAGCGCGCTTCCGGATGCGCCCGCATCAGGTGATCCAGCAGGCCCGTGGACAGCACCGCATCGCCAATGCGGGTGGAGGAGATGAAAAGAATGCGCACCAATCGCCCTTACCACTTCCCGCGCCGGAGGGGGAGGTTGCAGCCGCGCCCCCGCCGACACAGGTTTAGGGCATGAAACTCGCAGCCTTGCCGGACCGTGCCGTTCTGGAAATCTCGGGGGAGGACCGTGTGGCCTTCCTGCAGGGGTTGGTTTCCAATGATGTGACCAAGGCGCGGGCCGATCAGGCGCTATGGGCTGCGCTGTTGACGCCGCAGGGCAAGTGGCTTGCGGATTTCTTTGTCATCGCAACGCCCGAAGCGCTGCTGCTGGATGTGGAAGCGGCGCAGCTTGCCATGCTGATCCAGCGCCTTTCGCGGTTCAAGCTGCGCGCCAAGGTGGCTTTGCGCGATGCCTCGGCCGAATGGCGGGTGCATGCCGCTTGGGGAGAAGGTGCGCCGGCTGAGGGCTTGGCCGCGCGTGATCCGCGCCTGCCGGAAGCCGGCTGGCGGGTGCTGGCGGGCACAATCCTGCCCACCAATGCTAGCGCAGCGGATTATGCGGCGCATCGGCTTGCCCTTGGCCTGCCCGATGGGTCAAAGGATATGGAGGCCGAGAAATCCGTGCTGCTGGAAGGCGGCTTTGATGAGCTGCACGGCATTTCCTGGACCAAGGGCTGCTATATGGGCCAGGAACTGACGGCGCGGACCCGCTATCGCGGGTTGCTGAAGCGTCGGCTGGTGCCGGTAGTGATTGACGGCCCAGCGCCTGAGCGCGGCACCCCGATTTTGACAGCGGATGGCGCTGAAGCCGGGGAAATGCGCTCCAGCCAGGGCGCGCAGGGCTTGGCGCTGTTGCGGTTGGAATGGCTGGATAAGGGGGGGCTTTCGGCAGGCGAAGCGCGCCTGACGCCGCAACCGCCCCCCTGGATGAAGCTGCCGGAGGATAAGCCATGACCGAAGCTGATCACGGCCCCGGCGTGCGCCTGCCGCCGCCCGTGCTTGTAGGGGGCGTGCTGGCGGTGGCCTGGTTCGCGCATCTTTTCTTTCCGGTGCTGCTCGGCCCGCCTTTGCCCGATTACGGCGTGCTGGTGATTTTTCTGGGCGTGGCGCTGATCGGCTGGGCACTGCTGGCGCTGGTGCAGGCCGGGAATGACCCAAGGCCGGATCGGCCGGATGCCGAATTGGTCACGGCAGGGCCTTTCCGCTTCAGCCGCAACCCGATCTATCTCGGCTTTCTGGTGGTGGTGCTGGGCTTTGCGCTGCGCTGGGGCGATTTATGGGGCTGGCTTGCCTTGCTCGCCTGCCATTTGGCGCTGGATCGGCTGGTGGTGGTGAAGGAAGAAGCCTACCTCAGCTCGCGTTTCGGCGCAGCTTATGAGGCTTATCGCGGTCGCGTCCGGCGCTGGGTTTAACCCCGGCTGGCCAAGCCGCGCGCCAGCCGGTCGAATTCGGCGACGGTCAGGGTTTCCCCGCGCCGATCCCCGGCGATGCCGGCCTCGTCCAATAGGGCTTCGGCTCCGCCGAGCGACTTCAACGCCCCGCGCAGCATTTTGCGCCTTTGCCCGAAGGCCGCGGCAGTGAGTTTTTCCATGGCGGCGAATAGCGCGGGTGGCGGGTCCTCCGCATGGGGCACAAACCCCACCACGGCGGACCAGACCTTGGGCGGCGGGCTGAAGGCACCGGGCGGCAGGCGCAGCAGCAAATCGCAGCGGCAGCGCCATTGGGCGAGTACGGCGAGCCGCCCATAAGCGGGCGTGGCCGGGGCTGCAGTGATGCGTTCCGCCACTTCAAGCTGAAACATGAGCGTCATGCCCTCCAGCGCCGCAGCACTGCGCAACCAGCGCACCAGCAAGGGGCTCGCCACATTATAGGGCAGGTTGGCGATGATGCGCCGCGGCGCGGGCAAAGCCTCGGCCGGGTCAACGCCAAGCGCATCGGCTTCCAGCACGCGAAGCCGCCCGGGATAGGCTGCCACCAATTCCTGCAGCGCGATCACGGCCCGCGCATCAAGTTCCACTGCCAAGACCGATGCGGCAGGGCTTTCCAGTAGCGCGCGCGTCAGTCCACCGGGCCCTGGCCCCACTTCCAGTACATGCCGTCCTGCAAGATCACCCGCCAAGGATGCAATCCGCGCGCAGATGCTGGGATCAAGCAGGAAATGCTGGCCAAGCGCCTTGCGCGCATCAAGCCCATGCCGCGCGATAGTCTCGCTCAGGCTGGGTAGTTCGATTTTGGTCACGCCTTCAGCCTGGGCGCGCGGCGTTATTCGTGCGGATATCGATCTGGGCGCGGCGGCGCAAATCACGCTGCAATTGGCGGGAGAGCAGTTCAACCCGATCACGCAATAGGATCTCGCGCGCCTGTTGCGGATTGGCTTCCGCCATGTTGCGGGTCTCACGCGCGCAGACCATGAAAATCAGGGCGCCATCCACGGAAATAATCGGCTGCGTCGCGCGCCCAATCGGCAAGCTGCCCAGCAGATCACGCAGTTCGGGTGGGGTGATATTGTCCAGCCGCACCGGGCCGGGATCGGCAGGGCGCGGGCTGCCACGCGCGGCGGCATCCATGGCTTCACACCCGCGCGCCTGGTCGGACAGGGTTTGCGCCCGCTGCAATTGCGCCAATTGCTGCGCTGTTGGGGCTTGGGGATTCACCTGGCCTTCAAAGGGCAGGAAGACCTGGCGCATGGTCATGATGGTAGCCATGTCGCGCCCTGAAACACGCTTGTCGCGCAGCAAGACAATTTCAAGCCCGCCAGGCACGCGAATGGGGTTGCTGATGGCGCCTTCCGGCATTTGACGCAGGATATTCGCAACCGCCGGATCAAAGCGATCCGCCGTCATCCAATCCATCGCGCCGCCTTGGATCGCGGATTGGGATTGGCTGAATTGCGCCGCCACCATGGGGAAGGGCACACCTTGGCGCAGGCGCTGAATGACATCAGTCACAAAGCGGCGCACTTGGGCTTCCTGGCCGGGATTTTCGACCGGAATGAAGATTTCTGAGACCAGGAATTCGGGTTCACCCAGTCGCGCGCGTTGGGCGGCAAGGAATTCATTCACCTCAGCATCCGAAATATTCGCCTGTTCGCCCAGCATCCCGCGCAAAAGCCGCGCCCAGCCGATCTGCGCGCGGATTTGGTCATACAAAACGCGCGGCTCGATCCCGGCGCGCCGCAGATTCTGCACCACGCCGCCTGGCGGAAGGCCATTGCGGCTTTCGATATTGGCGACGGAACTTGCGATATCCTGATCTGTCACCAGGATGCGCCGGCGGCTGAGTTCCTGAATACGCAACCGCTCATCAACCAGCAGGCGCAGGATTTGATCCCCGCTTTGTGCACCCGTATCGCCCGCCATGCCGGCGGAAAGCGCCAGCAGGCGCCGGCGGCTTTCGATTTCGCTTCGTGTCACGACATCGCCATTCACGACAGCGACGATACTATTGACGCTGCCGCCCGCGGCTTGCGCCAAGGCAGGGCTGTGGGGTCCAAGCATCAACATGGCCGCCAGCAGCACCAGCGCCAGAAGGGGCTTTCGGGAAAAGATAACGGCGCTCATCATCGCCTCCTTAAAGCATTTTCAAGCCAAGTGGAATCACTTGGCGGCTCGGAAAATGCGACCAAACAAAACTTTAGCCGGCGATTTCGGTGCGCGGGGGTGAGCGAAAAACACGCTGAATTTGCCGCCTTTGGCCGGCGGGGCAGCGCAATAGCTCATAGAGCCCTCAATCCGAAATCGCCGATGGTCTTGAAGCCAAAGCGGAACAGCAACATCGTGGCCCCTGGATAGAAATCGCCTGTCGCGGGGTCTTCAGCATAACGCTTGACGAAACGGGTTTCAAAAATGAAGCACTCATCCTCATACATGGCCGATACGCCAAGCGCCACCGGGCGATTGAGTTGGATATCCTGCCGGCCGAAGGCGCTGACTTGCCAAAAGCCAAGGCGCTGTCTTGCGCCCAAATAGATTTCCTCGCGCTGCGCCACAGGGTTGAGAAACGGCATGGGTGGCGCCTGCAAATAGCCCAGGGTGAAACCGGTATCCTGGGTGGGTCGCAGCGTGGCGCTGACATCATAGGCGCGGGCCGCAAAGCTTTCTCCGCCGCGCCGGGCGCGGCCGGTCAGGTCAAGCCAGGAGCTTGGCCTGAAGGTCAGTCGGCTGACCCAATCAGAGGCACGATTTTCCAGGCCGCTATAGGGGTAAAAGGGCCCGCCATTTTCCTGAACGCGGAAGGACCGGCCGACAATGGCTTCAAGCTGACGATTTTCCGGCAGGAACCAGGCGCCGCGTAACGCCATATCGGCGCGCGTGCCACCTTCCTGCCGATCCCGACCGGTAAAACGATTGAGCGAAAACAGATTGGCATCGGTAAAGTCGAAGACAATGCTGTCTTCATTCGGGATGCGATATTGGCTGCCGGTCATCGGGCCCGTCACCAATTGGACGCGCGGTTCAATCACCTGGCGACCCCAATCACCTCCATCACGCAAAAAAGGCATCCGCCAATCAAGCGCCGTGCGGATATTCGCCGCGGCACTTTGCCCGCTTGGGCTCCCGGTCGCGAAATTAGGCGCAAGGTTGATATTCTCAAAATCATAAGCCGCCAGATCGCTTTGCGCGCGCAAGGTCCAGATACCGCCCAGATCATCCATGCGCGGCAGGGCATAACCAATGCGCGACGCAGCGCGCCGCGTGCTTGTGCCGGTACCGCGGAAGATAGCGAAATTCCAGGTATCCAACGTGAAACGTCCACCCAGCGAGTCTTCGGGCGATTCCCAATCGGCATAGATATTGGGTAGCACGAGGGGAATGCGGCTGATCGCATCGGTCCGGCGCAGCCCCTGATAGGCGCGAGCATCAAATCTTGCGAAACCCTCAGGCCCCCAAAAACCTTCAGTGAAAAGCGTTGTCGGCAGGACGCGCTGTGCACCATAGCGATAGATGCGGAGGTATTGTTCGGAACTGGCGCGGTTCAGGTCGAACCCGGCGCGCCAGGTTTCATCCAGGGAAAAGCGGCCCTTGGCGAAGATATGGCCGGCGAAGCCTTCTTCGGTGCCTTCGCTGCCGTCCAGATAGCCGACAGAGCTGAGAACCTCGACTTCGCCATTGTTGAACCTGCGGCGGTAATCCAGCCCAAGATTGGGAGCGCTATTGGTGGCGATGGTGGGGCGAAGCACCAATTCCTGACTCTCATCAATTGCCCAGTAATAAGGCGTTTCAATAAAGCCGCCAAGAAACCTGGTAATGCCGAAGCTTGGGCTGAGGAAGCCAGATTGCCGTGCAGCAGACCCATCCGGATGCTGGAAATAGGGCAGCCAGATAACCGGTACGCCCGCCATATCAAGCGAGGCGCCACGATAGCGCACCTGTTGTTCCGTTCGGTCCAGCGTGGCGGTACGCGCGCGCAGCTGCCAGATTGGCGGTGCCAGCGGATCATCCTTGCAAGGTTCGCAGACCGAATAGACCACACGCGAAAGATCAAAGATGGAACCCTCTGTGCGCCGTGCGCCAGTAGCAGCGATGCGCCCATTTTGCAGCAAATGTCCGCGCAGCCCTTCCAGTACGCCATCGCGCATTTGATTGGACAGGACCGCGCTTTCCGCGAACATCACCTGGCCATCAGCTTCGATCAATTGGACATTGCCGCGTGCGGTAGCGACACCGGTATTGCGATTATAGGTCAGTTCATCAGCACGCAGGATGCGCCCGCCCTGGAAGGCCTCCACCCGGCCGCGCGCCACTACCAGGGCGGCGTTCTGGTCGTATTGCACTTCATCGGCAGTGAAGGTGACTGGCGCGTTCTGGGCAGGGGCAGCTGGCGCGGGGGCGGCCGGCGTGGCGGCACCTGCGGGTGGGCTTGGCGCCACCGAAGCAGGCGGGGCGATCGGCGGCAACAGCGGGGCCTGCGCTAATGCCTCGCGTGAGGCCAGCACCAAGACCATAAAGCCAAGAATGCGCCCAGCCCCGCGTAGCATCCTAACCATCCTCAAGATGCAGCAGCAGCGCCGCCGCCAACAGGAACCCGGCACCTGCTGGCGCCCAGGCCGCCAATACCACAGGCAGCGTGCCCGCTTCACCAAATTCGCCGGTGACCTTATCCAAAACAAATAACGCAAAGCCAGCACTGACCCCACCCGCCATCATGCGCGCCACCCCGCCGCGTCGGGCTGAGCGCATGGAAAACCCCGCCGCGAGCAGCGCCATGGCAATGGCGAGCAAAGGTAGCGCCAGCAGGGATTGGAAATACAGCCGATGGCGAATGGCGGAAAATCCGGCATTTTCCAGAACCGTGATGAATTCCGGCAAGGCCCAAAGGCTGAGCGTATCGGGGCTGGCGAAGGAATTCTCAATCCTCTCAGGGGTCAATTCGGTCGAGAAATCGAGGCTTTGCGGCGCGCCCGCGACGCGGTCCGCACCAAAAACCATGGCGCCATCAAAGCGCCAACGGCCAGGCTGGAGCAAGGCCGATGTGGCTTCGATGCGCGCCAGGGGGCGATCTTCTGCCGAAAGGCGCCACACAGTGACCTCGGCGAGGCGCAGCGCCTCACCGGGGCGCAATTCCCGCGTGGCAATGGGGCGGCCGGAAATGATCGCAACGCCCTGCGGTTGCAAACCATCATCGGCTTGCCGCAGCCAAAGCCTGCCGCCGGCCAGCGCCGTGATACCCCCAACATTGCGGAGATAGAGTTGATCAAGCCGCTCAGCGCGCGCCAACATGGCGGAGGAGAGCGGCGAAAGCGCCATGCTGGCGCCAAGCCCAAGAAATAGCGCCACCAATACAGGTCCAGCCAGGAAGCCCCAGGCGGAAATGCCCGCCGCGCGCGCCACCACCAATTCGGAAAACCGCGTCAGCCGCCAAAAGGCGATAATCCCCCCAAGCAACACCGCGAAGGGAAGGATTTGCATCGCAACATAAGGCACGCGGAGTGCTGCGATTTGCGAAACCAAGGCGAAATTCGCCTCTGGCCGCTTTGCCGCACGGCGCAGCAATTCGATCAGGTCAAATAGCGCAACCAAGGCGGATAGCGCCAAAACCATCAGCAGCGCCATGGCGGCAAAACGCCGTGCCACATAGGTCATGAGTGTGATGGGCAGCGTCATGGCAGCGCCTCACGCGGCGGGGCCCGACGCGGCAGGCCTGGGGCGCCGCCCAACCACCAGGCGGAAATCACCCCCGGCAGGATGGCATGCAGCCAGATCAGCCAGATCAGCCCATCACGCCGCGCCGCCGCATTGCCGATGGTGAGACCCAGCGCCAGCAACGCCACCATGATGCCGATGCCAAGCACAACGCCGAAGCCGCCGCCATGACGACGGAATTGCCCGGTCAGCGCCACCGCCAAGCCGACCAGCGCGAAGGAAAGCGCCGTCAGCGGGCTTGCCATGCGCTGATGCGCCTCTGCCCGGAAGCGTCTGATCTCCCGCGGGCGCAGCCCTTCGGCGGGATCGGGGTTCAGCAATTCAGTGACGGATCTTTCCCGACTATCGCGGTTGCGCGTTTCCTCATTGCGCGCCACGCGGGCCAGATCAACGCTGTTTTCGGAAAAGCTCAACACCGTCAGGCGCGGCGGCGCGCCCGATGCGCCCTTTTCCATCTGCTGACGCACACCATCGTAAAGCGTCACGCGCGGGCCTTCCGGCCCCTGCCCGATTCGCCCGGATTGCGCCAGGATGGTCACCGCCCCGCCGGCTTCGCGCTGGTCGTGCACTATGATGCCGCGCAGCGTACCATCGGCTTCGCGCTTGCGGGCATAGACGGTCAAATCATTGCCGAGGGTGGAGAAAACTCCTTCCTGCACCAGCACGCCCACCAATTGATTGCGGATTTCAAACTGCCATTGCCTAAAGGCGGTATGGCTGAGCGGTACCAGCCAGAAATTCAGGAATGCCATCACGGCCACGACCAGCAGCCCAAGCGCCAAGGCCGGGCGCGCGATTTGCCAATTGGAAAGCCCCGCCGCGCGCATCACCACCAATTCGCGGTCCCCGGCCAGGCGCAAATGCACAAACAGCATCACGATGAAGGTCGTGATCGGCAGAATGACCGAAAAGAAGGAAGGCAATAAAAGGCTGGTCAATTCGAAAAACACCGCAAGCGACAGCCCGCGATCCAGCACCAATTCAATGAAGCGGAGCGATTGCGTCAGCCAGACAAGCGCTGCCAGCCCCACCGTGACGGCAAGCAGGGCCAGCGCAAGCTGGCGGAACAAATAGCGGTCGAGCAGGGTCATCGGCCTTGCCACCCTAACCGCTTGGCGCCCATGCCGAAAGCGGCAACGGCTTCAGGGCAGCACCTTGCCGGGATTCATCAAGCCCTTGGGGTCCAGCGCCGCCTTGATCCGGCGCATCACGGCCAATTCAGCGCCGCCGCGCCATGCTTCCATCATATCGGTCTTGAGCTGTCCGATGCCGTGTTCCGCACTGAAGGACCCGTCCAAATCCCGCACTACCTCATTCACGCAATCCATGATGTCGTGGCTACGCGCCAGGAAGGCGGCCGGGTCGGCGCCTTCGGGCTGCACCAGATTCACATGGATATTGCCATCGCCCATATGACCGAAGGGCATGGGACGAATCCCGGGGATCAGCTTGCGGCAGGCTTCCGAAGCGCGCTCGATCAGCTCCGGCACCCGGGAAACGGGTACCGACACGTCATTTTTCACCGAAGCGCCGGCCTTGCGCTGCGCTTCCGTATGTTCTTCGCGAATGCGCCAAAGTGCCGAGCGCTGCGCTTCGCTTTCCGCCAGCACGGCATCCAGCACTTCGCCTGCTTCCATCGCTGGCGCGAGTACCAGTTCCGCAAGGCCCCGCAAATCCGCATCAGGCCGCGTTGAGGCCAGATCAATCAGCACATAATGGCCAGCGCGTTCTGCAAGCGGCAGGGTAACGCCGGGGATCAATTGCACCGTCAGGTCAACGCCATCGCCCGACATGTATTCAAAGGCGCGGATCGCGCTTTCATCATTGTCCCGAAAACGGCGGAACAGGCCAAGGGCGGCTTCGGCATCGCGCACAGCGGCGAAAATCACCTCATTGGCGCGGGGGCGGGCGAAAAGCTTGAGCACGGCGGCAGTGATGATGCCAAGCGTGCCCTCGGCGCCGACAAAAACATGGCGCAGCGCATAGCCGGTATTGTCTTTGCGCAAGCGCCTCAGACCATGCCAGATACTGCCATCAGGCAGCACCACTTCAAGCCCCAGCATCAATTCCCGCGCATTGCCATAGCGCACGGTATTGTTGCCGCCGGCATTGGTGGAAAGCACGCCGCCAATCATGGCAGTACCCTCACCCCCGAAGCTGAGCGGGAAAAGGCAACCGGCAGAAGCAGCGGCCTCCTGCGCGGTTTTCACCACCACGCCTGCCTCAGCCGTCATGGTCATATCCACCGGGTCAAGATCGCGAATGCGATTCATGCGCGCGAGTGAGACAATCACGGCGCGCCCGGAAGCGTCGGGCGTCGCGCCACCCACCATGGAGGTATTGCCCCCCTGCGGCACAATGGCGATGCCGGCGGCGTTGCACAACCTGACCGCTTCGGCCAATTCGGCGGTATTGGCGGGGCGGAGCAGCGCCATGGCGCGGCCCTGATAGAGGATGCGCCAATCAGCCAGCGCGGGGGCCAGATCAGACGGTTCGGTCAGCAGCCCGGCGGGGCCAAGCAGGCGGGCAAGCGCGGGCAGGAGAGGGGGTGAATCGGCCATAGGCTGTTCAAACCCCGGAGCACAGCGCGGTCAAGTTCAAATCGGTTGGTGCCCTTCCCCCTTCTGGCGATCAGTCATTCTCTATTAGGCGGTCAGGTCGGCGCGCTTCGTAATCATAGACAGCCAACTGCTTTCCGAGCGGCGAGGCGCGGATGCCGTCTGCCAGCAGCAGCGCGGCCTGTCTTTCAACGCCGCCAGGCAGCTTGGGGTTGAGAAAGCCGCCCTTACGCAGCACGCGCCACCAAGGCGAGAGTTCTTGCACCGGGACACCAAGCGCGCGGCGCTCCTCCGCAGCGCGGGCTGACATGTTTGCGAAAATGGCGGTCGAGACCGGGCAAGCCACCGCTACCTGATGGCGGCGCGCGAGTGCGGCACGGAGATCATCAAGCGTTATGACTTCGCCCGATTCGAGCTTCCGGATGAGGGCATCCACCTCAGCCGGGCTGGAGACGACCATGGCGCCGCCCTTGGCTTCCGCATAGCCTGGCGCGCCGCGCGGAATCATATGAACGATATGCGGCACGCGTCCGCTATTCAGGTGATCAATTGCCGATTTTTTCTTTGGCATGCTGCCTTCTCCCCTGATCCTGCGCACCAGCGCTCACCAAGCGCTATCGCGGGATGGGATGACTGGGAATAAGAGGCGTTTGTTCTGTATTTGTTCAATTCGGCGTTTTGCTGTTTCCGAATGAGTTTGCC
>JADCES010000250.1 GCA_020250005.1 Roseomonas sp.
CGCGTGGTGGTGAATGACCACCCGGATTTTCGCGAAGGCGTGCGCGCGCTGCTGGTGGATAAGGACCAGAAACCGCAATGGCAGCCCGCCAGCATCGCCGCAGTGGATCAAGGCACAATCCGGGCCATGTTCACGGCGTAATCATCGCCCCAGCAAGACCAGCACCACGCCGGCCACCACCGCAAGCGCCCCGATGATATCGCTGCGCTTCATCTTCTCCTTCAGGAAGAACTTGCTGAAGAGCAGCGTGAATAGGATCTCCACCTGACCCACCGCGCGCACCAGCGCAACCGGGGCGAGAGCGAAGCCCGTAAACCAGCAGGCAGAACCGCAAGCCGAAAGCGCGCCCACCTGCGCGGAGGATCGCCAGGTGGAAAATACCGCGCGGATGCTTTCGCGTTCGCGCAACACGAGCCAGCCGCCCTGCATGATGGTCTGCATGATATTGATGACCACCAGGGTTTCGAGCGCACGCAGCACCACATCCGGCCCCTGCAATTCCTGCGTTGCCGCGCGAATGGCGAGTGCGCAAAGCGCAAAAGCAAAGCCGGCCCCAAGACCGCATAGTGCGGCGGGCTGCACTGTCGCGCGCAGCATTTCCCCGACTGAACTGACCCGCCCCGCGAGCGAAAGATAAAGCGTGCCGCCGACCGAAACCGCAATACCCGCCCAGGCGAGTGGCGCGAAATTCTCGCCCAGCAGCAAAAGTGCAAGAAAGGCTGCTTGTACCGCTTCCGTCTTTGCGTAAGCAGTGCCGACGGCAAAGCCGCGATGCGCGAAGGACATGATCAAAAGATTGGTGCCAATGATCTGCCCAAGCCCGCCGAGCGCGGCATAAAGAAAGAACATCGGCGTCGGCGCGGAAAGCGCACCGCCAAAGATCAACAGATAGAGCCCGACCAGCACCATGCCGACCGGCACGCCGTAAAGATAGCGCACCACTGCAGCGGCATTGACGGAAAGCTGCCCGCGCAGCCTTTGCTGCAAGGCGGTGCGCCAGGTTTGAAACAGCGCGGCGGTGATGGTGGCGGCAACCCAAAGCGGCATCAGCCGAGCCTCGGGTCCAGCCAGGGCTGCGCCATCGGCTGCCAGGGGGAAAGCCGCGCGCTGGCTTCATCCAATTGCACACCTAGCCCGGGCGCTTGCGGTAGGCTGGCGTTGCCTTGTTGAAAGCGCAGATCGTGGCCGGTGATCATGGTGAAGAAACGCTCCGTTTCGCCAAATTGCACTTCCAACGGCAAAAGATTGGGCAGCGTCGCGCAAAGATGCACGGAATGCGCGTGGCAGATCGGACCTGTTGGGTTATGCGGCGCAATCTCAATGCCCGCAGTATGGGCAAGGGCGGCGATAAGGCGAATTTCCTCATGCCCGCCGGCATATTTGATGTCCGGCATCAGTACATCATAGCAGCCGGCTTCGATGATGCGCCGGTAGGCGCCGAGCCCGGCGAGCGTTTCCGCGCCCGCGAGGCGCATGCCGCGATCATTCGCCATGCCGCGCAGGCGCGCGATGGCAGCGTGATTTGCCTCGGCCACCGGGCATTCCAGCCAGAAAAGGTTGAAGGGCGCGACATCGCGGATCAGTGCTGCCGCGCCGCCGGGCGAAAAACGCCAATGCGCATCCACCATGACATCAATCGCATTACCGACCGCGTCGCGAACGGCGGCGACACGCGCCAAGCCTTCCCCATAAGCCGCGCGTTGCGTGGGGTTTGCGGCGTCTTCCCAGACTATGGGCTCAAAAGGTGCCAGCTTTACCGCGCGAAACCCGGCCGCGACCGCGCGCTTCGCGGCATCGGCAAAACCTGCGGGCGTGCGGGGTGAGGCACCGCGATTGATATTGGCGTAAAGCGGCACGCTTTCGCGCAAGACACCGCCGAGCATGGCGTGGATGGGCCGGCCTGCTTCCTGCCCCGCCACATCCCAGAGCGCCTGTTCCAGCCCGGAAATCAACGTATGCGCAACCAAGCCTGCCGGCGCATGTGGCAGCAGCCGCGCCAGGCGATTGCGCGCGCTGGCATCCTGGCCCTTCAGCGTCGCGGATAGGCGCGCCACTTCGGCTTCAAGCAGGGCCTCGTGATCCGATAGCGTGATTTCGCCGATACCAGACCGGCCATCTTCCAGGCGCAGCACAACAAAGCACCAATTGGTCTTGGGCGTGACATTCACCCCCAGAAAATCCAGCGCGGCAATGCGCATCAGCCGCGCGCCTTTCTGAGTTCAATCGCGAGCGGCGGATCATCAGTGGCAAAAGCATCCATGCCGAGATCAAGCGCCTTTTCGATTTCTGCGCGATGATTGGCCGCCCAGACACCGGTGGTGAGGCCCGCCTTGCGCGCCGCAGCAATAAAGGTGGGCGTTACATCACCCATGGAACATTCGCACCCGGTCACGCCAAGCGCGCGCGCTGCTGCCATGCAGGCATCCGGCCCCAGGCTTGCCAGAATAGGGCTATTCACCAGCCAAATCGCGCCGGCCAGGCGTTTTTCCTGCGCTGCTGCCGCCGCCGTGCCGCCATGAAAGGCGATGATGATGCTGCGCGTGAGCATGCCTTCTGCTTCCAAAACGCCAAGTACACGCGGCAGGAAATCCGGATAGGGCTTGTGGTCGCGATCCCCCTTCACTTCCACGCGGAGCAGCTTGTCACTTGGCGCAACCAAGCGTGCGAGTGCGGCGAGTGTCGGGATGGTCTCATCTGGCGCGCCGCGAAACCGTGCCTTGCCAAGTTCAGCGGCGCTGCGCGCCACCAAAGGCCCAGCCAGGTCTGTCATGCGTTCCAGCGTGGCATCATGATGCACCATGGGCACGCCATCGGAGGATGGGTGCACATCGCATTCCAGAACCTCGACCGGCAAGGTTAGGCTCTGGCGAAAAGCGAGCAGGCTATTTTCCGGCCAAAGATAGGCGCCGCCGCGATGGGAAATGATCTGCGCTTGCTTCATTGCCATCAGCGCGCCGCGCGTTCCGCATGCTTGCCCATGGTGTTGAAGGGTGCGTAGGGCGGGAAAGGCCCGATCGCGATCATATCAACCTCCACCAAGGCAGGACCGGAAACCGCGAGAGCTTTTTGCAGCACTTCGGTGACTTCTTCCGCCTTGCTGATGCGGAAATACGGCATACCGGCAAGGGCAGCCAAACCTTCCAGATTCGGGTTCAGAATATCATCGCCAAACAAGCGCCCGTCAGCGAGCGCATCCTGGATGTGACGGATCACGCCATAGCCGCGATCATTCATCACCATGGTGACCAATTCGGCCTTTTCCTGTGTTGCGGCCCAAAGCTCATTCATGCCAAGCGCGAAGCCGCCATCGCCCACCATGGTAATCGTCTTACGCCCGCCAGCGCCAAGGGCGGCGCCAATGCCAAGCGCGAGGCCCGGCCCAATCGCGGCACCCACCGGATGCACCGCATTGCGCGGGTCATAAATCGGGAAAATGCGATTGCCCCAGGTGGAGTTTGAAATGGTGATATCACGCACCCAAACGCCATCACGCGGCAGCGCGGCGCGCACCGCATCCGGAAAGCCCTGATAGGGGCCAAGCGTTTCGCGATATTCCTGACCGGCACGCGATTTCAGCGCGGCAAAATCAGCGGCGAAGCCTGGGTCAACCGACATCTTGCCCGCCAGCCGATCCGCAAGTGCGGCCATGGTCAAACCCGCATCGCCATGCAGGAACAAGGACGAAACATAGCCGCGCCCATTGGCCGCCGCATCGCCATCCACGCGGATCAGCGTCTCAGGCAGCTTCATGTTGAAATCCATCGTCTCATGCCCGCGCAGCCGAGACCCCACAACCAGCATGGCATCCACCGAGCCATAGAATTCCTGCACCCGCGGCGATCCATTGCCATGCAGCGCGCCGAGCGTCATGGGGTGGTCTTCAGGAATGATGCCGCGACCATTCCAGGAAGACACCGCACCAAAGCCAAGTGCCATCAAGCGCGCCGCTTCCGCACCCGCCTGCTTGGCGCCATTGCCAAGCCAAATCATGGGGCGTTTGGCTTTGGAGAGAATCGCAACTGCCTCATCCAATTCCGCTGGATTGGGCGGCAAGGGCGCGGTGATCGGCAGCACCAGCGCATCCAAGCCGGCAGGGCGCGTGATGGGCGTGCGTTGCAGATCAATCGGGATCTCTACCGAAACCGGGCCACGCGGCGCTGAGAGCGCTTCCGCCGCCGCGCGCACCAGAACGCCGAAGGCTTCACCGGCACTGCGCACACGATAAGCGGCCTTGCACACCGCAGCGAGCGCCTGGGTTTGCCCTGGCACGTCATGCACCGTGCCGACGTCTCGATCAATGAAGCGCGTTGCCGTTTGCCCAGTGATATGCAGCACGGGGCTTCCCGCAAAACGCGCTTCCACCAGGCCAGGGATGGCATTGGCCATGCCTGGCCCCGTGCTGGTGAAGATCACGCCCAAATGGCCGGTAACGCGCGCATAGGCATCCGCCATATGCGCGCCGCCCATCTCACCACGCGCCTTCACATAACGCAGGCGGTTACGTTGGCCGATTGCGTCCAGCATCGGAATATTATGCACGGACACAATGCCGAAGACGGTCGAAACACCGATCTGCGGCAGAAACTCCGCCACCAGATCGGCGACGGTATATCTCTCGGCCATGGCGCGGCCTCCCTCGTTTTTATAGAGCGCTTCAGAAACCGACCAGATCACCGCCCTTGAGCTTCAGCATTTCGCGTGCTTCCGCCGGTGTGGCGATTTCGAGACTAAGTTCTTCCAGGATACGGCGGATTTTGGCGACTTGTTCGGCATTGGATTTTGCCGGCACGCCCTTGCCGAGCCAGAGGCTATCTTCCAGCCCAACGCGGACATTGCCGCCCAGCATCCCGGCCATGGTGGTGAAGGGCATTTGGTTGCGCCCCGCCGCCAGCACGGACCATACATAATCCTTGCCGAAAAGCCGATCCGCCGTTTCCTTCATGAACATCAGGTTGCGCGGTTCAGCACCGATACCGCCCAGAATGCCGAAAATGGTCTGGGTGAACAGCGGTGCTTCGACAATCTTGCGGTCCAGCATATGGGCCAGGTTGTACAAATGCCCGACATCGTAACATTCAAATTCAAAGCGTGTACCATGCGCCTTGCCGAGCCGTTCCACAACCTGTTCGATATCCTGGAAGGTATTGCGGAAGATGTAATTGGTGGTGCCTTCAAGATAGGGCTTTTCCCAATCATACTTGAATTTCTTCACCCGCGCGGCCGATGGCGCGATGTTGAAATTCATGGACCCCATATTCAGGCTGCACATTTCGGGCTTCGCCAGCAATGGCGCGGCCAGCCTTTCATCCAAAGTCATGCCAAGCCCGCCGCCGGTGGTGATATTGATCACTGCATCGGTGGATTGCTTGATGACCGGCAGGAATTGCATGAAGACCTTGGGGTCCGGCGTGGGTTGGCCATTTTGCGGGTCCCGCGCATGCAAATGGATGATGGAAGCGCCCGCTTCCGCCGCCGCGATGGATTGTTCCGCAATCTCCTTCGGCGTGATCGGCAGGTAATCCGACATGGAAGGCGTGTGGATGGCACCGGTGACGGCGCAGGTAATGATGACCTTGGTCATGGCTTTCCCCTTGTTTGGCTTCTGGCTGATCCTGCCGCGCGCAGCGCCGAAACGGAAGGGGGTTATTCGTGCCTGAGCGCCGTTATCGGGTCCAAATGCGCCGCACGGCGCGCCGGCCAGAAGCCGAAGAACAGGCCCGTCAGCGCCGAAACGCCAACCGCAATCAGGACCGCATCGGCCCGGACCAGTACCGGCCAGCCCGCCACATCGGCCAGAATATGCGATAGCGCGATCCCCGCGAGCACCCCAGCCGCGCCCCCCAGCAGCGCCAGCATCACCGCTTCCAACAGAAATTGCGCCAGCACATCGCGTCGCCGCGCCCCGATCGCGAGCCTGAGGCCAATTTCGCGCGTGCGTTCTGTGACACTCACCAGCATGATGTTCATCACGCCAATGCCACCCACCAGCAGCGATACTGCGGCGACAGAGGCAAGCAAGGTGGAAAGAGTACGCGCCGAGGCATCACGCGTGGCCTGGATATCCGAAAGATTGCGGATGGAAACACTATCCGGTTCATTGGCAGCGACGCGATGGCGCTGGCGCATCAGGGCGCGGATCGCTTCTTCCGCTGCCGCCATATTCTCACCTTCATGGACCTTGACGGAAATCACACCGACCTGGCGCGCATTGGCGCGCGATGCGCCCATCACGCTGCGCCGCGCGGTCCAATAGGGCACGAAAACCGTATCATCCTGATCCTGGCCTGTGGGGTTCTGACCCTTGCGTGCCATGACGCCAATCACCTCAAATGGCGTTTGACGAATGCGAATCTCACGCCCCACCGGGTCTTCTTCGGCGAACAGCATTTCGGCCACGGTGGCACCCAGGATCACCACCTTGCGCCCGCCCGCGGCTTCTTCGGGGGAGAATAGGCGCCCGCTATCGGCCACCCATTCATGGGCGATGAAGTAATCGGGTTCGGTCGCCAATACGGTGGTGGACCAGTTCTGATTGCCGGCCACAACTTGAAAAGTCTGGCGAATGGAACCGGCTGCCACCTGCACTTCCGGAATCTCACGCGCAATCGCCGCCGCATCATCCCAGGAAAGGTTGGAACGCCCGCCCGCGCCAAGCCGCACACCGCCCATGGTGGCGCTGCCGCCCCAGACAATCAGCAGATTGGCGCCCAGCGATTGGATCTGCGCCAGTACCTGCCGCCGCGCCCCTTCCCCCACCGCCACGGTCGCAATGACAGCGGCGACACCAATGAAAATGCCAAGCGCCGTCAGGATGGAGCGCAGAAGATTCGCCGAAAGCGCCGATAGCGCGCCGCGCAAGGCTTCCAGTACATCAATGCCGCGCCTGGCAGCGGTAGTGATCGGGGGCAGAAGCGCAGTCATGCTGCTGCATCAGCCTCAGGCAGGGCGGCGAGTGCGACGGCGGCATCGGCGGGGATTTGCGTTTCATCCGCGATCAGCCGCCCATCACGGAAACGCAGCACGCGTTCAGCAAAGCGCGCAACATCGGGATCATGCGTCACCATCAATATGCCAACACCGTCGCGATTGAGCGCCTGAAACAGCGCCATGATGGCAAGCCCGGTGCGCGTATCCAGGGCGCCGGTCGGTTCATCCGCCAGGATCAGATCCGGGCTGCCGACAATGGCGCGCGCAATCGCCACGCGCTGCTGCTGCCCGCCAGAAAGCTGCGTTGGGCGGTGATGCATGCGATCCGCCAGGCCCACCGCCGCCAGCGCCGCCGCCGCGCGTTCGCGCCTGAGCCGCTTTGGCATGCCGCGATAAATCAGCGGCAATTCCACATTGGCCAACGCATCAGCACGCGGCAGCAAATTGAAGGATTGAAAGACAAAACCAAGCCGCCGACTGCGCAGATCAGCAAGCCGGTCATGCGAAAGCGCCTCAACCTCCTCACCCATCAGGCGATAGCTGCCGCGCGTGGCGTGGTCCAGGCAGCCGATCAGATTGAGGAAGGTGGATTTGCCGGAACCCGATGGTCCCATGGCGGCAACAAAGCGCCCCGGCGCGATGGAAAGCGAGACATCCTGCAGCGCGGCGACCACACCCTCTCCGGCCGGGTAATGCTTGGTAAGGCCAGTGGTTTCAATCAGCGCCGTCATGGCATCAGAAAAGCCGCCGCGCGCCGGGTGCAGGCGCGGCGCCGGCGCGTTCCTGGCCAATGATCACCCCTGTACCTTCATTGATATCACCGCTGAGGATTTCAGTGACGCTGCCATCCGTCAGGCCAATGCGCAGTTGTACGGCGCGTGGCGGTGCATCGCCTTCCTGCACCCAAATCGTGCCGGCCTGGCCAGCTGCTGCATTGCCACGCAACGCAGCAAGGCGCGCGCGTTGATCAGGTGTCAGCACTGCATTCAAGCGTGCGATCAGGCGTTGGCGCGCGGCTTGCGCCTGTTGGCGCCGGACATCGGGGTCCTGCGGAAGGGCCGCCATGCGCGTGCGCATTTCCGCGCGCGCGGCTTCAATTTCAGTGCGCTGCGCTTCGGTCAAATCCGTGAGCTGTGCCAGCGCCTGATCCATTTGCTGGCCCCCCGCCTGTGCCTGCGGCGCGCCACTTGAGCCGCCTGTACTACCCGCCGGGCGCCAGCGTAGCGCCGCATTGGGCACGCGCAGCACATCATTGCGGATATCGGTAATGATACGCAAAGTCGCTGTCATGCCCGGAAGCAGCCGGCCTGAAGCATTGGGCGTATTCACCACCACCGTATAGGTCACCACATTCTGCACCGTGGTTGCTGCCAGGCGAATTTCCTTGACACGGCCGCGCAGCGTCTCATTGGGGTAGGAAGCCACCGTGAAGGTCACTTCCTGGCCCGCGCGAACGCGGCCAATATCAGCCTCATCTACCGTTGCATGCACTTCCATCTCATCCAGGCTGGCGGCGATCTGAAACAGGATGGGCGATTGGAAGGAAGCCGCGACGGTTTGGCCGACATCAATGTTGCGCGATACCACCACGCCATCGATTGGCGATTTGATCGTGGCGTTGCGCAGATCCACTTCCACCTGGCGAAGCTGCGCGACCCTTTGTTCGCGCGCGGCAATCGCGGCTTCAACCTGCGCTTCAGCGGTGCGGGCTGCGGCGGCAGCGGCCAAAAGCCCCGCATCGGCGCGGGAAATATCGGCCTGGGCCTGCGCCACCGCAGCGCGCAGCCTGTCTGCCGTGAAGCCAGCACGCAGGGCTTCGCGTTCCGTCCCCACACCGCGGGCGCGCAGTTCCGCGGTGCGCGCGGCTTCAACCTCCGCATCGCGCAGGCTGGCCTCGGCGCCCAAAAGGGCGGCGCGCACCGCTTCAATCTGCGCCCTGGCTTGCGCGTGATCCGCCAAAGCGCGTTCCGCCTGCGCGCGGGAGACGGTGATTTGCGCGGCGGCAGCGTGCACATCAGCCTCGGCCGCCGCGCGGCGGGCCTCAAGGGTCGCCGTGTCCAATTGCGCGATGGGTTGATCGGCCCGCACCTTCGAGTTGAAATCCGCCAGCAATTCGCGGATCTGGCCAGAAAGCTGGCTGCCCACCTGCACCAGCGTCACTGGGTTTACCGTACCTGTCGCCGCCACCACGGCGGTGATGGAACCGCGATCCAGCATGGCGGTGCGGAGCCGCGGCGCACCGGCGCGATTATCCGCCTCAAGGAAGGATGGGCGTGGGAGGCCGGCTGCCCACCAGGCAGCGCCCGCACCAAGCAAGAGAAGAAGGGCAAGGAGCCATTTCCGCATCGGCACAACATAGCAGGGTTTTCGCAGTATGCATGTCCCGGAAATTATCCGAAGGTAACGGGGTTGCCCGGCATTCGCAGGGAAGGCGCTTTGCGCTAGCCTGATGTCGCTGTTGTGCATGGGGGTCGGATGCGGATTTTGATTTTGGGCGCGGGCGCCTTGGGCGGGTATTTCGGCGGGCGCCTGCATCAGGCCGGGCTTGATCCCTGCTTTCTGGTACGGCCAAAGCGCGCTGCAGTTCTGGGCCAGGATGGTTTGCGGATATTGAGCCCCCTGGGCGATTATCAGGCCAAGGTTGCTTGCATCACCCCTGATGCGCTGCAACACGGATGGGATGTGGTGCTGCTGACCTGCAAGGCCTATGATTTGGCTGAGGCGATGGAGACAATCCGTCCAGCCATTGATGCGCGCACCGCCATCATCCCAGTGCTGAACGGCATCAGCCATATCGATGCGCTATGCCGCGCCTTTGGCCAAGATCGTGTTTTGGGGGGGATCGCGAAAATCCAGGCGAGCCTCCTGCCCGATGGCACGATCCGGCATTTGAATGATTGGCGTTGGCTGACTTTTGGCGAAATCACGGGCAGCATGAGTGCGCGGGTTGAACGCATAGCGGGCGCTTTCAGCGCAGCACCCGGCATGATCGCGACCGCCGTGCCCAATATCATGGCGCAGATGTGGGAAAAGCTGGTGCATCTTGGCACCAGTGCCATCTGCACCGTGTTGATGCGCGCCAATGTCGGTGAGATCGCGCGCGCGCCCGGCGGTATTGCCTTCATGCACGGCGTTCTGGAAGCAAATGCCACCATCGCTGCCGCCGAGGGCTTTCCTGTCAGCGATGCCTTTATGCAGCAATATCGCGGTGTCTTTGGCGATGATGCCAGCGCCTACACAGCCTCCATGCTGCGTGATTTGGAAGCGTGCGGGCGGATCGAAGCCGATCACATCCTGGGCTTTCTGCTGGAAGCCGTGCGGCGCCATGGGCTGCCCAGCAGCCTGCATGAAGCGGCGTTTTTGCATGCCAAGGCCTATGAACAGCGGCGGGACGCCAAGCGGCTGCCGAAGTGAAGCCCATCCAGGAGAATTCCATGCGTTTGAAGGACAAGATTGCAGTCATTACCGGCGCTGGTTCCGGTATTGGTCGCGCGACCGCCGTGTTGTTTGCCAAGGAAGGCGCCAAGCTCGCGCTGGTGGACCGCGACGCGGCAGCGGTTGAGGAAACTGCCAAGCTTATTGGTGGCGCACTGGCGCGCGTTTCCGATGTTGGCGCCCCCGGCGCGGCGGATGAAGATACGGCGGCCATACTGCAGCATTATGGGCGCATTGATATCCTGTTTGCGGCTGCGGGGTTTTCAGTCGGCGGCACAGTGCTGGACACCAAACCTGAGGATTGGGATGCGGTGTTTCGTGTCCATGTCGGCGGCACCTGGCTTTGGGCGCGCGCCGTCATTCCCGCCATGAAGCGCCAGGGGGGTGGGGCGATCATCACCACGGGATCACAGCTCGCCATCGCGGGTGGTGCCGGCAACAGTTCATATATCGCCGCCAAGGGTGCGATATTGAGTCTGACGCGCGTCATGGCGCTTGATTTTGTTGCCGACAATATTCGCGTGAATGCGATTGTGCCGGGGGCGATTGATACGCCCTTGCTTGCGCGCAGCATGAACCGCCGCGCGGATCCGGAAGCGGCCCGCGCCGCATCTCGTGCCCGGCACGCCATGGGCCGTTTCGGCAGGCCGGAAGAAGTGGCAGATGGCGTGCTTTATCTGGCGAGCGATACGGCGAGTTTCACAACCGGCATTGCCCTGCCGGTAGATGGCGGGTGGCTCGCGAAATAAGGCGCGGTTGAAAGCGGCGGTCACGATGCTATTTTAAAGCGATGCCGGCAAAACAACGTCTCACGCTCCATCTTGCGCGCCTGGAAGCGGAGGCCATCGGTATTCTGCGCGAAGGTGCCGCTGCCTTTCGCCGACCGGTACTGCTCTATTCCATCGGCAAGGATAGCAGCGTGTTATTGCATTTGGCGATGAAGGCTTTCTTCCCGGGCAAGCCGCCTTTCCCGTTATTGCACATTGATACCACCTGGAAGTTCAAGGAAATGATCCGCTTCCGTGATGGCATGGCGGAACGCCTTGGTCTCGAATTACTGGTGCATACCAATCAGGAAGGCCTCGCACGCGGCATCAACCCCATTGCTTCCGGCTCTGCACTCCATACGCAGGTGATGAAGACAGAAGCCTTGCGTCAGGCGCTCGATAAATACGGCTTTGATGCCGCCTTTGGCGGCGCGCGCCGGGATGAGGAAAAATCCCGCGCGAAGGAACGCATCTTTTCCTTCCGCGGGCCGGGCCATGTCTGGGACCCGCGCGCACAACGGCCCGAATTATGGTCCTTGTTCAATACGCGGATCCAACTGGGGGAAAGCATGCGCATTTTTCCCCTTTCCAATTGGACTGAATATGATGTCTGGGATTACATAGCGGCAGAAGATATTCCGGTTGTGCCGCTCTATTTCGCGGCGCCGCGCCCCGTGGTGCGCCGCGCCGGCACTTGGATCATGCTGGATGATGAGCGGCTGCCGCTGGAGCAAGGCGAAACGCCTGAAACCAGAATGGTGCGCTTCCGTACCCTTGGCTGCTATCCGCTTTCCGGCGCGGTGGAGAGCACTGCGGCCACACCTGCCGACATTATCTCTGAAATGCGCGCGGCGCGCAGCAGTGAACGCGAAGGCCGCTTGATTGACAATGACACGGACGCTTCGATGGAACGCAAAAAGCGTGAGGGCTATTTCTGATGTCCGCGCGACGCGATTTGCTCCGCTTCATCACCTGTGGGTCGGTGGATGACGGCAAATCCACCCTCATCGGGCGGCTACTGCATGAATGCGGGCTGATTTTTGAGGATACCTATGCCGCACTCAGCCGCGACAGCCGCCGCCACGGCACCACCGGCGGGGAGATTGATTTTGCCCTGCTGCTGGATGGGCTGGAGGCTGAGCGCCAGCAGGGCATTACCATTGATGTTGCCTATCGCTATTTCGCCACGCCGCGTCGCAGTTTTATTGTCGCCGATACACCTGGCCATGAGCAATATACGCGCAATATGGCAACTGGCGCTTCCACCGCGTCGCTCGCCATCATTCTTGTAGACGCATCCAAGGGCCTGCTGCCGCAGAGCAAACGGCATTCGCTGATCTGCTCACTACTCGGCATTCGCAACATTGTGCTGGCGGTCAATAAGCTGGATTTGGTCGCTTTTGATCGCCTGCAGTTCGATAGAATCGCCCAAGAATATAGGGAATTTTCTGGAAGCCTCGGCTTTCGGGAAATCCTGCCCATCCCTTTGAGCGCCCGGCTCGGGGATAATGTGACGAGCCCTTCGCAGAATACACCCTGGTATCAAGGCCCGAGCCTACTGCAGCATCTTGAGGAGGTTGAGGTGCTGTCGGATCACGCCGCCAAACCCTTCCGCTTTCCCGTGCAATGGGTCAATCGGCCGGATGCATCCTTTCGCGGTTTTTCCGGCACTGTCGCCTCCGGGCGGATTGCGGCTGGGCAGGATATCCGCCTGGCCGGCAGCGGCCGCGCTGCCCAAGTGCAGCGCATTGTCACCGCTGATGGCGATTTGCCTGAAGCGATTGCAGGCCAGGCGGTAACCCTGACGCTTGGCGATGAGATTGATATCGCCCGCGGTGACATGCTGGTCGCGTCTGAAGCGCCACCCGAAATTGCCGATCAAATCGCCGCCGATATTCTCTGGATGGGGGCTGAACCAATGCTGCCGGGGCGGGATTACCTGCTCCGCATCAGTCAGGAATGGACCCAGGCGCGCATCACGTCACTCCGGCATGGCATTGATGTGAACACAGGCAATCATATCGCCGCACGCACGCTTCAGATGAATGATTTGGGGCTTTGCCACCTGGTAACGTTGAAGCCGATCGCCTTCGACAGTTACGGCGAAAATCGTGCAACCGGCGGCTTCATCCTGGTGGATCGGTTTACCCATGAAACCGTGGCGGCCGGCATGATTCGCCATGCGCTGCGCCGCGCCAGCAATATTCACATTGCCAACTTCACCATAGATCGCGCCGCACGGGCTGAACGCAATGGGCAGCGGCCCATGCTTTTGTGGTTCACGGGGCTTTCCGGTTCCGGCAAATCCACCATCGCTAATCTGGTGGAACAGGCGCTATTCTCTGCCGGGCGGCATTGCTACAGCCTGGATGGTGATAACCTCCGTCATGGACTAAACCGAGATCTTGGCTTCACCGCTGCGGATCGCGTTGAAAATATCCGCCGTGCCGGCGAAGTGGCGAAGCTGATGATGGATGCGGGGCTGATTGTGCTCGCTTCCTTCATCTCCCCGTTTCGGGCGGATCGGCAAATGCTGCGTGAATTGATCGGTGCTCAGGATTTCCTGGAAATTCATGTTGATGCACCGATTGAAACCTGCATGGCGCGTGACCCCAAAGGGCTCTACGCCAAGGCGAAGGCTGGGCTCATTCCAAATTTCACCGGCCTGGGCAGCCCATATGAACCGCCCGAGACCCCCGATATTCTGCTCAATACTGGGGAAGCCAGCGCTGAAGACTGCGCGGGGCGGGTTCTCGCCGCACTTCGCCAAAGGGGCATTGCCTGCTAGATACGTCTGGCCCTTGCCCATGGCCAGCCAGATGTGCATTTTCGGGATACCCACAGGAAGCCGTCATGATCGCTCTGCCCGCTCCAAAGCCTGAGATTCTTGCCCGTCGTGCGGAAATCGTCGCGGCGCTCCAAGCGCTTGTGCCTGGCGATGGCGTGATTGCGGAAGGGATTCGCCTGAAGCCCTATGAAACCGATGGGCTTGCGGCCTATCGGCAAATGCCGCTCGCGGTGGTGTTGCCTTCTTCGACCGAACAGGTTGCGGCGGTGCTGCGCTATTGCCATGAACAGGGCATTCGTGTGGTGCCGCGCGGGGCGGGGACCAGCCTTTCGGGTGGCGCTTTGCCCTTGGCAGATGCGGTGGTGGTTGGCCTCATGCGGCTTAATGCCATTCACGAAATCAATTACGCGGATCGCTACGCAGTGGTGGGTGCCGGTGTCACGAATATCGGCATCACCAAGGCGGTGGAGGCTGAGGGTTTCTTCTACGCACCCGATCCCTCATCACAGCTTGCCTGCATGATTGGCGGCAATGTGATGATGAATTCGGGTGGTGCGCATTGCCTGAAATATGGCGTGACGGCGAATAATCTGCTCGGCGTGAAATTCGTTACCATTGAAGGTGAAGTACTGGAAATTGGTGGCACCTATCTGGATGCGGCAGGCTATGATTGGCTTGGATTGATTACCGGCAGTGAAGGCCAATTGGGCATTGTGACGGAAGTGACCGTGCGCATCCTGCGCAGTGCGGAAGGCGCGCGCGCCATGTTGGCGGCCTTCAATTCCATCGAAATCGCCGGCACCGCGGTGGACGCCATTATCGGCAGCGGCATTATCCCCGTGGCGCTGGAATTCATGGACAAGCCCTGCATCCATGCCTGCGAAGCCTTCGCCCATGCGGGCTATCCTTTGGATGCGGAAGCCATGCTGATCATTGAGGTTGAAGGCAGCATTGCTGAGCAGGATGCTTTGCTTGCGCGCATCAAGGATATCTGCGCGCGCTTCGATCCGATAAGCCTGAAGGTGGCCGAGACCGCGGAACAAAGCCTTGCCATCTGGAAGGGCCGCAAGGGTGCCTTTGGCGCGGTTGGGCGCATCAGCCCGGATTACCTCTGCATGGATGGCACCATCCCGACCAGCGAATTGCCGCGCGTGCTGAAGCGCATCGGGGAGATGAGCGATCAATACGGCTTGAAAGTCGCCAATGTGTTCCATGCTGGTGATGGCAATCTGCATCCGCTGATTATGTTTGACGCGAATGATGCGGATAGCTTCCGCCGCGCTGAGGCCTTTGGCGCCGATATTCTGAAGCTTTGTGTGGAAGTGGGCGGCTGCCTGACGGGTGAGCATGGCGTTGGTGTCGAAAAGCGCGATCTGATGAATGTGCAATTCGCGGAGCATGAATTGGCGCAGCAGCGCGCCATAAAAACCGCTTTTGATCCTGACTGGTTGCTCAATCCTGCCAAGGTATTCCCACTGCAAGGCGCGCTGGCGCCGGCACTTGCTGCCGAATGAGCACCACCATTGCACCCACGGATGAGGCCGGCATCATCGCCGCGGTGCAGGCAGCGCAGGCGGCGCGTGAACCGCTGGCCATTGAAGGCCAGGGATCAAAGCGCGGTATGCTGCGCCCGGTACAGGCCGCACGCAGCCTTTCCACGCGGGCGCTCACCGGGGTCACGCTCTATCGCCCGGCGGAGCTGATCATCAGCGCGCGCGCCGGTACGCCACTCGCTGAAATCGAAGCGGCTCTGGCTGAGAAAGGCCAGCAATTGATTGCTGAATCGCCCTATTTGAATGGGGTTTTTGGCACCTCCGCGGCGCCCAGCATTGGGGGCGTGGTGGCAGCCAATCTTTCCGGGCCGCGGCGCGTTGCTTGGGGGGCGACGCGCGATCATGTGATGGGGCTGCGCTTCATCAATGGTGCGGGTGAGGCGATCCGTTCCGGCGGGCGTGTGCTGAAGAACGTCACAGGGCTTGATTTATGCAAGCTGCTATCGGGGTCCTACGGCACGCTTGGCGTCATCACCGAAGTGACGCTCAAGGTGCTGCCAAAGCCCGAGACCAGCGCGACCCTGCTGATTGAAACGCCCGATCTTGCCAGCGCTGTGGACGCGCTGTCCGCCGGGCTTGGCAGCCCCTTTGGTGTTTCAGCCGCTGCCGCATTGCCGCAAAGGGATCACGTTGTTGCGGCGATGAGGCTTGAGGATTTCGCAGCATCCGTCACGTATCGCATGGAAAAGCTGCGCGGCGTGCTGGGTAGTTTTGGCACACAGCGTGTGATTGAGGATGCCGAAAGCCGCGCTTTCTGGCGCGGCGTGCGGGAAGTGGAACCGCTTCGGGCCATGCCCGGTGAAGCGATCTGGCGGGTTTCGGTACGGCCCTCCGCGGGGCCGCGCATCGCTGCCGCAGCGGATGCGATCGGTGGGCGCGCCATGCTGGATTGGGGCGGCGGCCTGGTCTGGATTGCCGCGAGCCCCAGCACCGCCAATCACGCCGCCATCAGCGCGGCGGCTGAGGCTGAAGCCGGCGCGGCCATGTTGTTCCGCGCGCCAGAATCGCTCCGCCTTGCCGTGCCGATCTTGCCTGAAGAAACGGCACCACTGGCCAAGATCAGCGCTCGGGTGAAGGAAGCCTTGGACCCTGGTGGCTTGTTCAACCCCGGGCATCTCCGCGCCGCTTGATCAGAATCTAGAGCGTCAGCTTCATGCCTTCATGGCTCGCGACAAAACCAAGGCTTTCGTAAAAGCGCCGCGCTTCGGGCCTTTGCTTATCGGTGGTGAGTTGCACCAGCCCGCAACCGCGGGCGCGACATTCGGCAATGGCCCAGGCGAACATTTGCCGGCCGAGCCCATCGCCGCGCCGGTCGGCGGCAATGCGCACGCCTTCGATCTGGCCGCGCCACATGCCAAGCCGTGACAGCCCCGGAATAAAGCTGAGTTGCAAACAGCCAATCACCTGACCGGCATCTTCCACCACGGCCAGGCATTGATTGGCGTCAGCATCAATCGCGGCAAAGGCCGCAAGATAGGCAGGGTTCGGTGGGTCAGCGGCATCCTCGCGCCCCTGACCCAGCATGTCATCGGCCAAAAGCGCGATGATGGCGGGCAAATCCCCCCGCGTGGCGCGGCGGAAAATCAGCGCCACGCTGGCCTCTCAGATCTTGACGCGATCCGCCGCCACCCAGCTCAGCGGATCCTTCCAGATCACCTGATCAGTGGTGACGGGGCGATCCAGCCGGTTCATGCCGCGCAGCTGATCAATCGCGCGCTGCATGAAGGCAACACTGTCATTGGTCAGGTTCATGCGATATTCGACCTTGCCCATCAGCTCAGCGATAAAAGCGCGATCTTGGCGCAGGAAACGCGCCACCTGCTGCACCGCCTGGTCGCGATTGCTGGCAATGAAATCCGTTGCCTGCACCAAAGACCGCATCAAGCGTTCCGTGGTGGCGCGGTTCGCTTCCGCCCAGCCCTTGTTTACATAGACGTAATTGCTTTGAATCGCGATCTGGTCATTGCTGAGCAGAATCTTGCTGCCCGGAATGGCACGCATGGCGCGCGTCGGCCAGGGCTCCCAAACGACGAAGGCGTCAATATTGCCGCGTTCCATGGCGGCGACCATTTCCGGCGCTTCGACATTCACAATGGTGTAATCCGCCTGGTTCAATCCAAGCCGTGACACAACGGAAAGCCAGAAGGTCTCACTGCCCGTGCCGCGCGCAACACCCACGCGCTTGCCCTTGAGCGCTTCCATATTCTCGACATTGCGGCCCAGCACGGAAAGCCAGCGCATGAGCGCGACCCCTTCCGCTACAGCCACCACATTGGCATCACGCACATGGGCGGAAACGCCGGCCTGTTCGGCGCCATAGGCAGCATTGATCTGATTGCCGATCAAAAACGCAATCATCGCACTGCCCGATGGCCCGGTATTCACCGTAACATCCAGCCCATTGCGTTCAAAAAAGCCCCCTTCCTTCGCCACATAGAATTGCGCGAAGGAAGGATCAACGCCGGTGGCGATGGTGATCTTGGTGGGCGCTTGCGCGGAAGCGGGCAGGATATAGGCGCCCGCAGCGGCAGCCGGCAGCGCCAGAAGTGAACGACGAAGCATGGTGCAATCTCCCTTTAGACGGTTGCGTTGAAGCGCCCCGCAAAGGCGCGGATCAGAAAACGAAAGCTGCGATCGGTCGCGAAGCCCAGCAGCCCAAGCGCGACCAGAGCCACGAAAATATCCTCGATCTGCATGAAAAGCCTGGCATCCCATAGCATCTTGCCAAGCCCATCATTGGAAGCGATCAGCTCCGCCGCCACAATGGTGACGAAGGCATTGGACATGGCAAGCCGCATGCCGGTCAGGATATAGGGCACGGTCGCCGGCAGCGCGACCAGGCCAAACACTTGCCAACGATTGGCGCCAAGGCATTGCGCGGCCCTGATCTTGTCCCGCCCCACCGCACCTACACCGGCGGCGGTCGAGATGATCACGACAAAGATGGTAGTATAGGCAATCAGAAAGACCTTGCTTTCCTCACCAATGCCAAACCAGATCACTGCGACGGTGATCATGGCGACCGCCGGGATGAAGCGGAAGAATTCAGTCCAGGGTTCCAGCAGCCAGCGCACCGGCTTGAAGGACCCAATCGCGAGCCCGATCGGAATTCCAATCGCCGATCCCAGCAGGAAACCCTGCGCGATGCGCCTGAGCGATGCGATGATCTGTTCCTGCAGAATGCCTTCTTCAATCAGCATCCAGCCACGTTCCAACACCGGCATGGGCGGTGGAAACAGGGTGGAGCGCACCAGGAAACTCGCCGCCAGATGCCAGATCAGGAACAGCAGGGCGAAGCCCGCGATATAACCAGCAATGGTGGTCAGGCGTTCAATGCGCACCGTGGATCTCATCATGAATAAGGCCATGCACATCGCGGAAGACGCGCATGAAGGCATCCGATGTGCGTTCGCGCGGGAAGGGCAGATCCACCGGCACAATGGCCTTGAGCGTCCCCCCCGGCCCGCGGCGCATCACGCCGATACGGGTTGCGAGCGCGCAGGCTTCTTCAATGTCGTGCGTGATGAAAAGCACGGTCTTCTTGGTCTCGGCCCAAATCCGGCTGAGCTCCCCCTGCAACACCGCGCGTGTCATGGCATCCAAGGCGCCGAAGGGTTCATCCATCAGCAGCATGCGCGGGTCATTCGCCAGTGCGCGCGCAATCTGAATGCGCTGCTTCATGCCGCCGGAAAGTTCTGAGGGGTGTTTCGCACCCTGCCCCGTCAGGCCGACCATGCGGAGGAAATGTTCCGCCTTGGCGCGCCGTTCCGCCTTGCCCATGCCACGTAGCCGCAAACCGAAGCCGATGTTATCCAGCGCGGTCAGCCAATCATACAGGCTGTCATGGCCCTGAAACACCACACCGCGATCCGCACTAGGCCCTCGCACCGGCGCGCCATCCAACAGGATGCTGCCGGCGGTGGGCGCTTCAAACCCGGCCACCATGTTCAGCACTGTTGTCTTGCCGCAGCCAGAAGTGCCGAGCAGGCAGAAGAATTCGCCCTCGGCCAGGTCAAGGGTGAATTCGCGCACGGCTTCCCAGGCACCGGTGCGGCCTGAAAACACCTTGCCCACGCCCTGTAGGGATACCAACGCCACGGCTGCCCCCGTTCGTTACAAGATCAACCTAGGCGCGGTTCGCAAAACCGGCAACCCGGCTTCACGGCTCGGCAGGCCGGGTCTAATCTCCGCCCGTGCAGAAGCAAGGAGGAATGCCAGATGCCGAATATGCTTGAAGGTAAGGTTGCCATTGTCACCGGTGCGGGGAATGGGATTGGCCGGGAAATCGCCATCATGATGGCGGGCCAAGGGGCCAAGGTGATCATCAATGATGTGGGGGCATCGCTTTCCGGTGAAGGCCAGGATGCGACGCCCGCGCAGCAAACCAAGGCAATCATTGCCCAAAACGGCGGCACATCCGAAATCTGCACCGATAGCGTGGCCACCTGGGTCAGCGCGCAGAAGATTGTGCAATCGGCCATGGATCACTTCGGCCGCATTGATATCGTTGTGAATAATGCCGGCATTCTGCGCGACCAGATTTTCCATCGCATGACGCCGGAAGAATGGGATTCGGTGATTGCCGTGCATCTTTCCGGGTCCTTTTATGTCTCCCGCGCGGCGGCCACGCATTTCCGCGCCCAGCAATCGGGCGCTTATGTGCATATGTCGTCCACCTCTGGCCTGATCGGCAATTTCGGCCAGGCGAATTACTCGGCGGCCAAGCTTGGCATTGTGGCCCTGTCAAAATCCATCGCGCTTGATATGGCGCGCTTCAATGTGCGGTCCAATTGCATCGCCCCCTTCGCCTGGAGCCGCATGACCGGTTCGATCCCCGCCGAGACGCCGGAACAAAAGCGTCGCGTGGAACGCATCATGCGCATGACGCCGGATAAGAACGCGCCGCTTGCGGTGTTCCTCGCTTCCGATGCGGCGAAGGATGTGACGGGGCAGATCTTCTCGCCGCGGATGAATGAGATCTTCGTCTATAGCCAATCCCGCCCGATCCGCGGCATTCACCGCAGCGAAGGCTGGACCCCTGAGATGATCGAAGAATATGCGCTGCCCGCGCTGAAGCAGGCCTTTTCGCCGCTTGAGCGTTCCGGCGATGTCTTCTGCTGGGACCCGGTCTGAAGCCGTTCATCGCCGCTGCGCTGGCGCTGCTCGTCCTGGTATCAGGGCGCGCAGCCGCCACGGCGCCGGAAATTCTGGCGGCAGCGCAGCGCTTACCGCCAAGCGGCGCCTTGGAAGCGATTGAGGCCGCGGCGGCATGTGCTTTCGCGCCCAATGCGCGCCATCTGGGGCCATTGCCGGCGCGGCTTGTCTGGTCGCGCCCCGCGGCGGTGGTGATCTTCAGCGGGTTGGATGGCATGCCGGAAGGGGAACGCGCCGTGCTGCTGCGACCGACAAGGGAATTGCTGGCGCGCCATGCGGTGCGCGAACGCATCCAAGCCGGGCGCGTTTCGCTGCATGATCATGAATTGAATACCTTGCCCGATACTGCGCAAGAAATCGCCTTCATGGCGCTGCATATCGCACGGCCAGAAACACCACCTGAGGGCTGCGTTACGCCCGCCTTGAATTGATGGATTGACCTGATGGATCGCCTTGCCTCTGCCCTGCTCAACCCGCGCCGCATTGCGCTGATTGGCGGATCGTCAGACCCGAAGCGCCTGACCGCGCGCGCGCAGGTTTATTTGCGCAAGCACGGTTTTACGGGCGATCTTTTCCCGATCAATCCAAGTGCCGAGACGATCCTTGGCGAACGCGCCTATCCCCGCCTGGCCGATGTGCCGGGGGAGATTGATCTGGCCTATCTGCTGCTTGGCACACAGCATGTGGAAGGCCAGATCGCGGCGGTGGCGGAAAAGCGCATTCCTGTCGCCGCCATTCTGGCCGATGGCTTTGCCGAGGCCGGGCCGGAAGGCCGCGCCTTGCAGGAGAGGCTGTTGGCGACAGCGAAAGCGGCGGGCGTGCGGCTGCTGGGGCCGAATTCCATGGGGCTGGTCAATCTGAATGCGCGCACCGCCTGTTCGGTGAATGCCGCGCTGGAAGCCGAAAACCTGCCGGCCGGGCGCATCGCCCTCGTGTCGCAATCCGGTTCCATGATGGGGGCCATCATGGCGCGCGGTGCGCCGCGCGGGATCGGCTTTTCGCATCTGATCGGCACCGGCAATGAAGCCGATCTGACCGCGAGTGAAATCGCCGGCATGCTGGTGGAAGACCCGGGCGTTGATGCGGTGCTGCTGTTTCTGGAAGCGATTCGCGCGCCGAAAAAACTCGCCGCCGCGGCGCGCCGCGCGCATGCGCTGGGCAAGCCGATCATCGCCTTCAAGCTTGGCCGTTCCAGCTTTGGCGCGGAATTGGCCGGCAGCCATACGGGCGCGCTGGCGGGTTCGGATGCGGCGGCGGATGCCTTCTTCCGCGCCAATGGCATTGCGCGCGTGACGATGATTGAAGCGCTGTTGGAAGCGCCCGCCTTGTTCATTGGGCGGAAGCCCTTGGCCAATCCGCGCCGCACCATTTCCGTCATGACCACCACGGGTGGCGGCGGCGCGATGGCGGTGGATGCCTTGGGCGTTGTCGGCATTGAAACCTGCCCGCCCGATGCCGCCGCCGTGGCCGGGCTGGAAGCCGCTGGCCTGCCGCATCATGGGCGGATGATTGATGTGACACTCGCCGGCACGCGCGCCGATAAGGTGGAAGCAGCGCTTTCGGCCCTCGCCGCCGATGCAGGCACGGATATGGTGCTTTCCGTGGTCGGGTCTTCCGCGCAATTCCGCCCGCATGATGCGGTGGCGGGGATTACCGGTGCGGTGAAGGCCGGGCTTGGCAAGCCCATCGCGGCCTTTCTGGTGCCGCAGGCCGATGCGTCGCTTCGGCTGCTGGGCGAGGCCGGCATCCCCGCCTTCCGCACCCCGGAATCCTGCGCCGATGTCATCAGGGCCTTTTTTGATTGGCGCGCGCCACGGGCCGAGGCCCCAGCGCCTTCCATCAGCCACACCATCCCCGCCAACCCGGATGAGGCTGATGCCCGGCGGCTTTTCGCGGCTTTCGGCCTGGATAGCCCCTTTGCCGTCATGGCCGCGCCCGATGCGGTGCCAGCAGGGCTGCGCTATCCTGTGGCGCTCAAGATCCTCTCGCCCGATCTGGCACATAAGACGGAAGTAGGGGGCGTGGCGCTCAACATCCCCGACCCGGTGGCGCTGGAGGCCGAGGCCGCTGCGATGCTGACACGCGTCAGGGCGCGCGCCCCGGCGGCGCGCATCACCGGGTTTTTGGTGCAGCCCATGGTGAAGGGCCTGGCTGAGGCGATCATCGGCTTCCGGCGAGACCCCGAAGCGGGACCCATTATCCTGGTCGGTGCCGGCGGCATCCTGGCGGAATTGCACCGCGATACCGCACTCCGCATCGCCCCGGTTGATGAGGCAGAGGCGCGCGCCATGATCGCGGAGGTAAAGGGGCTAAAGCCCTTGGCCGGCTGGCGCGGCCTGCCGCGCGGGGATTTGGATGCGCTGGCGCGCGCGGTGGTGGCGGCGTCACGTTTGGCGGCCCAACCCGGCGTGGCGGAAGCGGAAATCAACCCGCTGATCATCCATGCCGAAGGCCAGGGCGTGACGGTGGCGGATGCCTGGGTGGTGCCCGCTTCCCCTTGATGGCTTGCGGTGCCAGTTTGGCGTCATGAAGCCCGAAGATCTGATCCGCGCCCGCTACGGCGCCCTGCCCTTCACCCCGCCGGAGGCGATTCCACCCGCCCTTGCCGCGCTGTTGGATCGGCGTGTCACGCGTCGCTACGGCGCTGAGGCGGTGACTGACGCGCTATTGGATACAGTATTGGCGGCGGCGCAATCCGCACCCTCCAAATCCGATTTGCAGCAATATTCGATTATCGTGACACGTGATCCGGTGAAAATCGCGAAGGTGGCGGATTGGATCGGCACCATGCCCTGGATCAAGGATGCGCCGGTGCTGCTGATTTTCTGCGGCGATATGCGGCGCGGCCAGGCGGCTTGTGCGCTGCATGGGCGAGAACACGCCAATAATAACATGGACACTTTCCTGAATACGGCAGTAGATGCAGCGCTGGCATTGGGCGCTGCGATTGCGGCGGCGGATGCAGCGGGGCTTGGCACTTGTCCGATTTCCTATGTGCGCAGCCATATCGAAAAAATCGCACCCTTGTTTGCGCTGCCCAAGGGGGTTTATCCCGTGGCAGGGCTTTCGCTTGGTTGGCCGGTTGCGCGGAATGAGGTGACACCACGCCTACCGCCATCGGTCGTGATCCATCGCGAAGCCTATTCCAGCGCGCATGAGGCCGAGGCGATTGCGGCCTATGATGCGCTGCGGCCCCCGCAAAAGCCGCGTTATCCGGAAATCCATGGCCCCGCGCCGGAAGGCTGCACCTGGTCGGAAAACGCCGCGCGGCAGCTTTCCGTACCGGAGCGCTTCGGCTTCCGTGCCTGGCTACGCAGCCGGGGTTTTGATCTTGACTGACCACCCACGCCGCGAAGACCCAACCGCCGATAATCCCGGTGGTGCCGATGTTGAAGGCAAGCGGAGCCCGCGCGCCCGCACCGCGCGCCCACGCGATGCGGCCAGCTTGATTGTCTGGCGCCAAAGCAAGAAGGGGCCGGAATTGCTGATGGGAAAGCGCCATGCCGGGCATCGCTTCATGCCCGATGTCATGGTGTTTCCTGGTGGCCGCGTGGACCCCGATGATCATCGTGGTCCTGCCATCAGCGAATTGCGCGCGGAGCCTCGGCGCCTGCTGGAACGGCGCGCGACGCCGGCGCGGGCGCGCGCCTTGGGCATTGCAGCAGCGCGGGAATTGTTTGAGGAAACCGGGCTTGTCTTGGGCGAAAAGCGCGGCGATGGCGTGGCAGCGGATTTGGGTGCCTTGGAGTATCTCTGCCGCGCCATCACCCCCACGGGGCGGCCAATTCGCTTTCATGCGCGTTTTTTGATTACTCCGGCGGAAGCGGTGCATGGCGCCATTCAAGGTTCCGGCGAATTGGAAAAGCTTGGCTGGTACAGCCCGGAAGCGGCACATGCCCATAATGTCGCGACCATCACGGCGCGCGTGATGGGCGAATTTTTGGCCTGGCTTGCTTTGCCGCAAGCGGCGCGCGCCAAACGTGAGTTGATCGTGTTTCGCGGCATGGATGATCGGCGGGTGGAGAAATGAGTTAAAGAAATTTCATTTCTCGCTCATGAATATGCGCGGTGCTTGACCTCAGCCCGCGCGGCGACGCGGTTCCAGCAGCATCATCCCACCAAGCTTGAGCCCGCCGCCGCCAAGCGCCAGCAGTGCCACCGCCGCATGCGAAAACCGTGCTGGCGCAGTGGCATCGCCCAACAACAGCGCCACCAACACCAGATCGCACAGCACACCAGCACCAATCAGAATAAGCGCAAACATCCACCTGCTCATGCAACGTTCAGAACGCCCTTAAACCTGCCCAGCACGGCAGCAGCGCGACCAGAGAAAGGCAGTTTCGTGGCAAGCGCGCATGGACAGAGCTCCGCGCATCTGAGACTGTTTTCCCTTCGCTTGATTGGAAGGAGTTCCCCCATGCGCCGTTTTCTGGCTGCCGCGCTGCTCTCCGGAGCCCTCGCCGGGCCCGCCTTGGCCCAGGGCCAACCGCCGCTCCGCTGCGGGGTGGATGGCACTTTCGCCCCCCATGCCTTCCCCTCGTTGCAAGGCGGTGTACAGGGCTTTCAGATTGACCTCTTCCGCGAAGTCGCCAAGCGGATGGGGCGGGAAATTGTGATCGAAAGCGCCTCCTTCTCCGGCCTTATTCCGGCCATGAATGCGGGGCGCTACGATTTCCTTTGCGCCCCCACCACTGTCACGCGCGAACGCGCCGAAGCGCTGCTGTTCACGGAAGGCTATATCTGGACCGAATTGCAATTCGGCATCCGGCGCGGCACGCCGCCCATCAAGTCCGAGGAAGATTTGCGCGGCAAGACCATCAGCGTGAACAAGGGCACACCTTATGAAAACTGGGTCACGGCCAATGCCGCGCGCCTGAACCTGACACTGCTTGCTTTTGATACGCAGCCCGATGCGGTGCAGGCCGTCATTCAGGGGCGCGCCTATGCCAACCTCTCGGGCAATACGGTGGTGCGGTTTTCCGCTTCCCGCACGCCGCAATACATCGCGGATTTCGTGCTGCCCGGCACGCGCATGCATTGGGGCACACCCTTCCGGCGTGACAGCGCGGCGCTCCGCAACCAGGTTGAAGATGTACTCACCTGCATGAAGCGCGATGGGACCATCGCCACCTTGTCTGAGAAGTGGTTCGGCAATCGCCCCGGCCCTGACCAGGCAGAGGTGATGGAATTCCCAGGCTATGGCCCGCCCGATCTGCCGGGCCATGACCCGACACCGCAGAACCCGCGCTGCTGATGGCGTTTAACGCATGGGCGCGGCGGGCATGACCCCCGCCCGCCCCATTGTTGAAGCGCGCGCCATCCACAAGCATTTCGGCGCCCTGCATGTGCTGCGCGGCGTCGATTTCACCGTGGAAGAACGCCAGCTTGTCTTCGTGATCGGGCCATCAGGGTCCGGCAAATCCACGCTGCTGCGTTGCCTGAACCGGTTGGAGGAACCATCCAGCGGTTCCATCATCGTGGATGGCATAGACATGCTGGATACGCGCACGGATATCAACAAGGCGCGGCAACGGATTGGCATGGTGTTCCAATCCTTCAACCTATATCCGCATATGACCGCGCTTGGGAATGTCATGCTCGCACTGCGCAAGGTGCAGGGGCTGGACAAGGCTGAAGCCGAAGCCCGGGCGCAGCGCGCCTTGGATCGGGTGCATTTGGCTGATCGCGCGGATCACTACCCCAACCAGCTTTCCGGCGGGCAGCAGCAGCGTGTCGCCATTGCGCGGTCCATCGCGCTTGAACCGCGCGTCATGCTGTTTGATGAACCGACCAGCGCGCTTGACCCTGAATTGGTCGGTGGTGTGCTGGCCGTGATGCGCGAATTGCGGGAAGACGGCATGACCATGGTGGTGGTCAGCCATGAAATGAGCTTTGCCCGCGCCGCTGCGGATCGCGTGGTCTTCATGGCCGATGGCGAGATTCTGGAACAAGGCCCGCCTTCTGAGCTGTTCAGCGCGCCGCGCCATGAAAGGCTCCGCACCTTCATCAGCCAGATCGAGCGGCATTGACCCGCCATGACCGGCTGGGAACGCTTCACCGACAGTTTCTTCAATGCGCGCGTCATGGCGCAGTATCTGCCGAAGATCATAGAAGGCTTCGGGCTGACAATTGTGCTGGCGCTCTGCATCATCGCCGCTGGCCTCATCGCTGGCCTGGCGCTGGCGGTGCTGCGCGCCATGGGGGTGCGGCCGCTCAATTGGCTGATCATTTTCGTGGTTGATCTGTTCCGCGCCCTGCCGCCGCTGGTGATTATCGTACTGCTGTTCTTTGGCCTGCCCAGCATGGGGATGGAGCTATCGGGCTTCGCTTCCGCCTGGCTGGCGCTGACGCTCGTGCTCATGGCGTTTTCGGAGGAGATTTTCTGGGCCGGCATTACCAGCGTGCCAAAGGGGCAATGGGAAGCGGCGCGCTCCACCGGGCTGAATTTCCTGCAAGCGCTGGGTTATGTGGTGCTGCCGCAGGCTTTGCGGCTCACCATCCCGCCGCTGACGAATCGCACCATTGCGATCACCAAGGGCACCGCACTCGCCTCCGTGGTGGCTGTGCCGGATATTCTGGGCGCGGCAAGTTCCGGGCTTTCCCATTCCTTCAACCCATCGCCGCTCACGCTCGGTGCGCTGGCCTATCTTGTGCTGTTCTTTCCCGTGGTCCTGCTGGGCCGCTGGATTGAAACGCGCTTTGCCTGGAAGCGCTGAACATGCAGGATTTTCTCGAAGCCTTCCTGAATTGGGAGATCATGCGCGAAGCCTCCCCCATTCTCTGGCAGGGGCTGCGCGCCACGTTGTTGCTTTCGCTATTGGTGGTGCCGCTTGGGCTTTTGGGCGGGATCATTCTGGCGGTTCTGTCCACCCTGCCTTACGTCTGGGTGCGCTGGCCGCTTCGCATTTGGGTGGATACGTTCCGCGCCTTGCCGCCGCTCGTGCTACTGATTTTCATCTTTGCCGGCTTGCCCTTTCTGGGGCTGGAAATCAGCGCCTGGGGGGCGGTGGCGATCGGGTTTTTCCTGAACACGGGGGCTTATTACGGCGAGATTCTGCGCGCCGGCATTGAAAGCGTGCCGCGCGGCCAGGTGGAAGCGGCGCGCAGCACGGGGCTTTCAGCGGCGCAGACCATGCGCTTCATCGTGCTGCCCCAGGCGGTGCGCAATGTACTGCCCGATCTGATTTCCAACACGCTGGAGGTGGTGAAGCTCACCTCCATCGCGTCCGTCGTGGCGCTGCCTGAATTGCTGTTCCAGGCGCGGCAGGCGCAAAGCGTTACCTATAACGCTTCGCCCATCGTCGCGGCGGCGATCATCTATTTCATCCTGCTCTGGCCCGTAGTGCGCTTGCTCAGCCGGCTCGAGAATAAGCAATTGGCGGCGCGGCGCTGACAGGTCGCGCGCCTTACTTCACCGCATAAACATCATAGCAAGGACCGCTTGGCGGGCGCTGGCCCACACCGACGGCGACGATCTTGTTCATCCAGGCAAGATCAGCGGCGCCGGTTTCAAAGCGGATCAGCGTGCGGAAATAGATCTCGGAAGGGTCCACGCTCTCCCCCGCCGCAAGCTTCGCAAGCGCAGCCGGGGACCCATGGCGAATGCCATTATAGGACAGGTAGACCATGCTGCCGGAAGCCGCGCGAATAGTCAGCCGCACATCAATCTGCGCCGAGCCATCCGGATCAACGCGCAGCCAATCGGCAGCCGATCCCGGCATGATTTCGCCATTCAGCTTCGGGCCGACAACTGTACCGCCGGTAACCGGCACGATGCGGAGCTCTCCATTGCGGGTCGTGCCGATCATTTGCGGCGTACCCACGCCAAGCGTCATGCGACAGAGGTATTCGGATTGCAGCGGCAATGGGGTCATGGGCGGTTCTCCTTCATGGGGATGATGCCCCGGCGGCGGCATCTGCGCCAGGGTAGTCCGAGCGCCGCTCAGGGAACTAGTCCAACGGTCTAATTTAGGAAAAACATTTCAACCAATGGTTTCTTTTTGGAAAACAATTTTCGCATCCATAATTCTTGGCTTGTTTTTAATTGATTCTAAATCTACTAATTTCTGTTAAAGCATCTATCGCGGAGCAGCCTTTGTTAAACTTGTTTCTACAAGTCGACGCCTGCCTGCCTCTGCGGCGCAGCGGAAGCCTTTTGGCTGCTGCGCCATGATTACTTTTGCGCGGCTCCTGCTTTCGCCAGGGGAGACGACCCTGCTTTCTGGGCTTTTCGAAACTGACTGGAATTACGGCAGGGCGATCCATTTTCTTGGCCCCTCCATCATCCCTTGGGAGGAATCTCTTACAGTAAACACAAAAGTTGGCCCTGCCGTTTTGGAACAGCAGGGGACGCTAACTGCCGCCGATGTCGCCATTACGGCGGCTGGAAAGCTATCACTCAACAATAGCGGCACCATCATGAACCGCCTTTTCCTTGATCTGAGCGCGAACGGCCAGGGAACAGAGGGGCGGTACGCCGTCACCGGCAGCTCCTATGCGGATAAGATTGTCAATTCCGGCAGGATCGAAGGCATTATCGATCTTGGCGGCGGCGATGACCTGTTCGATGGCCGGCTTGGCCTCATTCTTGGCGCGGCTGATGGCGCGGATGGTGACGACACCCTGCTTTCCGGGGCCGCGGCGGAAACCTTGCTCGGCGGCGATGGTCAGGATTGGCTGGATGGTGGCGCTGGCGCCGACAGTCTTTCGGGTGGTGCGGGCGCAAACCGCATTTTCGCAGGTTTGGGAAATGATAGCCTTGCCAGCGAAGATGGCGATGATGAACTGAATGGTGAAGCCGGCGATGATTGGCTGCAAAGTGATCGTGGCAATGACAGCCTCTCGGGCGGCGATGGCGCGGATACGCTAATCGGTGGCGATGGTAATGACACGCTGGCAGGCGGCGTCGGTGATGACCTGCTGGAAGCCGGGGACGACCAGAATCAGGCTTCAGGCGGCGATGGGAATGACACGATCACTGCCTGGGGTGGCGGTGATGGTCTGTTCGGCGATGCCGGTGATGATCTGCTTGAAGTGATCGGTGGTGCCTTTAGCCTTTCCGGGGGCGCGGGTGCCGATACGCTTTCCGTCTGGGAAGACTGGGTCGCCAATGATGTCCTGAATGGTGGCGACGGCGCCGATAGCCTGAATGCCGGCGCAGGCGACGACACGCTGATCGGCGGCGATGGCGCGGATACGATGATCGGCGGCGCGGGTGATGATGTCATCCTGGCCGGCGGCACCAGCCTTCAGGATATTTTGAGCCTGTTCACCCTGTAGAACTGATAAGCCCCAGTTCAGCGCTGCCGCCAAGCCAGGTCAGACGCCTTCCACCCGGCGGCACTTCCCCGATGCCCCGCGCCATCCACCGGGCCTTCAAACCCATCCGCCACGTTGAAGGCATGGGCAAAGCCCGCCGCCTGCGCTGCCTGCCCCGCGGATTGAGACCGCGCGCCGGAGTTGTCATTAAGGCTGTTCTCGGCCTTCGGGTCAGACATGTTGAACCATTGCTGCAGAAAGTAGAAGCGCAGCATCCGCGGGGTCCCAATCGGCGGGCGCCCCTTTTCCCTAAAGGATGATAAGGCTCAATCAGGGTGCAGAGTGACGCACAAGGAACCACCAAATCCATCTCACCCAGGAAGCGCTCTCGTCGCCTAATCCTGTGGTGGAGGTCAAAGCTGAGGCTGGAGAACCTTTTTTGCCGCATGATGGCCCCACTCCACGCTTGATTCTCCGATGCACAACAGAAACCGACAATCCGTGACATGCCAAGGGAACAGGACTAAAGCAGAGGTTCCTTAAGAAAATTGCCAACGAGTGAAAAACCCAAGGTCGTTTAGGATTTATTAACTTTTCTGCTCTCAAATGAGAAAAGTCGCAAAATGCGGTGAAAAAACGTCGCGAAAAGGCTCCAGTATCATGATGAGTAACGACCTTCTCGATACTTCTCACGATGGCCAGCTTAACCTCATTTTTGGCGCGCCTAATGGCGCGGTTGGCGACGCCCCCCTGCTTGCCGGGTTTTCCGATACCTTAGGGCAGATCCAAGCGGTGCTCACGCGGCTAGCGGATGGCGCCATCGATTCAGATCAGCGCAACGCCTATGAAGAAGAATACATGCTTCTTGCCAATCAGAAGAGCGACTTCGTTCTCGACGCTATTCGTTACAGTGACCGGATTCCCCTCATTCTCCACGCGGCGGACGAATCGTATGTCAACCAAACACTGCTTTACGGGGGTTTCGATACTGCCGGGCCAATGCGTGCCCTTCTCGTTCGGCTTGCGGATGCCGCCATCGATCCAGATCAACGCAACACCTACATAGAAGAATACAGTCTTCTTGCAAATCAGGCGAGCGACTTCGTTCTCGATGCTATTCACAATCGCCAGTTTGACCTCATTTTCGACGCGCCCCTGCTTGTCGATTTTTCCGATACTTTAAGGCAGATCCAAGCGGTGCTCATGCGGCTGGCGGATGGCGCCATCGATTCAGATCAGCGCAACGCCTACGAAGAAGAATACATGCTTCTTGCCAATCAGAAGAGCGACTTCGTTCTCGATGCTATTCGTTACTATGACCGGATTCCCCTCATTCTCCACGCGGCGGACGAATCGTATGTCAACCAAACACTGCTTTACGGGGGTTGCGATACTGCCGGGCCGATACGTGCCCTTCTCACGCGGCTGGCGGATGGCGCGATCGATTCAAGTCAACGCAACACCTACATAGAAGAATACAGTCTTCTTGCAAATCAGGCGAGCGACTTCGTTCTCGATGCTATTCACAATCGCCAGTTTGACCTCATTTTCGACGCACC
>JADCES010000251.1 GCA_020250005.1 Roseomonas sp.
ACCGGCAAGATCGAGGAAGCGACCACCGCTGCCCGAAGCCTGCTGACCATTGACGGCATTCGCTTCATGTTCACCGGCGTGGTGCCTAATTTCATGGGCTTCAATGCGGTTGGCGTGATCATTGTTGCCATGGTGGGCGTTGGCGTGGCGGAAGAAGCCGGCCTGGTAAAGGCGTTGATCCGGAAGTTGGTGATCGTGGCACCACCCAAGCTGCTGACCTATATCCTTGTCTTTGTCGGCATTGTTTCATCCATTGCGGCGGATGCGGGGTATCTGGTGCTGATTCCGCTGGCGGCGGCGGCCTTCATGTCGGTCGGGCGGCATCCCTTGGCCGGCCTTGCCATGGCTTTTGCCGCAGTGGCTTCTGCCTTCATGGTCAATGTGCTGATCGTGCCGGTGGATGGCATTCTGACCGAAATCACCAATGACGCGGCGCGGCTGGTCAATCCGAATGTCTCGATTGATCTGGCGGCGAATGTCTGGTTCTCCATCGCCTCGGTCGCCATGCTGACGGTGCTGATTGGCGTCATTACCGAAAGGGTGATCGAACCGCGCCTTGGCCCCTATAAAGGTGATTACCAGGTGCCCGGTGAGAATGTGCTCTCCGATGAGGAATATAAGGGCCTGCGTGCCGCGCGGAATGCATTGTTAGGCGTGCTGGCCTTTATCGGCCTGCTGACCCTGCCGCCGGGCGCGCCACTGCGCAATCCGGAAACTGGCGCCATCATCGGCAACTCGCCCTTCATGGGCAGCCTGATCGTCACCATTGCGCTGATCTTTCTGGTCTGCGGCATTGCCTATGGCCGCGCTGCCGGCACCATGCGCACCACCAACGAAGCCATCGCCGCCATCCAGAAATCCATTGGCGCGCTGGCGGGCCTGATCCTGCTGCTGCTGATCATCAGCCAATTCATCGCCATCTTCAATTATTCCAACATGGCTACATTGGCGGCTGTTTCCATGGCGGATTTCCTGGAAAAGCTGAACCTGCCCACGGTTGCGCTGCTGATCGGCTTTGTGATTGCGGTCTTTGGCATTGACCTGATCATCACCGCGGCGATTGCGAAATGGGCGATCTTTGCGCCGGTATTCGTGCCGCTGCTGATGCAGCTTGGCGTGGCGCCGGAAGTGGTGCTGGCGGCCTATCGCGTTGGCGATAGCCCGATGAATTCCATCACGCCGCTCAATGCCTATTTCGCGATGATCGTGACCTTTGCGATCAAATATCAGAAGGATGCGGGCGTGGGCACGGTGATTGCGCTGATGCTGCCTTATGTCATCGCTATTTCCGTGGTCTGGACCATGCTGCTGGCGGCCTGGTATTTGCTCGGACTGCCATGGGGTCTCTGAAGCATGAATGACATCACCATCATGGCCGCGATCATCCTCGCGGCCATTGTGCTTTTCATTTGGAACCGCATTCCGGTTATTCTGGTCGCCATGGGCGTCGGCATGGCGCTTTACGCGACCGGGCTTGTCACGCTGAACCAGGCGCTATCGGGCTTTGGCGATCCCGCAGTGATGTTCATCGCGACGCTTTTTGTGGTGAGTGCTGCGCTGGATCGCACCGGCGTCACGGCCTGGGCCGGGCAGATGCTGATCCGTGGCGCTGGTGAGAATAGCCGCACGCGGCTTCTGGTGCTGATTTCCCTGCTCGCAGCGATGTTGACCGCGCTCATCAGCCTCAATGGGGCGATTGCGGCGCTTTTGCCGGTGGTGGTTGTCTTGGCACTCAGGCTGCGTCTGCCGCCATCGCAATTGCTCATGCCGATGGTTTTCGCCGCGCATGCGGGATCGAAACTGGCCCTGACCGGATCGCCGGTGAACGTGCTGGTGAGTGAAGCCGCCTTGGATGCCGGCTTCCGCGCCATCGGTTTTTTCGAATTCACCATTGTGGGTATTCCGCTATTGCTTGGCGTCATTACCATCACCCTGTTGTTCGGGCGGAAGCTGCTGCCGCACCGCGCGGGTGAGACCATGAGTGTGGATTTCAGCCGCCATGCGACCACGCTTGTTGAGCAATATCGGCTGAAGGAAGGCCTGTTCCGGCTGCGGCTGCGCGCCACTTCGCCGCTGATCGGCCAGCCACCATCTGCACTCCAGGAAGATAGCTGGGGAGGGCTTCGCCTTGTCGCCGTGAATGATGGCCTAACGGGCGATAGGCTGCGCCGCCCCACGATGATGGAGGGCGATTTTCTCATCGTCTCCGGCCAGGGTGAGGATGCGGCGCGGTTGGCCACGGAACAGCATTTGGCCTTCCGGCTTGAAAACAGCGATGAGGATTTGCGCGACAGCCTGTTCAATCGGAGTTCCGGCCTTGCCGAGGTGATGATTCCGCCGCGGTCGGAAATGATCGGGCAGACGGCCTATCAGGGCATGATCACCGAAAGCGGTGATCTGGTGGTGATTGCCATTCAGCGCGGTGGCACGGATGTGGGCGCTGAGCCTGTGCAGTTGCAGGCAGGCGATACCATGTTGTTGCAAGGGACCTGGAAGGCGCTCGATACGCGGCTGGCCGATCCGCAGGTGCTGGTGGTGAATTCGCCCGATACCGTGCGCCGTCAGGCCGTGCCGCTTGGCGCCGGCGCCTGGACCACACTTGGCGTGCTGGCCGGCATGGTGTTTTTCCTCGCGACCGGGCTTCTGCCGGGGGCGGTGGTGGGCATTGCCGCCTGCTTCATCCTTGTATTGTCGCGCGTGCTGACGGTGGATCAAAGCTATCGCGCGATTGATTGGACAACGGTGATCCTGGTGGCGGCGATGATGCCGCTTTCCACCGCGATGGTACAAACTGGCGCAGCGCAATTGATGGCGGATGGTCTGGTTGCCATGGCAGCCGGTGGCAGCCCGATGATCCTGCTCGCGGGGCTATTCGTGCTGACGGCTGTGCTTGGCCAGTTGATCAGCAATACTGCAACGGCGCTGATCATCATCCCCGTTGGGGTTGCGGCCGCGACTTCCATGGGGATTTCGCCGATACCGGTGCTGATGAGCATCGGCATCGCCGCCGCCGCCGCCTTCCTGACACCGATCGCGACACCGACGAACCTCATGGTCATGCGCCCGGGCGGTTATGCCTTCGGTGATTACTGGAAATTCGGCCTGCCGATGATGATTTGGTTTTTCATCATCTGCGTCTTCGTTGTGCCGTTGATCTGGCGGTTCTGAGACATGATCCGAATTACACGCGTACTCCTTTGCGCTTCGGCCCTTCTGGCAGCGCTGCCCGCCCTGGCCCAAACGCCGGCGCAGCAACAGGCTGACCCGGCAGGCACCTTCGCGTTTCTGTTGGAGAATGACACTTTCTCCGGCAATGATCGCTTTTACAGCAATGGTTTTCTCTTTGCCTGGCGCGCCCCTTCCTATGATCCGCCAGCCTGGCTTGCAGGGCTAACAGAAGGGCCGAACCTGTTCTTCCCTGGCGGCGGTGTCACGCGTTGGGGGCTGAGCTTCGGGCAGAAGATGTACACGCCGGAAGACACGCTCGCGACCAATCCTGATCCGAAGGATCGCCCCTATGCGGCTTGGCTTTATGGTGCGATTTCGTTGCATTCCTATACGGCGCGTGAAATGGGCACGCTTGAATTGCAGCTTGGTGTCGTCGGGCCCTCTGCGCTTGGCGAATGGGTGCAGAACACCACGCATGATATGATGCGGATTGATCGCGCCTATGGCTGGGATTACCAGATTCGCGATGAACCCGGCATCAACCTGGTGTCGAACCGCCAATGGCGGATGAATGGCGAACCCGATTCCGGCGGGCGGCGATTTGGCCTGGTGCCAAGCCTCGCGGCCAGTCTTGGCAATGTGCATACCTATGCGGCGGCGGGCATGCTGCTGCGCTACGGCACAGAGCTTGAAGCCGATTTCGGCCCGCCCCGCGTGCGCCCGGTTTCCGCCGGCTCGGTTTTCTTTCAGCCGACCGGGCGTTTTGGGTGGTATGTCTTTGGCGGCGTTGAAGGCCGCGCGGTGGCCCGCGATATTTCGCTGGATGGCAATACCTGGCGCGATAGCCGCAGCGTTGACCGCGAAGTGCTCGTGGGCGATGCCAGCCTTGGCTTTGCGCTGATTTTTTCAAGCACGCGCCTGACCGCAACCTATACGATTCGCAGCAAGGAATTCGAAACGCAACGCGAAGCCTCACAATTCGGCTCGGTCAGCATTGCGTTCAGGTTCTGATCGCTGAGCCGCAATAGGCGCAAGAGAGATACCCTGCACAGCGGCGCGACACTTGGCCAATAGGCGCTGCCCCCGCCACGCCTCAAGATAATCTGAAGAATGTCATGGCGTCATCGCCAACAGACACAGGGGGCATATACATGAGATCAAAATGGGCCGGCGCGGCTATGGTGGGCCTGATGGTTGGTGCTGCACCAGCCTTCGCACAGCAGCCAACCATGGAAGAACTGATGCGGCGCATTGATGCGCTGCAACAGCGCGTGAATGAACTTGAACGCGAACGCCGCCCGCAGCGCCCCGCCGCCGTGGCAGCGCCAGCACCTGCGCCCGCACCGGCACCGGCCGCGCCGACACGCGCCGCAGCACCGCGCACCGCGCCCGCAGCAGCACCAGCAGCACCAGCGGCACCAGTCACCGCCGCCGCCGCGCCTGCGCCACGCTCGCCCGAAGCTGTGCGCGCCGAAGTGGATGAGGCGCTGCGCGGCAGCCTGGATGGGCTTGCCATGCGCATCCCGAATACCGATACGACCGTGCGGCTTTACGGCTTCCTCCGCCTGACCGCGTACCGCGATTTCAATGCGCGCAACCCGACCGATGCGGCTTCCGTGCAAGGTATTCCTCTGACGGCGAGAAACTCGCAGTCCGGCGATGGCGACATCACCGCCCGCAGCTCACGCTTTGGCTTTGATACGCGCAGCGATACTGCCTGGGGCCGGCTTGATACCACCATGGAAGGCGATTTCCGCGGGGAAATTTCAGCCGGCGGTGATCTCTCCTTTCGTCTGCGACAAGCCTTCGCTGAGCTGACCCGCGATGATTGGAGCTACCTGATCGGTCATACCAATAGCCTTTGGAATGAGGGGATCACCGAAGCGCTGCATGACGCGACCAACCTCAATCAATCCTTTATTCGCCAGGCGCAGCTTCGCGTGACACATCGCTTTGACAGCAATCTGATGCTGCAAGGCTCCATCGAAGCGCCCTATGGGGATATCCTGACGCAAAGCGGCCCGGCCTTTTCGCCCATTCGCTTTGATGGCGGCGCCAGCCCCGCTTTTGATCAAATACCCGATTTTCTGGCGCGGCTCACTTGGCGCGACGGCGCCGAGGAATATGTGCTGCGCGGCCTCGTCCGCCAGTTATCGCTCGAACCGGATGGCACCACGCTCGGTCCAAAGCCAAGCGAAAGCACCTTTGGCTGGGGCTTCGCCGCGCATACGCGCCTGCCGCTTGGCAAATGGATCTCCGCCCTTGGCCGCGATGAGCTGATGCTGATGGGCTATTATGGTGAGGGGATCGGCCGTTATTTCGCCGGCAATACCTTCGGCCAAGGTGGCATTTCCGACATCATCACCGCAACCGGCATGGATTACAGCCTGGAATCCGTCCCCAGCTATGGCGGCACCATCGGCTATCGGCGCTTCTGGTCCGATTTCGTGCGGAGCACGGTTTCCTATGCCTATGCGCGGCAGGATTTCCCATCATCCATCCGCTTCGCTGCCGGATCGGATGGCGCGCTGGCGCGCAACCGCGAAATGCAGCAGGTCATTGCCAATCTGATCTGGAGCCCCTTTGCCGATCGCCCAACCAGCCGCATGCCTTTTGGCTGGCTTGATCTTGGTCTGGAATATGTCTTCAGCCGGCGTGATCTTGAAGATGGCGCGGCGGCGGTTGGTTCCAATGGCGTCGGCCATGGCATCGCCAATCGTCTGCTTGCGGTTGGTATTGTGCGGTTCTGAAGTTGCAGAAAACATAACAAAAAAACCGGCCATGGCAGCGTAAGGGGTCAGTTCTGCCACCATGGCCGGCGGGGCTGGAGGCTGCGCCCATTGCGGCGCGCATTAT
>JADCES010000252.1 GCA_020250005.1 Roseomonas sp.
GTTACCGCCCCTGATCGAAAGAGCCATCTGGCCGCGCAGGAATCACATGGGCGTGAGCGTTATGGAATTCAGTCAACCGCTCTTCACGGAACAAAATCATGGCGTCCTTCATCAATGTTTATGACAGTGTCGAATAAGGGGTTTCGGAACAAGTTTTTGGGAGCAATGGCGGTTGGCCGATGTGCGCGGCGGTGATGTTGAGGACCGCCATCTATTGCTGGCTTCGGGTCGCGGAGATCGCAAGGCCTTCGCCCGCCTTGTGTCGCGCCATCGCGGTTTGATCGCCCGCGTCGCTGGGCGATATGGTCTTGGTCCGCACGATGCCGATGACATAGCGCAGGAGGCTTTCTCGCGTGTTTGGGATGCGGCCCCAAGCTGGCCCGCCGATGGCGCACATTTTGCCGCTTGGCTCTATCGCGTCGCGTCCAATCTGGCGATTGACCTGTTGCGGCGCGACAAGCGCCGGCATGTGACATCGCTTGAGGCCGCGTCCATGATCGCCGATATTGCACCCGCCCCCAGCGCCGCAGTGTTGCGGGCGGAGCTTGCGTCGGCTGTGCGGGCTGCCTTGCTGGAGCTGCCGGAACGCCAACGCCTTGCGGTGGAACTTGTGCATCTGGAGAACCGGTCTGGCGCTGAGACCGCCACGCTTCTTGGAACGTCCATTGGCGCCTTGGAAGGATTGCTATCCCGTGCACGACGCGAGCTCAGGATTGTGCTGGCCCAGCGCGGTCTGGCGGCGGCCAAGGATTGGGATGAGGGTATGTCATGAGACCAGAACGCATTGATCGAATGATCCGGGCCTATGGCACTGATGTCGCGAAATGGCCGGAGGCCGGTGATTTGTCAGAATACGCGCAGCATTCGCCCCGTCTTCTGCGCGCGGCGGCTTCGGTTGATGCTGCGCTGCTGACAATGGTCCAAGAACCCCCTGCGGGCATGATCCTTGAAGATGAGGCATTGGCCGAGGCGGCCATTGCACGCGCTGTCAGGCGGAAGCGGGAAGGCTGGCCCATGCGTGCTGCGGCTGCCTCCGTCCTATTCGCGGCCGTCCTTGGTGCTGCCACGGGATCCTTCACCGAAATAAATCGCGTTGAAAGCACACTTTTTTCGACAAAGCAGGGTGCTTGGGGCGCTCCAATCCGACCTTTGGCCGGGAGGGTCGAATGACATTTCGCAAGGCCTTGTTGACAGGTGCAGTGATCGCATCTTTCGCGGCGAATGCCTTCATCCTGGCCAATTGGGCCGCACATTGGGCCCTGAAGGAGGCGCGATCGGCCAGCGGCATTCCGCCTACACCGGCCGAACGCATGGCCGCGGCCGTTGGTGCCGAAGATGCCCGCCGCTTGCGCGCTGGATGGCAGGTTTGGGACGATGAGTTCGCCGCACGACGCGCAGCCTTGGAGAGCGCCCGGGCGGATGTTCTTCGCGAATTTCACCGAAACGCCCCTGACACGGCACGGCTTGCCAATGCATTTGCCGCAATGCGAGAGGCCGAGGCGCGCATGGAGGCTATAGCACATTCCTTCGTTGTATCCGTTGCGCCATCCTTGAGCGTCGAGGGACGAGCGCGAATCTCTGGCCTTCGTCCGCCGCGATCCTGATCGAGTATTGCGCGAACCATGTGCCGGCACGGGATGTTTACCTCCGTAAGGGAACCCTGTCAGCGCGGGATAGGAAATAGGCGCGGCGCGCCGCTTTGGGTCGTGCCCTGAGCAGGAAGGGCCTGATCCGGATCAGGATCGGCTGCGCAGGAATGATCAAGGCTCGGACGTTATGTTTGCGGGGGGCGCTTTTGGCTCTTCCCCGCAAACCGGTCATGGCTGCTCTGGGCAGGGTGGACGGCAGTGGAGTGAGGCAAATCGTGTGTCATTCAACGTCTTCATCATCCATGGCCAAGCATTCTCGCCTTCCGGGAAGTCTTTGATTGACCGGGTCACACCTGAACCAAGGAGCGTTCGAAAATGAACATCTCTTCTGTAGGGGCGCCGCCCCCTGCCATGCAAAGGCAGTTTGTATCACAGCTCACTAGTAATGGCCTGACAGCAGAAAAAGCTAGCTTCGTTGAGACACAGGCAAAAGCCGCTTTTCAGTCGGTAGGCAATATGCCTCCTGGCGCCTCGCATAAGGAGAGTGTCAAGGCCGCTCTTGAAAAGCGCATCTCAGCGGATGTCGCTTCGGGTAAACTTTCCGACGAAGATGCGAAAATCGTCTTCCAGACATTCGAGGATCTTGATCCGGCCAAACAAACTTCCGGGCAGGGACCACAGGCGGGCGGGGGCATGATGCCACCAAATGGCGTTGGCGGCCCGCCACCCGGCGGAGGCCCTGGTGGCTCCGGCGGCCCTCCTCCTGGTGGCGGTCAGGGCGGTCCCCCTCCTCAAAAAGGGGCTTCGCGCTCAGGCCAAAATAATGGCTCCTACGACGATGCAGTGATCAGCATGCTTACAAAGTACCTGGCCAGCCTGAAGCCCGGCAGCTTTGTTAATCAGGCGGCCTGATGTAGTTCTTGAACGTTTTAAAGCCAAGGTTAGTACTAGGCGGCTCGGGGACCGATCCAATCTCGGCGCGTTGAAATGCGGCCATTTGGGTATCATCGCTCCGACTCTTTAGTCAAAGGTGGGTGAATTGCCTGTCCTGCAGCGGTTCACCCATACCCATTTTGGAGGCAGCGCGGCGCTAAGCCCCCTTCACGCCACCCGCAGTCAACCCAGCCACAATCTGCTTTTGCGCCACCAGCGTCAGGATCAGCACGGGCGCCGTTACTAGTAACGCCGCAGCGGAAAGCGGCCCCCAGGCGATCTGCTCAAAAGTCAACATGTTGTTCACCGCGACCGGCAGCGTGCGCGTTTCACGCCCCGCCAGCACCATCGCGAAGATGAAATTGTTCCAGGAAAAAATGAAGGACAGAATAGTGGCAACGGTGATCCCTGGCCGCGCAAGAGGCATCGCCACATAGCGAAACGCCTGCCAGATGGTCGCACCATCCACCAAAGCGGCTTCCTCCAATTCCGGCGGCAGGCCCTCAAAAAACGAAATCATCACCCAAACCACAATCGGCACCGTGATGACCAAATGCGTGATGACAATCGGCGTCAGGCTGCCGGTCATGCCAAGCCATTGGAACAGCAAAAACAGCGGGATCAGATAGGAAAGCCCGGGCGTGATACGCGCAATCAGGATCAGCGCCGCAGCGCGCATGGCGTGCATCTTGGCTATGCCATAGCCCGCGGGCACGCCAATCAGCAGCGCAATCCCCGTGGCACCAAAGGACACCACAATGGAATTCCAGGCAAAGCGCAGGAAATCATTGCGCGCAAAGACTTCGCGATAATTGTCCAAGGTCGGTGATTGGGGAATGAAGATCGGCGGCCAATCGGTATTGTCCAGCTCATTCTTGAAGGACAGCGACAGCATCCACAGAAAGAACAGGATGGCCGGCGAAACCAGCACCAGCACCGAAAAACCAAAGCCGATATTGCCGATCAGCCGACGCAGCCGATACTGCGCGGGGCTGCGCTTTGCTTCCACACTCATGTCATTTTCACCCGCTGACGTGTCCAAAGCAGCAGCGCGGCCAGCGCCAGAATGATCACAAAAAACACCACCACCACGGCCGAGGCATAGCCAACATTGTAAAAGGCAAAGGCCTGCAAATAGAGGAAGATATTGATCGTCTCACTGGCCGAACCCGGCCCGCCCTGGGTGATGACATAGATCGTATCAAAAGCCTTCAGCGCATCAATGCAGCGGATGATCAGGGCCACCACGATGAAGGGCATCAACAGGGGAAGTGTGATATGGCGAAAGGCCTGCCAGCCATTGGCGCCATCAATCTTCGCAGCCTCATAAGGATCAACCGGCAGGGAAGCCAGGCCGCCTAGGATCAGCAGCATCACCAAGGGTGTCCAATGCCAGACCTCGATCATCACCAGGGTCGGGATCACGGTATTGGCGCTATAGATCCACATGCTGGGCGGCAGACCCACCTGGGCCAGAAGCCAGTTCAGCACGCCAAGCTGCGGGTGGAAGGTCATGGTCCACACCAAGGCGACCGCCACGGGTGTTGCCATCATGGGCAAGATGAAAATGGTCCGCGCCAGGCCACGCAGTGGGAATTTACGATTAAAGGCAAGTGCCGCCGCCAGCCCCAATATCATCGGAAAGACCACCGCCAGCACTGTATAAAATAGTGTGCGCAACATGGCCCAGCCGAAGCGGGAATCGGAAAACAGCTTGGTGTAATTATCGAACCCCACCCAGCGACGTTCCCCGCCCAGATGCCAATCATGGGCGGAGACATAAATCGTGAAAATCCAGGGAAAGATGATGACCGCAAGCACCACCACCGCCGCGGGGACGATGAACCAGCCATAATGCCGGGCGTAATTGCGCACCCGCGCCCCCTTGCTGGGGGACGCGGTGATGGTTTCAGCCTGTTGCATCAAGTCGCGAAAGCCTCAGCTTTCCCTTTCGCTCTGTTCCAGCACCGGGCGGAATTCAGCTGTGGCGCGACGCAGTTCTGTCGCCACATCCGCCCCGCTGATGGTATTGGTAAGCGCCGTGCCGATCACGTCGCGGAATTGCGTCACCGGCACAATTTCCGGCAGGCCGGCGCGCGCGATTTTCGCACTTTCATTGAGTGTATTGAAGAATTCACGCGGGAAGGTGCTGGCGGCAATCGCCTGTTCATTGCTGAAGGGGCTACTGCGTGCCGGCACGCCGGCGCCGCTGGTCAGGAAGCGAAGCTGGTTTTCCTTGCCCAGCGCCCATTGCAGGTAAAGCCAAGCCGCGCCCTTTTTGCGTGACGCTTCAGGAATGCCATAGCCGGCGCCGAATAGGCAGCAATGGTGATTGGCGCCTCGGCCCTTCGGCACCAGCGCATAGCCAACCTTGCCCGCCACGCGCGAACGCTGCCGATCTTCCAAGGGTGCGGCGAAGCCAATGCCATCAATCCACATGGCCGCACGGCCCTGCATGAAGGTGGTTTGGCATTCATTCCAATTGAAGCCGATGGACCCAGGCGGTGAGACATCGCGGAGGAATTTCTTATACATCTCGCCGGCCCAAACAGCGTCATCCGTATCGGTGATCAATTGCCGGTTCGCATTGATCATGTCGCGCTGCGCGGTGCCGAGCAGATAGCTTGACCACAGGACAACATTGGCGTTCTTCAAGCCGCGCCCAACATGGCCATAAATCTGGCGGGAAGGTTCGGTCAGCGCGCGCGCCGCTTCGAACATGCCGTCCCAGGTGGTAGGCACGGCGATATTCTTCGCCGCCAGTAATTCCTTGTTGTAGTAGAGGATGAAGTAATCCGCGAAGGCCGGCAGGGAATCCATCCGCCCATCAGATTGCGTCGCATATTGCACCATGCCGGCCCCGAAATCGGCGAAGTCAAAATCCGGCGCGGTGATGGATTGATCAGCAATCAGCGCGCGAATATCGGTATTCCAACGCGCCCGCCCGACCTGGCGCTTATTCACATGCAGGCTCAATTCCGCCACATCAAAGGAAGGCCGGCCAGAGGCATATTCCACAATGATCTTCTGGCGATGCTGCTGTTCCGGTACCACTTCAATGCCGCAGCGAATGCCGGTGAGTTCCTCGAATTCCCTGTTCTGGCGTTGCAGCAATAGCCCGCGCGGAGAGGTCTGCAGCGTGACTTCAATGCGTTCGCCGGCAAAGCGCTTCCAATCAAAGCGGCTTTGCGCATTGGCCTGCCGCACAATGGCAGGCGCGGCGATCAATGCCGCAGTGACGCCCAGCGCCTGGCGGCGCGTGATCTGATTGGCCATTCCTGGACCCTCCGTTCGTTCACGGCGCGGCATTGGTGCGGCGCCTCGTTTCCTGATCCTTCTCCTATCCGCGGCCTACCGCAAGCGGGGAATTACAGGGCTTCCCGCCGCAGGGCCTCCAGCACCGCCGGATCGGTGATCGGGCTGGTATCCCAAGGTGGTGGCGGGGGTGGGTCGAGCGTTTCGAACACGGTGGAGAGTTCGATATTCCCGGCATCGGCCGGGCGCGGATAAGGGGTGGGGTCCGGCGCGCCTGGTATTTTGGGTCGGCCAATGCCGATGAAAAAATCCTCCAGCCCCGCCGGGATCAGCAGCCAGAGGAATCGGAAAGGATGCGCGCCATCATTGATGAAGCCATGGCGGATATGGGGCGGTGCCACCATGAAACTCCCGGTCGGGATGCGCCGCACCACGCCATCCAACCGCCCAAGCGCCTCACCCGCCACCACCCAGAAAATCTCGGTCTGGGCCGGGTGGGCATGTTCGCGGATTTTGCCAAGTGGCGGCAATTCCTGAAGCCCCGCCGAAAAACCCGCCGGCATGCCGGCAATGCGGGGGGAAGTCAGCACCTCAATCCAGCCATTGGCGGGTTGTGGCTGCCAATGCTGCGCCCCGCCGCCCGGCGGGATGAGAACAAAACCACCGGAAGCGGACATGGGCGATCCTTTCAATGCAGGCGCGGGCGCTTGAGGAATTGCACGCGATCGGCCGAGGTAACGGTCACATCCCGGCGCGATTTGCCGCGCCCCACCTGCAAATGAATATTCACCCCGGCCTGCCCCATGGCCCAAATGGCGCGCCAGAAATCCGCCAATTCGCTGATCGCTGTGCCTTCCACCGCCAGGACGCGATCCCCGTTGCGCAGGCCCGCTGCCTCGGCAGGGCCACCGGGCGCGAGGGAGGCTACCGAAATCCCCTCCTCATCCTCGGTCGCGTAAAGCCCAAGCCAGGGGCGTGGTGGGGCGGAACGGCGACCCTGGGTGATCAATTCATCCAAAACGGCGGTCAGCTGATGCACGGGGATGACCATATTCAAATCAAGCCGGCGCCCTTCCTCCCCCTGCTGCAAAATCAGGGAACCAATGCCAACCAGTTTGCCATCGGGGCCAAACAGCCCGGCTCCGCCCCAGGAAGGATGGGCGGGCGCCACAAACAGCGCATCTTCCATCAGATATTCCCAATAGCCGGCGAAGGGCTGGCGCGCGACCAGCTTGCCGGCCACCGCATGGGTGCGCCCGCCCGCTGCGGCCATGACAGTCGCGGCGCCGATTTTCAGCTTTTCACTGTCGCCCAAAACCGCTGGCTTCAAGGGAATTTTGCCGAGCGCCTGCACCAAGGCAAAACCGGTTTCCTGGTCTACCGCCAGCGCATGGCCAGCAACCGCGCGGCCTTCGGCTGTGGTGATCCAGATGCTCTCAGCCTCGCTCACCAGATAGCCCACGGTCAGCACCAGGCCATCGCCAATCAGCACGCCGCTGCCTTCGCGTTCCGTGCCCAGCACCCGCGCGGTGAAGGCATCCGGCGGCACCTGGCTCCGCAAACCGACCACGGCGCGATAGGCCTGATCCAGGTCGAAGCCATGCTCCGTCGGGTCGGGCTGCAAATGCTCAGGAATGTCCCAGTCTTCGTCGGCCATGATCTCTCGGGTCAATGCGTCAGCCTGTATATCATAGGCTTTGTTCCGGGTCAGGTTACAGGGTTTGGCAGCGGCGCCAAGGCCGGGCAGGATGGGGCGGCATTACGTGGATGGGGGGAGATATGCTGCTGCGTTGGATGCTCTGCTGTGCCGTGCTGGTCCTGGCGCCCTTGGCGCCAGCCGGCGCATATCCCGAAAGGCCCATTCGCGTGATCGTGCCCTATGCCGCGGGCGGGGCCACGGATGTGGTGGCCCGCGTGCTGGCGGAAGCCATGGCGCCTATTCTGCCGCAGCCGCTGATTATCGAAAATCGCGGCGGCGCCGGCGGCATGGTGGGGGCCGAGGTCGTGGCCCGCGCCCCGGCGGATGGCCACACCGTGCTGTTCAACAATACCGGCCATGCGGCCTTGCGCGTGCTGGTGCCCAATCCGCCGATTGATCCCATCACCAGCTTGCAGGCGATTGCGGTGGTGGCGGAATCACCCATTGTCATGCTGGTCGCGAATAATGTGCCGGCAAATAATCTCCGCGAATTCACTGCACTTGCGCAGGCACGGCCCGGGCAATTGGATTACGGCAGCTCTGGCGGTGGCGGCATTCTGCAAATGGCAGCGCTGCTTTATCTGAAAGCGACGGGCGTACAGTTGAATGAAGTGCCCTATCGCGGCGGCGCGCCCGCAACACTCGACCTTGCCGCCGGGCGCATTGCCATGATGTTCGATGCGGGGCTGACAGGCTTTCAGACCGCGCGCGGCAATCAGGCGCGCGCCTTTGCGGTGACCACGCCGCAACGCAATGCCGCCAATCCTGATGTGCCCACCTGGCGCGAAGGCGGCGTGGATGCGGAAATGAGCGTCTGGCAGGCGGTTTTTGTGCCAAGCGCGACACCGCGCGACCGGCGCGAAATCCTGAACGCCGCCATCAACCGCGCCCTTGGTCAGGAAGGCTTGCGCAAGCGCTTGGGGGATTTGGGCGCTGACCGGATCCTCAGCCTGAATGTCGCCGAAAGCGAAGCCTATCTGGCCGCCGAGGTGACGCGCTGGGAAGCGCTGCTGAAGCGCTGAGCCATGCCAGAACCTTTGCCCGAAGCCATCACCGCCGGGCTTGTCGCCATGGGGCTGCTCGCCCCCGGCCAGCATGCGCAGGGTGAGGCGCTGGCGGGCGGCGTTTCTTCCGATATCTGGCACCTGACCCTGCCCGATGGGCGAGAGATTTGCGTCAAGCGCGCTTTGCCCAAGCTGAAGGTGGCCGCCGATTGGCGTGCGCCCGTGGTGCGCAATATCTATGAAGCGCGCTGGCTGAGTGAGGCGGATCTCGCCCTGCCCGGCGCCGTGCCAAAACTGCTCGGCCAGGATGAGGCGACGGGCGCGCTGGCCATGGAATTCCTTTCGCCCACGGATCATCCGGTCTGGAAGGCGCGGCTGCGTGATGGCCATGCGGATGTGGCTTTTGCGGCTGAAGTCGGGCGGCGCATTGCTGCCATTCATGCGCATGCCGCCGCGACTCCTGGCTTGGCGGGAGCCTTCCCAACGGATGAGATTTTCCACGCCATCCGGCTGGAACCTTATCTACTGGCAACCGCACGCGCGCATCCGGATTTGGCGGTGGTGCTGGAAGACATTGCGGCGGTCACCGCGCGCAGCAAGCGCACGCTGGTGCATGGCGATGTCAGCCCGAAGAATATTCTTTGTGGCCCATCCGGCCCGGTGTTTCTGGATGCGGAATGCGCCTGGTGGGGTGATCCCGCTTTCGATCTTGCCTTTTGCCTCAATCATCTTTTGCTGAAATGCCTCTGGACGCCGCGCGCTGCCGCCGGCTTCATGGCCTGCTTTGAAGCGCTTTCGGCGCGCTATTTGGCAGGTATCACCTGGGAAGCGGCGGATGCGCTGGAAGCGCGCGCGGCGCGGCTGCTGCCGGGGCTTTTCCTGGCACGGGTGGACGGTAAAAGCCCGGTCGAATACCTGACAGATGAGCATGACAAAAACCGCGTGCGCCGCGTGGCGCGCGCCTTATTGACCAGGCCCACGGATCGCTTGCTTGCGGTGCGCGCGGCCTGGGGGGAAGAAATCGTCGCATGAGCAGCA
>JADCES010000253.1 GCA_020250005.1 Roseomonas sp.
CGTGCCGATGGGCTCCTTGGTCAAATCCTTGCGGATCGTGCCAGCCAGCGCATAGGCCACCACCAGCGGCGGGGAAGCGAGGTAATTGGCGCGCACATTGGCATGCACGCGGCCTTCGAAGTTGCGGTTGCCCGACAGCACCGAAACGCCGACCAGCTTGTTGTTCTCGATCGCATCCACAATGGCATCCGGCAGCGGGCCGGAATTGCCGATGCAGGTGGTGCAGCCATAGCCCACCGTCTGGAAGCCAAGCGCATCCAGATGCGGCGTCAGCCCTGCCTTGTTCAGATATTCCGTCACCACCTGGGACCCGGGCGCGAGAGAAGTCTTCACCCAAGGCTTCGCCGTCAGGCCCTTTTCCACTGCCTTCTTCGCAACCAAGCCGGCTGCCACCAGCACATAGGGGTTCGATGTATTGGTGCAGGAAGTGATGGCGGCAATGACGACATCGCCATGGCCGAGGTCATAATTAGCCCCTTCCACCGGCACGCGCAGATCCGCCTGATCCCCCGGCACGCCCATGGTCCCGGCCGCGAGGTCCTTCAAGAAGGCGGGCGCGGCATTGCTGAGCGCCACGCGATCCTGCGGCCGCTTCGGCCCGGCCATGGAAGGTTCCACGGTGCTGAGGTCCAGTTCCAGCGTATCGGTGAAGACCGGATCGGGCATGCCTTCCTCACGGAACATGCCCTGCGCCTTCAAATAGTCGCGCGTCAGCTTGATGCGATGCTCATCGCGGCCCGACAGGCGCAGATATTCCAGCGTCGTGTCATCCACCGGGAAGAAGCCGCAGGTCGCGCCATATTCGGGCGCCATATTACCGATGGTCGCACGATCCGCGAGCGGCAGATGCGCGAGACCTGGGCCAAAGAATTCAACAAACTTGCCGACCACGCCCTTCTTGCGGAGCATCTGCGTGACCGTCAGCACCAGATCGGTCGCGGTCACACCTTCCTTCAGGGAACCGGTCAGCTTGAAGCCGATGACATCGGGGATGAGCATGGCAATCGGCTGGCCGAGCATGGCCGCTTCCGCTTCAATGCCGCCGACACCCCAGCCCAGCACGCCAAGGCCATTGACCATGGTGGTGTGGCTATCTGTACCATAGCAGGAATCGGGGAAGGCAAAGACTTCGCCCGTATCCGTCGCGGTCCAAACCACCTGCGCCAGATATTCCAGGTTCACCTGGTGGCAGATGCCCGTGCCCGGCGGCACAACGCGGAAATTGTTAAAGGCTTCCTGGCCCCAGCGGAGGAATTCGTAACGCTCACCATTGCGTTCAAATTCGATATCCACATTCTGCTTGAGCGCATTGCCGGTGCCCGACACATCCACCATCACCGAATGGTCAATGACCAAATCCACAGGCACCAGCGGGTTCACCTTGCGCGGATCACCACCCAGGCCCAGCAGCGCATCACGCATGGCGGCAAGGTCGACCACGGCGGGCACGCCCGTGAAATCCTGCAAAAGAATGCGCGCGGGGCGGAAGGGCACTTCCTTATCGGAACGGCCTTCCTTCACCCATTCGGCGATCTTCTTTGCATCATCCACGGTGTAGGAACGGCCATCTTCAAAGCGCAGCACATTCTCAAGCAGCACCTTGAGGCTATAGGGCAGGCGGGCGATGTCGCCGATGCTCTTCGCCGCCTCGGGCAGGCTGAAATAATGGTAGGTCTTGCCGTCAACACTGAGCGTGCGACGGGTCTTCAGGCTGTCTTGCCCGATCATCCGCATGGTTGGTTACCCTTCCTCAAGCGCGCTGGCCTTGCGCGGCCGCGCTAATGCCGGCTTTAAAGCATGGAGACTGAATATGGTCCATTGGCGGGGGGGCGGATTTTGGCGGCGGGGCAACCCATTCTGGACGTGTTGGACCTTGCCTGCATCCGGGGTGACCGGGCGGTTTTCGCTGGCCTCAGCTTCGCCGTGCCCGCTGGTGGCGCGCTGCTGCTGACCGGGGCCAATGGCGCCGGCAAATCAAGCCTGCTTCGCGTGATTGCCGGGCTGCTGCCGGCGGCGGGTGGGGAGGTGCTGCTGGAAGGCACACCCGCCCGCACCGACGCCGCCGGCCATGCGCTGAGGCTTCGTTATATCTCCAGCCAGGATGCTTTGAAGCCTGCGCTGACGGTGGCTGAAAATCTGGCCTTTTACGCGGCGCTTTGGGGTGGTGACGTGACCCCAGCCTTGGAAGCGCTGGGCCTTGGCGCGCTGGCGTCCCTGCCGGGGCGGGTGTTGTCCACTGGGCAAAGGCGGCGTTTAGCCTTGGCGCGGCTCGCCCTGGCGCCGGCGCGGCTTTGGCTGCTGGATGAACCAAGCCTGGGGCTGGATGCGGCTTCCGTCGCGCGGCTTGGCGATTTGATGGCGCGTCACCGTGCTGCCGGCGGCGCCATTCTGGCCGCGACCCATTTGCCCTTGCCGCTGCCAGATGCGCGGGAGCTGAAGTTATGAGCGGGGGCGTCTTTGCCGGGTTCCTCGCGGTGCTGGGCCGCGAATGGAAGCTCGCGCTGCGCCACCCTTCCGATACGCTGGCCGCCGTGCTGTTCTTCGTGCTGGTGGCGGCGCTTTTCCCCTTTGGCGTCGGCCCGGCGCCTGAGACGCTTTCCCGCCTTGCCCCCGGCGCCTTGCTGGCCGCGGCATTGCTCGCGGCACTTCTGCCGCTTGATCGGCTTTTTGGGGCGGAGGCTGAGGATGGCTCGCTTGATCAATTGCTGCTTTCCGGCCTGCCGCGCGGGGTACTGGCGGCGGCCAAGGCGCTTGGCCATTGGCTGACCACGGGCGTGCCGCTGATTGCCGCAACACCCATCGCGGCGGCGATGCTCAACCTGCCGGTGGAAGCCTGGGGGGTCGCGATGGCGGCGCTCGCGCTGGCGACCGCACTTTTGTCGCTGCTGGGTACTTTGGGCGCGGCGCTGACGCTTGGTGCCAGGCGGGGCGGCGTGCTGCTGCCCTTGCTGGTGCTGCCGCTCGCGATCCCGGCGGTGATCTTCGGCGCGGCAGCGATTGAAGCCGCCAGCGCCGGGCTTTCCGCTGCGCCATTCCTGCTGCTGCTGGGCGCGGGAGTATCGCTGGCCGCGCCGCTCGCGCCCCTGGCAGCAGGGGCGGCGCTTGGGGGAGATTAGGCCGGCGGCATGGCCCAGACCGCGGCCTCATTCCCCGGTGCGTAGTAATTATTGGTAATCGCCGCATTGCGATTGACCAGCGGGCGCATGAACAAGGGGTGCGTCATGCTGCGGATTTCATGTTCCACTTCAAACAGCACGCGCCCATCATCCGGGTCCACCACCTTGATGAAGCGGTATTGATGCGCACTGTCTTCACGTGAAATCAGCCCGCGTTCATTCAGACGATTGTAGATGCCGCCGAAATCCACAAAGGCCAATTGGACATGGTGGCCATCAAAGGCAGGCTGCGGCTTGTCGGTTTCGCGGAAGATCAGGAATTGCTCCCGCGCCACGCGCACATAA
>JADCES010000254.1 GCA_020250005.1 Roseomonas sp.
TGATCACCATTCACCTCAAGAACGCCGGTGACCGGTGTGCCAACGGTCAGCGAAACATCGGTTGTCGAATCGCCTGGTATATCGGCTGGGCTATTGGCGGGCGAAGGCGCCGGGCCGCCCAGCATCGCCGTTCCAAAGGCATCCTGGCAGCAGGCGCATGGGCAGCTTGAGCCCAGGTTCGCTTCCGCGTGGATATCGGTGCAGACGAAACGCGGCATACGCGCACAAATCTCCTCAAAACCGTGACTTCATTATCATCCTGACTGAAGTCGCCGCAAGAAAAACTGCCTGTACCAATTTGTCCGTTTGGCTGGTGTTGAGCAAGTGGCCAAATTCTTGATGCGGTTTGACATGAAGGCCCAGGATAAGCTTCATGGGCCGTTATTCGACTTGCGCCAAAACTGCCGCTGCGGTTGGCTTATTTTTTGTAATGACACCGCGAACAGACTATCCCAGACAATTAAACAACAGGTGAAAAAAGGGCCAGGATATCGGCCAGAGAGGTGCCACTCATCAAAACAATATCATTACCCTCGCCACCGTTGAAATAATCCCCAACACCATCAGCGATCAGCATGTCATCGCCCGCGCCGCCGTGAAGGCTATCGCTTCCCGCGCCACCATCCAGCGTATCGGCGTCAGAATTGCCGATAAGCATATTGTTGCCCGCATGACCGAGCATGGAATCCGCGCCACTACCGCCAACCGCGCCTTCAATGGCTACACCACGCGCTGCGGAAATATTGTTGATAAGGCCACCGATCGAAGAAAAGGCTTCAGGGTTCAGATTGATGGTCTGGTTTACGCCATAGCCTGAAACATCAAGCGTATCTGATCCGCCCGTATCATAGATGGTAAAGGCCGGCGTAGTGCTGTAATTCGCAAAATCATAGAGCGATCCGGCGGTCGCATTGCGGCCATAAACACTATTGCCTGAATTGAAGCTCGTATTCGCTCCATACATGCTGTGCATCGCCACGATATCGGCCAGGCTTGGCCCCATCACAAAGCGAAAGCTGCCGAATCCGGCGTCTGCCTGGTCAAAATAGGACATGATGGAATAGGCCCAGTGGTCGTTCTGATAGAAATTATCGACACCATAGGTCGCCCAACCATTGTAATTCCCACCATGCCCAAGCCCAAGCGCATGGCCAATTTCATGCACATAGGTTTGGAAGGAATAGCTATCCAAACTAGTCCCATAATCAGCAAGCCATTGGGTACTGACATTCACCCGCATGGATGTGATCCGGCCCCACCAATCCCAATTGCCATCGGCAAAGGCATCATCGTCATTATCGTCAAACAGGATATCGCCGCCCCAGGAGACTTACTGGAACACCTGATTGGTCACATTGGCCCATGTCTGAAAGGCGGCGCGCGCGAGTGTCTGTCCGGCACCTGTCAGCGCGGTCAGATTATAGGTGACGATATTGTCGCTGCTCGTGTCCCAGCGATGCGCGCCGTAGAAGCCCCAATAGCCATTGATCAGATAATCCGCGATCTGATCCAGGGTGTAGACGGGCGTGGTCGGCGGCGTGGCGCCCGATACGGCACTGATGGCGAGGCGATAACCGCCCGAATACCAATCACCATACGCACCAACATCAAGATAGTAACGGCCGGTAGTCACTGCGGTGAAGGTGATGAGAGAGTTGTATCCTGGCCCGCTATCATCATCCACTGCTAACAGATTTCCGCTGGCGTCACGCAAGCGCAGATAAGGGTCAGATAGCGCAGCGTAGGCGGCATAGGCGGCGCCATCCAGGGAAATGCTATAGCGCTGCCCCGCCACCAGATCCACGGCGAACCAGTCCCGATCCCCCGCGGTATTCACGGCGCCATTCAGTGAACCGCCAATGGCCAGAGTCACGGTTGTGGAGGCATCGCCCGGCACCGTATCCCCGGTGCCCTGCCCGGGCGGGGCTCAGGCTCGCCAATGGCCGGCCCCTTCACGGCTTCCTGGCAGCCAGCGCAGCGGCAGCCGGTAAAGACGCGCGGTTCATTCGCGACAAGGTTGCAACTGAAACGATTCATGATGAGCGCTTGCAGTTCCGAGCACCGCTGGCACCCTAAGATTAAGAACAGCCTATGCCCAAGGCAAGGCAAAAAGCGTGACATGCATCGGCTGCCGACTGGCCCCGTTGCGCTGGTCAGGCTTGCCTATTTCTTTGGGCCTTCCCCCAGGTCGCGGACCGGGGCAGAAGGACGCCATGACACCCGCCCTTGCCTCCGCCCTCATGCCGCTCATGCGCGGCATGGATGCCGAAACCGCCCATGGTATCGCGCTCCGTGCCCTTGCCCTTGGCCTTGCCGGACGGGATCGCGGCGCGGATCACCCAAGCCTTGCCACCGAGGTCGCGGGGCTCCGATTTCGCAATCCACTCGGCCTTGCCGCCGGTTTTGACAAGAACGCCGAAGCAGTGCTGCCGCTTCTCCGCCTTGGCTTTGGTTTTGTCGAAGCGGGCACGGTCACGCCGCGCCCTCAGGCGGGCAATCCGCGCCCGAGATTGTTCCGCCTGACCGAAGACCAGGCGGTGATCAACCGCATGGGCTTCAATAATGCCGGGCTCGATGCCTATCTGGCGCGGCTCAGGGCCTTGCCGCGGCCGCTTCCCGGGATTTTCGGCGCCAATATCGGGATCAATAAGGAAGGCGCCGATCCGGAACGCGACTATCCGGCACTTTATGAGGCGCTGGCGCCTTACGCCGATTACGTGACCGTCAATGTCTCCTCCCCCAATACGCCGGGCCTTAGGGATTTGCAGGGGGAAGAACGCCTGGCCGCGATTCTTTCCGCCATCAATGCGCGTCGCGCAGCGCTGCCAAAGCGCCCGCCTTTGCTGGTGAAAATCGCGCCTGATCTGGCCGATGATGCCTTGGGCCCGATTGTGGAAGCCTGTGTGGCGCAGGGTATTGCGGGGCTTGTTATCTCCAACACCACCATCACGCGCCCGGCGTCCCTGCAATCGGCGCTCAAGGATCAGGTGGGCGGGCTTTCCGGCGCGCCGCTTTTTGCGCTTTCCACTGCAATGCTGCGCCGCTGCTACCATATTGCGCAGGGGCGCCTTGCGCTGATTGGCGTGGGCGGCATTGCCAGCGCCGAACAGGCCTATGCCAAAATCCGCGCCGGCGCTGCGCTGGTGCAGCTGTATTCCGGTTTCGCCTATGCCGGACCGGTTTTGGTACGGCAAATTCTTGATGGCCTTGCCGCGCTGCTTGCGCGTGATGGCTTTACCTCGGTCGCCGATGCTGTCGGCAAGGATGCGTGATGCAAATTCTGGAAGGTATTGCGGGCCTCGCGGATCGTTACGATGGCTATGTACTGGATCTCTGGGGGGTCGTGCACGATGGGCGCAAACCCTATCCTGGCGTGCCGGAGGCACTGGCGGCACTGAAGGCACGCGGCAAGCGTATTGTCTTTCTGACGAACGCACCGCGCCGCGCCTGGTTTGTGCAAGGCATGCTGGACCGCATGGGGCTCGATCGCGGCCTTTATGATGGCATCATGTCTTCCGGAGAGGCTTCCTGGCGGCTGATGAAGGAACGCAAACACCCCTGGTTCGCGCGGCTTGGGCGCCACGTGCTGCATATCGGGCCAGAACGAGACCTTTCCGTGGTGGAGGAAGACGCGGCCGAGATCGTGACCGACCCCACCCAGGCTGATTTCCTGCTGAATACCGGCCCGGATGCGGACGGCGGCACAACAAGCGCTGAACCCTATCGCGCTGCCTTGCGCGCCTGTTTCGATGCCGGCTTGCCGATGCTCTGCGTCAATCCGGATCGGCATGTGATGGTGGCCGGTGAGAAGGTGATTTGCGCCGGCGCTTTGGCTGATGTCTACCGCGAATTCGGCGGCGATGTGCTGGAAATCGGTAAGCCTGACCCGGCGATTTATGAGCCGGTGATGGAATTGCTGGGGCCGATGCCGAAGGCGCGCGTACTCGCGATTGGTGATAGCCCGCATACGGATTTGGCGGGCGCGCAGGCCGTGGGCATTGATGCGCTTTGGGCGCTGACGGGTCTGGCTGGTGAAGCGCATGGCGCGGACCCGAGCGGCGAGGCGCTTGCCGCGGTTGCGGCTGCGGAGAAAGTGGCGCCGCTTGCGGCGTTGCGCAGTCTGCGCTGGTAGGGCAGGGGGCTACCCCCGCCGTGCCAAGGCGGCTTCCAGCGTATTTTCCAAGAGGCAGGCAATGGTCATGGGGCCAACACCGCCGGGGACAGGCGTGATGGCGCCGGCGTGGCCCAAAGCCTCGGCATAGGCGACATCACCCACCAGCTTGCCATCGGGCAGGCGGTTGATACCGACATCAATCACCACCGCACCGGGCGCGATCCAATCGCCGCGCACCATCTCGGCCCGGCCCGCCGCCGCCACAAGGATTTCCGCCCTGCGGCATTCCGCCGGCAGATCCCGCGTGCGGGAATGGGCGATGGTCACCGTGCAATCTGCCCCCAAGAGCAATTGCGCCATGGGCCGCCCGACAATCTGTGACCGCCCCAGCACCAAGGCCCGCGCGCCCCGCAGCGCAACGCCCGATTCCGCCAGCAGATGCATCACGCCGCGTGGGGTGCAGGGCACCAGGCCGGGCTCCCCGGCCGCAAGCCGCCCGGCATTCAACGGATGGAAGCCATCCACATCCTTTGCGGGGTCCACTGCGGCAATCGCGGCTTCTGCCCGGATATGGCCGGGCAGGGGAAGCTGCACCAGAATGCCATCCACGGCGGGGTCGGCATTCAGCCGCGCGATTTCGGCAAGCAAGGCCGCTTCGCTGATGCTTTCGGGCAAATGGAGGGTGGCACTGTCAAACCCTGCCTCCGCCGCCGCGCGGTCCTTGTTGCGGACATAAACGCCACTGGCCGGGTCATCGCCCACGCGCACCACCCGAAGCCCCGGCTTGAAGGAAAGCCCAGCGATACGCTGGGCCAAGCCAGCGCGGAGCCTTGCGCCCAGCGCCTTGCCATCAAGAATGCGTGCGGTCATGCCTGGGCCTTGATCCTTGGGGTGGGAAGCGCCGTGGCGCCGTTATCGGCCAAAGCTGCTGCCCAAAAGCCCGTATTGGATTTCCGCCAGCAGAATACGCGCCGCCTGCAACAATAGGATCAGAATAACGGGCGAGATATCAATCCCGCCCAGATTGGGGATGAAGCGCCGGATGGGCCGTAAGGCCGGTTCGGTCAGCCGATGGAAAAAATCCGCAATCGCCCAGACCGCGCGGTTGCGCGTATCCAGTACATTGAAGGCAATCAGCAGCGACACCACCGCCCCGATAATCAGCGCCCAGACGAAAAGGCTAAGCGCCGTGTCAACCAACCAGAATAACGCGTGCATGAAGCCTCCTGCCTTCCTCCGGGCGCTGCCGCGCAGCTTCGCGGCCCGGAAGGATTAGCCCCTATATCTTGAAGAAGGGTTCAGGCTGCAAGGCCCCTGTTGTGGAAGGATGATCCGGGGTGAAACTGATGCCTTGGCACTGCCTTGACTTTGCCGCCAGCCTGGGGCACTCACCCCCGCCTTGGTGCGGGGCTGTAGCTCAGTTGGGAGAGCGCGTCGTTCGCAATGACGAGGTCAGCGGTTCGATCCCGCTCAGCTCCACCAAGTTTTCCTGAACAGCCAAAAAAGAAAAAGCCCAGCGATAGCCGGGCTTTATTTGCGTGTTCGCTAAGCGGGGAACCCGTGACCAGCTTGCGCGGGCCACAATGCCGAAGCCGCGATTGGCGGCTTTCAGTCCTTCTTGCGCGCGCCAATGCCGGCGAAGCGCTTGTTGAACTTCGCGATCTGACCGCCCGTGTCAATGATGCGCTGCTGGCCGGTCCAGGCCGGGTGCGACTTCGGGTCAATGTCCAAGCGAATGGTATCGCCCGGCTTGCCATAGCAGGAACGGGTCTTGAACTCGGTCCCGTCGGTCATGATGATGTTAATCTCATGATAAGCGGGATGGATATCGGTCTTCATGGCGCATGCTCACAATAAATGGGCCGCCGATGCCGACCGGCCGCCTGGGGAGCGGGGGCTATAGGGGATCAGCCCGGCCAAGGCAAGCCAGTGGTTGACCGGGGCCGCGCACAGGGCCAAGGGTTCGGCCCCGGTATCGCAAAGGTATGGCGCGCGTGAGTCTCAATATCCTCTCCATCCAATCCTGGGTCGCCTATGGCCATGTCGGCAATGCCAGCGCCATTTTCCCCCTCCAGCGCCTGGGGGCCGAGGTCTGGGGGGTGCATACGGTGCAATTCTCCAACCATACCGGCTATGGCGCCTGGCGCGGCCAGGTCTTTGGCGCCGATCTGATCCGCGAATGCGTCACTGGCATTGAAGAAAGGGGCGTGCTGCCCCGCTGCGATGCCGTTCTGTCGGGCTATTTGGGCTCGGCCGAGATCGGTGCGGCGGTGCGGGATGCGGTGCTCAAGGTCAAGGCGGCCAATCCCAGGGCGCTTTGGTGCTGTGATCCGGTGATTGGCGATACTGTGCCCGGCGTTTTTGTCCGCCCCGGCATTCCGGAGTTTCTGCGCGATCAGGCGCTGCCGGCAGCTGATATCGCGACCCCCAATCAATTCGAATTGGAATGGCTGACCGGGCAGGCGATCACCAGCCTGGATACTGCCAAGGCCGCCATTACCGCGCTGCAAGCCAAGGGGCCGCGCATTGTGCTGCTGACCTCGCTCCGCACTGAAGCGACTGGGGAGGATGAGATTGAATTGCTTGCGGCTGAGGGCGGCGGGTTTTGGCGGCTACGCACGCCCATGCTGCCGCTATCGGTGAATGGCGCCGGCGATGCGATTGCCGCGCTATTCCTGTTTCATCGCTTGCAAAGCGGCGCTGTGGCGCCAGCGCTGGAAGCGGCCGCTTCCAGCATTTTCGGCCTGCTGAGCCAAACGCTTGCGGCGGGTGCGCGTGAATTGCAGGTGGTGTCGGCGCAGGCGGAAATCACCGCGCCGACACGGCGCTTCAGGGCGGAGGCGTGCTGAAGCGCCGCTGCGATTCAGTGCATAAAACTCCGCGTCACATAGGCCTTAAGCGCTTCAACATCATGTTCCTGCTTGGCAAAGCGGAACTTCACCAAATCGCGAATGCTGACAATGCCAAGCAGGGACCCATCGGAATCGCATACCGGCAAATGCCGGAAATAGCCCTGATCCATGATCTCCAGCGCCGCTTCCACCGGCGTATCGGCCCCAACCATGATGACTTCGCGCGTCATGATTTCCTCAGCGGCCAGGCACCGGACGCCGTTACGCCGATCCGCGACGGCTTTCACGATATCACGCTCACTCAAGATGCCGGCGACCTGACCTGACGCGGTCACGATCAGCACGGCCCCGATGCGACGCGCCGCCATAATGCGGGCGATTTCCACGACCGGCGTTTCGGGGGTGACGGAGATGGCGGCATTACCTTTCTGCCGCAGAACTGCTGCTATTGTCATGGCCGGAGGCCTCCTGTTTCGAGACTCTGCCAGCCCACCTCATCCTTCTTGCGCCTTTTGAGCGCTTTGTGCCGGAATCGCAAGCATTGAATCGCCGGAAGATGAGGTATGCCGCACCGCATAAGCCCTTTCGGGCGGCAATCGGCGCTTGCCTTGCCCCACGCCCGCATGCCAGCCTCCCTCCGGACGCCGGAAAACGGCCCGTTTCCTTCATGGAACCAGGGAGAGATCATCATGACCCTTCAAACCTCACGCCGCCTGCTGCTCGGCACTGTGCTTGCCGCCCCCTTCATCCGCACCGCGTCCGCGCAGACCACGCTGGAATGGGTGGCAGGATCAGTCGGCGGTGGCTGGTACACCATGGCGGCGGGGCTTTCTTCCCTGATCCGGGAGGAAAATCCTGATCTGCAAATCCGCGTCGTGCCTGGCGGGGGCCTCGCCAATTCCACGCGCATCAATAACGGCCAATCTCAGATCGGTTGGGGGATTGATGCCTTCTCGGCCTCCGCCGTGCAGGGGATCGAGCCCTATAACGCCAAGCATGAAAGGCTGCGCTGCCTAGGCACCGGCTATTCGCCGACCGAACATCACTTCCTCCGCCATCGCGGCGCGGGGCCTGAGGATATGCGCGCCATCCTGACGCAGCGCGGGCTTAAGATCGCAGCACCCCAGCGCAGCAGCACGGATGAAATGACGCTGCAACGCATTCTGCGCTTCCTTGGTACCAGTCCGGACAAGATCAGGGCGGAAGGCGGGCGCTATTTGAACGGGTCCTACGCCGATATCGCGGCGGCCTATAATGATGGGCAGGTGGATTACCTTTATGCCGCACTCGCGCGCCCGGCGGCGATTTTCACCGAAATCGCGCAAGGCCGCCGCGGTGGGCATATGGTCGCCTTCCCGCAGGATGTGCGCGACCATCTGCAAAGCCAATATGCCTATGCGCAGGGTATCCTGCCGGGGGCGACCTATCCCGCGCTCATGACCGGTGATGTGCCGGTAACCATGATGGATAGCGTGATCCTGGTGCATGAAAGCGTGCCGGATGATGTGACGTATAAGATCACCCGCACGCTGATCCGCAATCGAGGGCAGAGGCTGATTGCCATTCATGCCAGCATGGGTGCCTGGGACCCGGCGAAATCCGTGCAATATCGTGGCGTGCCCCTGGCGGGTGGTGCGGTACGCGCCTTCCGCGAAGCCGGCGTCAATCCGCCTGCATGATGAAGCTACCGCGCTGGCTATAAGGTAGGCACGCCATGCGCGCGCTTGATGGGTGGTTGAAAAGCGCCATCACGCTTTGGATGGCGGGATGGGCGGCCCTGCATCTTTATTTCGGCGGCTTCGGATTCCCGGAGCCGATCGAAATGCGGAGCCTCCATCTGCTGGTCTTCACGCCGCCGCTTTTCCTGCTTTACCCCGCGTTTCAGAAGCACTCACCCAAGCACCGGCCAAGCCTGTTCGATTGGCTTTGGGCATTGGCCGCTGCCGCGCCGCATTTATGGGTTTTCGTGCATGCGGGGGCGGTGAATGACCGCATGGAATATGTGGATCCCTTCACGCCGCTGATGCTCACACTTGGCATTGTGTGTCTGGTGACGATGCTGGAAGCCATCCGCCGCGCCGTGGAACCGGGGCTGGCCTGGATGGTGGCGGGCTGCCTGCTTTATATGTTCATCGGCCATCATCTGCCGGGCGTTTTGAACACGCGCAATTTCAAGTTGAACGAGATCATTGAAGCCGCCTGGCTGGTGCCGACGGCGGGCGGCGTTTATGGGCCACTCACGGGGATTGTCGCGACCACCATTGCGGTCTTTATCCTGTTTGGTTCCTTCATGCAGGGCAGCGGCACGGGGCGGTTGTTTTCCAACCTCGGCGCTGCCGTCGCTGGGCGCTATAGCGGCGGGCCGGCCAAGGTTGCTGTTGTGACCTCAGGACTTTTCGGCACCATGAGCGGGTCTTCGGTGTCCAATGTGATCACCACCGGGGCTATGACCATTCCGCTGATGATGCGCGTGGGTTACCGCCCCGCCGTTGCGGCCGGCATTGAAAGTGCCGCTTCTGTGGGTGGTGCGCTGATGCCGCCGGTGATGGGTGCAGCCGCCTTTGTCATGGCCGAAATCACCAATATCCCCTATGGCGATATCATCATCGCGGCCGCGATTGGCGCAGTGATGTATTACTTCGCGATCCTGGCGGCAGTGCATTTTGAGGCGAAGAAGCTCGGCATCGAACCCATGGCGCTCAAGGATATTCCCGCCTGGCGTGAGGTGCTGCAGGATGTGCATCTCGTGCTGCCGATTGGCTTGCTGGTTTATCTGATGACAGAACGCTGGAGCGGCAATTACGCCGCTTTCTGTTCCACCTTGGCGATGATTGGTGTTTCGTTGCTGCGCGCACGCACGCGTATGGGCTGGCGGCGCATTCTGGCTAGTTTCGCCGATGCGGGCTTCACCATGGCACCGCTCGCGGTGTCCATCGCGGGCGCCGGCGTGGTGGTCTCGGCACTTACGGCAACCGGTATGGTCGTGGCCTTTGGCGGTATTATCAAGGATTTGTCGGCGGGCAATCTGGCGCTGTTGTTGGTGCTGCTGTGCGTGACGGTGCTGGTGCTTGGCCTCGGCATCCCGACCACGCCTTCCTATATCATCGCGGCGGCGATTGGTGTGCCGCAGGTTTTGGAATTGGGCCGACCGCTTGGCATTGATGTGCTGCAAGCGCATCTGTTTGTGTTCTATTTCGCGGTGATTGCGGATGCGACACCGCCTGTTGCTGCCGCTGCCTTCGCCGCGGCTGCCATCGCCAAGGCAAGCCCAACAATCGCGAGTGTCCATGCCTCCCGTTTCGGGATTGCCGGTTTCACCGTGGGCTTTGCCTTTATCTATGATCCGGGGATCATGTTGCGCGGCAGTTTTTTTGATATCGCGACCGCGACACTGATTCAGCTTTCGGCATTGACGCTGATCACGGCATCCTATGCGGGGTATTTGTTGCGCCCCATGGGCTGGGTCTTGCGCTGGGCCATGGGTCTTGTCGGCCTCGCGGCGGCCTTTTTGCATCTGCTGCCCGATACGCAGCGCCTATTGCTGGCGCTTGGCGTGCTTTGTGGTGTTGCCCTGTGGCAGCGCCTCAGCAAGCCTGTGCCTGTATGAAATTCATCATTCCGGGAGGATCATTATGAAAGCCAAATTCCTGCTTGCCGTCGGCCTGATTGCCGCGCTTCCGGCCTTCGCGCAGCCGGTGCAACAAGGCCCGACCGTTGCCGCCATTCGCGCGCGCGATGCGCTGATTTGCGGCGCGCATCCGGGCGCGCCTGGCTTTGGCGTGATTGATAGCCAAGGAGTCAATCGCGGGCTTGATGCCGATACCTGCCGCGCGGTCGCCGCCGCCATTCTGGGTGATGCCAATAAGGTGCGCTGGGTGGTGCTGTCTTCCCAGGCGCGCCTGCCCGCCTTGCAATCGGGGCAGGTGGATATGCTGTCCCGCACCACCACCTGGTCGCACACGCGCGATACCGCGAATGGTCTGAATTTCACCGCCGTCAATTTCTATGATGGCCAGGGCTTCATGGTACGGGTCGCCACCGGCGCCAAGCGCGCGACCGATTTGGCGGGGGCGACGATTTGCGTCACTGCCGGTACCACCAATGAATTGAACCTTGCCGATTGGGCGCGCACCACGAATACGCGCATCCAGCCCCTGGTGTTCGAACAGAATGAGGAAACGCGCACCGCCTATAATAACGGGCGCTGCGATGCCTATTCCACCGATGCGTCGCAGCTTGCCGGTATCCGTAGCGCGCTGCGTAACCCGGCCGAACATGTGGTGCTGCCCGATATCATCTCAAAGGAACCCTTGGCGCCGGCGGTGCGCCATGGTGATGACCAGTTCTTCGATATTGTGCGCTGGACGGTCTTTGCGCTGATCGAGGCTGAGGAGCTTGGCGTCACGCAAGCCAATGTGGATCAGATGCTGAATAGCCCCAACCCTTCCATCCGCCGCTTGCTTGGCGTTTCGGGTGATCACGGGCCGCTGATGGGAATTGATCGGCGCTGGGCGTATAACGCCATCAAGGCGGTTGGGAATTATGGCGAGATTTTTGAGCGCAACCTTGGCAAGGGCTCCCCGATTGGCCTGCCGCGCGGCTTGAATGATTTGTGGACGCGTGGCGGCTTGATGTACGCGCCGCCTATTCGTTGACCATTGTGCGGATCGTGACCGATCCGCCCTGGGCGGTCGTAAGCATCACGAAATAGCAGAGACTAACGCTGATGGCGGGGCGCGCTGAAACGCGTGCCCCCCTAATTCCCCAACCGCTCCAATATCGCGGGCACATGCACCTGATCGCCCTTATAGTTCCCCGTCAGCGCATACATCACCAGATTGGTCCCGAAACGATAGGCCAGCACGCGCTGCCGCGCCCCGCCGGGGATAGTTGCATGCGGGTGCTGGCCATTGCGGTCCATTGCCCAGGCCGCCGCCCAATCATGCCCGCCTAGGATCACCGGGCTCACGCTGTCATTGGCGCGGTCCTGATCGCGTGCCACCCACACCTGGCCGCCGGCAAAACGCCCCGGCAATTCATTCAGCAAGTAAAAGGCGCGGTTCACCACATGGTCTTCCGGCACCGGGATCAGCGGCGGTATTGCCAAATCCCGCGTCACGCGCCGAAGTGCGGCGCGCGCGCTTTGCGCCATGCCCTCGCCCGAGCCCTGGTCGCGCGTATCCATCAGGATAATGCCGCCCTGGCGCATGAAATCATTCAGCGCTGCCACCGCTGTTGCATTGGGTGCAGGCGCATCGGGCAGGATTGGCCAATAAAGCAGCGGGTAGAAGGAAAGATCATCCTGCCCCGGCGTCACGCCATGGGGTTCGGCCAGCGCCGCCGCGGTGCGCCGATTGACGAAATCAGAAAGCCCCGCAAGCCCGCTGCGAGAGGTTTCATCCACCGCCGCATCGCCGGTTTGGATATAAGCCAAGCGGGTGGCGAGTGCGGCGCTGCCATCAGCACCTTGCGCGCTGGCCTGCCAAGGCACCAGCGCCAGCAGCAAAAGTGCGGGCAGCGCAAAACGCCGTGGGCGCCAAAGCCCACGCAGGCCAAGGGCGGCGATCAGCTCCACCAAAAACAGCGCAAAGGCAGCGGCCAAAAGCCATGGCCCCAAATCGCGTTCTGCCGCCTCCCCACCCAGCGTTTCCACGCGGGCCGAGGCCGGCGGCGCACCCATCAATTGCGGTGCCGGCAGATGGGATGAAAGGTTCAAGGCGCGGCGATAGGCGGCCTCCCCAGCTGCACCGGCAGGGCCATACCAGCCGGGCGGGTGGCGCGGCGATGCGCGGGTTTCATCCAAGGCGCGGGCGGCGATGGGTGAGGCGCCCGCAGGCGGCGCGCCAAGCCGGCCGAAACCATCCAGTGTTTCAAGTGGCGCTAGCGGCTGATCAGCCTCCCCCGCCGCAACGCCCTCGGAAAGGGATACCAAGCGGCGCAGCATATCCACGAAAAGCCCAGATAGCGGCAGGTTCGACCATTCCGCCTGCGCCGTCACATGAAACAGCACAATCCGCCCGGCGCCGCGGGCCTCCGCCGTGACCAAGGGGGTGCCATCCGCAAGCCTTGCCCAGCTACGTTCCGCCAAGCGCGACGAAGGCTCGGCCAGGACCTGCCGTTCCACCGTGACCTCAGCGGGCGGGGTCAGCCCAGCAAAGGGCGAATGATCCGGGAAGGGCGCCAAGGTTTGCGGCTTTTCCCAGGTCAGCATGCCGCCCAATTGGCGCTCTCCGGCGCGCAAGGGCACGGGCAGCAGCGAATCCTGTTTTGCAGCCAAGCGCGGCCCGGCGAAGCGGATCAGCGTGCCGCCCTGGCGCACCCAGGCATCGAGTGCTTCGCGTTCCTTCGGGTCCGCCAATTCGCGGTCCGCCAGGATCAGCACAGAAAGCCTGCGCGCGAGCAGCGCTTCCGGCGTGCCGCGCCTGAGTTCCGCAAAGGGATCAAGCGCGCGTAGCAAATAGAATAACGGGCCGATCAAGGGGGCATCCGCCCCGGTATCCTCGGCGGCGGCGAGGCCGACCGGGCGGCGGCGGAAGCTTTCATCCAGCAGGAAAACCCCCGCCGCGCCGGCTTCCGGTTCCAATTCCAGCCGCACCACCTGGTTGCGGATTTCGCTTGGCAATTGCAGCGCTGCTTCTGCGCTACCGGCGCCCGCCGGCAGGGCAAGTTCCACCCGCGCAAGGCTGGCGCCATCCCCGCCGCGCGCCAGAATCGCGACCTGCCCGGGGAGCGCCACCGGCGCCTGCAATAGCTTGATCCGCAGCCGATCACCTTCCAAAACTGGCGGCGCCAGCACGCGCCTTGGCTCGGCTGGTGCCTGCATCAGGGTCAACGGCCCGGCGGCAGCCAGCACTGTCAGAAAAGCCTGTGCATCCTGGCCCGAGCCATGATCCAACCCATCGGTCAGGAAGATGCTTTCAAACCCTGCGGGATTGGCGGTGCGCAGCGTATTCATCGCGGCAAGCGCGGCGGCGCGATCCGGTGCCCACGGCTTGGGGCGCACCACAGCCAGGCGCGCGGCGGCTTCTTCGGCGGGCAGAAAGCTGAGCGGATCAGCCTCATTCTGCTGCGGCGCCGTGGTCAGCAGTGCGACAGGGCGGGCTTCGCGCATGGCAGCCTCCAGGATGCGCTGGGCATGCGTCATGCGTCGCGCCCAATCCGGCGCGGCGGCCCAGCCATCATCCAGCACCAGCAGCAGCGGGCCGGATTGGCCGGTGCCGGCCATGGGCTGCCAGATGGGCCGCGCCAGGCCCAGAATGATCAGCCCCGCCACGATCAGGCGCAGCAATAGCAGCCACCAGGGCGTGCGCGCTGGCGTGGCCTCGGCGGGCTGCAATTCACGCAAAATGCGCGTGGGCGGGAAGATTTGGCGCTTGGGCGCGGGCGGCGTGACCCTGAGCAGCCACCACAGCACCGGCAGCGCCGGCAATGCCAGCAACAGCCAAGGGGCGGCGAAGCCGATGGGCCCAAGGGTCAGCATCACCCTGCCTCCAGCCGCTGAAATAGCGCGAGCAAGGCAAGCTCCGGCGGCTGATCCGTGCGATGGGTGGCAAAGCTGAAGCCAAGCGAAAGCGCCATGGCCGCGAGCCCTTCCCGATGCCGCGCAAGCGCCGCCTGATAGGCGCCGCGCAAAGCCTCGGTCCGGGGTATCGGGGCGGGGGCGCCGCCCGAGGGATCCTCAAAGCGGATATGCCCGGCGAAGGGCAGGGTTTCCTCAGCTGGGTCGAGGATTTGCAGCAGATGCCCGCGCAGGCCCTGCGCCGCCAAACCCGCCAAAGCGGCGCGGGTTTCTTCAAGCGGCGCCAGGAAATCGCTGAACAACACCACGCGCGCATGGCGCGGCAGGCGGGGATCGGCGGGAATTGGCGGCTGTTCCGGCAGGAAACCGGCCAAGGGCGCCAGCGCGGCACGGCCTATAAAGGCGCGCGGGGCGACGAAGCCGCGCACCCTTTCGCCGCCACGCAGCAGTAGCGCTGCCAGTGCAAGGAAAAGCATCTCGGCGCGTTCCTGCTTGAGCGGCAGCGTATCGCGGCTGCGCCAGGCCATGCCGGGGCCGCGGGCGGACCATAAGGCGACTGTTTGCGCCGCTTCCCATTCGGTTTCACGGATGAATACGCGATCAGACCGCGCGGATTGCCGCCAATCCACCCGCGCTGCCGCATCGCCCGGCAGATAGGGTCGGAATTGCCAAAACGCGTCACCCTGGCCGGACCGGCGCCTGCCATGCACCCCTTGCATCACGGTGGCCGCAATGCGTTCGGCCTTCACCACCAAAGGCGGCAAGCGGGCGCCGAGAGCCTCGGCCCGCGCCGTTACGATGTTATGCGCGGCCTCAGCCAAGATCAGCCTTCAGCGCGGCGATCA
>JADCES010000255.1 GCA_020250005.1 Roseomonas sp.
GAAGCTCCTTCGCATCCGGCAGCCGCCAATCGGCATGACCGGCGAGCCGAAGTGCCGCGCAATGCGCCAGCGCAGCCTCCCAAGATCGGGCGATGCCATCATCAGCGCGCTGCCATTCAAGACCCGTGGCAGCGTCCAGCACCGTTTCCGCCGTTGCACGGAAATCATTCGCGCCATAGGCCGGCCCACGTACCAAGCGCACCGCCAGCCGGTTCGGCGTGCGCATCCGGTTGGCCGGGTCCATCAGCGGATAGCCCTTGATGCGGCCATCCGCGAAATTCACGCCGAAAACGGTCTCGGACCCGCCGACAGTGCGACCCAGGTAGCGCGTCGCCGTCCATTCCTGCACATCAATGGGTCGGCGCCCCGCTGATGCGTCTCCCAGCCCTGTCCCGCCGCCATAAGCGAAGCGGAATACCGATGTGTCGATATAGGGGCGAGAGGTCGCCGGGTCCCCCGTAAAGCCGCCACGGAAATCGATCAGCGAATAGAGCTCTCGGATGGATGGCACGCGCCAATCGCCATGGCCGCCCAGACGGCTTTCGGCAGCAAGCCGCGCTGCCTCCTCAAAGGTGACAGGCGCGCTTGGTGCTTCTGCCCAGGTCAGGCCCGTGACGAGGTCGGTAACGGTGCCATCACCATGCGCACGATACGCCAATGCCCGGCGCGGCGCAGTGCCATCCGCGCCGGCAAAGGGCGCGCCTGGCTCAGGGCAGGCGATCTGCCCGGCTGCGCCGAAGCACCGATCCTGCCCGGTACCGGGGATATTGTAGGGCAGCGCTTGCGGCGCGGCGGTGCCAATGGCTGCAACCGCGAGTGAAATGATTGGGAGGTAGCGCATGGTATCCTTCCTTTATCTGGGCTTGCCCGCTGCACCTAGCCGCGCAGGTTGCGGAATAGGGGCGGCCATCCCCAGAACTTGACCCGTCACACGGTTGAAAAAAGGCATCCTCACAGGTCCAGCATCATCGGCTCCAGCGCATCGCCGAGCGCTATCTTCCCGCCGTCCAAAACCTCGGCATAAACGCCCAAATCCGCATGGCCGAAATGCCGGCGGAGATCGCGCGGCGGGTCGGCATCACGCGCGGCGGTTTCCGGGTTCACCTCGGTCGCGGCACAGCGCACGATGCGCTTCACCACCTTCAGCCGCACCTGACCGATCTGGATTTCCTTGCCGATCCAATCGAACTCCGCCCAGGGCCGGCCGCCGGAGAAATAGAAATTCGCACGAAAGCGGAGCGGGTCCAGCACCATCCCGGCCTCGGCTTCCAGCGCATGCAGGCTGCCAAGGCCAATGATGGAAACCACCTTCATCGCCACATCAGAAAAGCGATGGCCTGGGGCTTCGATGAAGCGGGGTTCGCCGCGCGCTTCCGGGCCCAGAAAATCCGTCAGGTAGCGCGCAATGGCGGCCTTGCCTTCTTCGGTCCGCGTATCGCCCAGAAAGGGCGCGGCGCCAGGGGCGCGGATGGCGAGGCTCCCGTCATGCGGGTCAAAGGCCGTATGGAGCAGGGCCAAGCGTTCATTGGCCATCAGGCAGCCGAAATTGCGTTTGGAAAGCCAGCGCGGGGCCGCCACATCAAAAGGCGCATCCCCCTGGGCGAGCGCGAAGCGCCTGTCATGCGCCAGCATCTCACCGGGGGTCAGCGCCACGGCTTCCAAAGCCTCGGCGGACAGCCCCTTTACCGGGTAGCGGTAGATCTTTTCGATACGCATCGGGCACCCCCTTGAAGCAGATCAAGGACAGATACCACATAACAAGCATTCTGGTGTCATTCGTTGCCCATTCGGGGGCGAGGGGCATCGTCCGCTCAGGAGAGGGACCACATGGATATCGAAAAGTTTACCGACCGCGCCCGCGGTTTTCTGCAAGCGGCGCAAACCATTGCCATCCGCGAATTCCACCAGCAGGTGACGCCGACGCATTTGCTGAAGGCGCTGCTGGATGACCCGGAAGGGGCAGCCAGCGGCCTGATCCGTGCTGCCGGCGGTGACCCGATTCGCGCCAAGAATGCGGTTGAATCCTATATCTCACGCCTGCCGAAAGTGACCGGTGGCGGCGCTTCCGCACAACCAAGTTTCACCGCCGATATCGTGCGCATCCTGGGCAATGCCCAGGAACAGGCGAACCGCGCCGGCGATGCCTTTGTGGCGCAGGACCGCGTGCTGGTGGCACTCGCCGGCAGTGAAGGCGATGCCGGGCGCGCGCTGCGTGTGGCGGGGGCAGAGCCCGACAAGCTGGAAAAGGCTATTGCGCAACTCCGCAAGGGCCGCACGGTGAATAGCCAAAACGCCGAAGACAGCTTCGATGCGCTGAAGAAATACGCGCGCGACATCACGGAAGTCGCCCGCCAGGGCAAGCTTGACCCGGTGATTGGCCGCGATGAGGAAATCCGCCGCGCCATTCAGGTGCTGGCGCGCCGCACCAAGAACAACCCGGTGCTGATCGGCGAACCTGGTGTCGGCAAGACCGCGATTGTGGAAGGGCTGGCGCTGCGCATCGTCAATGGCGACGTGCCGGAAGCGCTTAAGACCAAGCGCGTCATGGCGCTTGACCTGGGTGCGATGGTGGCCGGTGCCAAATATCGCGGTGAGTTTGAGGAACGCCTGAAGGCCGTGCTGGCGGAAACCACGCAGGCGGAAGGCGAGATTATCCTGTTCATTGATGAAATGCACACGCTGGTCGGTGCGGGCAAGGCGGATGGGGCGATGGATGCATCGAACCTGCTGAAGCCTGCCTTGGCGCGCGGTGAATTGCATTGCATCGGCGCCACCACGCTTGATGAATATCGCAAGCATGTGGAAAAAGATGCGGCGCTGGCGCGGCGCTTCCAACCCGTATTTGTGGGTGAGCCGAGTGTGGAGGACACGATTTCCATCCTCCGCGGCATCAAGGAAAAATACGAACTCCATCACGGTGTGCGTATTGCGGATGGCGCGTTGGTGGCCGCCGCCACACTTTCCAACCGCTACATCACGGATCGCTTCCTGCCCGATAAGGCGATTGATTTGGTGGATGAGGCGGCATCGCGGCTGCGCATGCAGGTGGATAGCAAGCCCGAGGAATTGGATGCGA
>JADCES010000256.1 GCA_020250005.1 Roseomonas sp.
GTCGCATTGAAGTTGGATTATTGGGGCGCCCTTAGCTCAGTTGGATAGAGCAACAGCCTTCTAAGCTGTGGGTCGGTGGTTCGAATCCACCAGGGCGCGTTCTAAATCCGGACCAAATAACTGAAAATTCAAGAAAATTTCGATAGCCACCTTCCCCCCATATTCATACCTTGCGTCGCGGCCACGCCGCAAAAGCTTCCCCGCCAGATAAGCAAACCCAGCATTGGCTCACCCGCCAAGGCGCCGTGTCTCTCCCTCGGGGCTCACGTGGTTCCAGCCCGCTGGGAATGCCGCCACGTCTCATCGAAGTCCCGTGCGGCATTGTCGGGCCGCGCCTGTCCAGCCCGCGCCCCGAAAACGCGCTTCTTGTGTAACAAAAGTCACAGAAGCCCCCCGCTTGATCGCCTAGATTTAACGGTGAAACCTCGAATCTCTGGTGAGAAGGCACAAAAATGGACGCTGGACACGTTTTTTCCTTGCACCGGGGTAACTTATCAATGAATGGTTGGTCAACTTTAATCCATCCTCGCAATGGCGGTGCCTCAAAAATGAGACTTTCTCTTGCGACTCCCCCCAGCCAATCAGGCCGTCAGGGCGCTGTGGCGCTTTTCGCCGCCACGCTTATGCTCGGCGCCCTGGCGCTGCCCGAAGCCCGGGCGCAAACGGCTGGTCAGATTGTCCCCGAAACCTTCCGCCCCTCGGTAACGCCGGTCCCGGGCGGCTTGGCCATCCCCTCCATCCCGCAGCTTGAAGCCCCGCCAGGGTCAGAAAACCTCACGGTGCGCCTGGCCGACATCAAGGTTGAAGGCGGCCTTGCGCAGCTTGAAGCGGAAACCGCGCGCATCACCGCACCCTTGATTGGTCGCGTGGTCACGGCGGCCGAGCTTTTCGCCGCCGCCCGAGCCATTGGCCAAGCCTATGCCCGCGCCGGCCATGTTCTGGCACGCGTGGTGCTGCCGGCGCAGAATCTGCGCGATGGCGGCACGCTCCGGCTGCTGGTCATTGATGGCGTGATCGAAAAGGTGGACACCAGCCGCCTGCCTCCCCGCATCAGGGACCGGGTTGCGGCCATTTTGGCCCCACTGGTCGGGCAGCCTGGTCTGACGCTCGCGCGCATCGAACGCCCGTTGCTGCTGGCGGGCGATCTGCCCGGTACGCGGCTGCGCTCCACCCTCACGGCAGGCGAGAACCCTGGCGGCACCATTCTGGTGCTTGAAGCCGATCATGACCTGATCACCGGTGTTGCGACGCTCGACAATAACCTCTCGCCCTCGCTTGGGCGTGTCTCGCTTGGGCTTGGCTTTGACCTCAATACGCCGACCGGCAATGGCGAACAGGTCTATTTCCGCCTGAGCGGCTGGCCTGGCGATGGGTCTGACAATTTCTTCCAGGAATATGCGCGCAATCGGCTATTTGCACTGGGCACGGTGATCCCGCTTGGTCTTGATGGCTGGACCCTCAATCTTGAAGCGACGCAATCGCGCACCACGCCGCGGCCACGTGCCGGCGCGCCGCAGACAAGCTCGACCTTTTCGCGTTTCTCCACACGGCTGCGCTACCCCGTGCTGCGCGGGCGCACGGCCTCGGCCTTTCTTGAGGCTGCCTTTGATGTTCAGGAAGAACAGGTGGATGTGATCGCGCCACTGAATGCCGGCCTGTCACAGGATGAACTTCGCATTGCGCGCCTTTCGGGCGATGGTTTTCTGCTGACGGCGATTGGCGGCCTTTTGACTGGCCGGGCCACCACCTCCTTCGGGTTGGATGCCTTCGGCGCGCGAGAAGTGCCGCCGCCGGGCCAGGTACCGCTCTCACGCCAGGGGGTGACGCCGGATTTCCAGAAGCTGGATGGTCTGCTGCGCTACCAGCAGCCCTTTGGGCAGATTTTTGCCGTGCAGCTTGAAGGTCGCGCGCAGACTTCCTTCGGCCAGGCGCTGCCGCTTTCCGAACAGATTGGCCTTGCGAGCAGCAATGGCTTGTCGAGCTTTTATAGCGGCCAGATCCAGGGTGATTCCGGCTATGTGGTGCGCGGCGAATTGCAATTGCAGCATCTGCTGGGCCAGCAGGAAGGCCGGCTGAATATGGGCCTGACGCCCTATCTGTTTGGTGCCTATGGCCAAGTGGATTTGGCTGAGCCAACCGCGGTGGAAAGCGCCAGCCTGCGCGCCGGTTCCTATGGCGTTGGCCTGCGCTGGGGTGTCGCCCCGCGCGCCGGGCGCACCAGCTTCGGCGCCAGCTTTGAAGCTGGCCGGCAGGAACGCAGCGACACGCAGCGCACCGAAGACAGTTTCATTTTCAGCTTGCAATTGCGGTTTTGACGGGGGCGGGGAGATTTCCAATGCGTAACATGATGCGCTTTTCAAAAATCCTGCTGGCCACGACAGCCTTGGTGGCGGTGGGCAGCCTGGCACTCCGCGCGCAAGCGCAAACCCTGCCGACTGGCGGCAGCGTCGCCTCTGGTTCGGTGACCATTGGCGCGCCCTCTGGCGGGCGGATGACGATCACGCAGGGCAGCCAGAATGCCATTGTGAATTGGCAAGGTTTTTCAATTGGCCAGGGCGGGCGCGTGGACATCATGCAGCCCAATTCCAGCGCCGCCATGCTCAACCGCGTGACGGGGCAGGCACCCTCCACCATTGCGGGGCAATTGAATGCGAATGGCCAAGTGTTTCTGGTCAATCCGAATGGCATCGCCATTACGCAAAGCGGCGTTGTGAATACGGGGTCCTTTGTCGCCTCCACGCTTGGCATTTCGGATAGTGATTTCCTTTCGGGCCGGCTGCGCTTTCAGGGCAATGGCGCCTCAGCCGCGGTCAGCAATGCGGGGCGCATTCAGGCGGGGCCTGGGGGTTATGCGGCGCTGCTGGGCGGTGCGGTGGATAATAGCGGCACCATCAGCGTGCCCATGGGGCGGATTGGGCTTGGTTCGGGCGAAAGGGTCACGCTTGACCTTTCGGGCGATGGCTTCCTGCAAGTGGCGCTGCCCACCGCGGCGGGGGGTGATCAGGCCCTTGTCAGCAATAGCGGCCGGCTTTCGGCGCCGGGCGGGCGGGTGGAAATTGCGGCCGCCACGGCGCAGGCGGCGGCGCGCCACGCCATCAACATGTCTGGCGTGGTCGAAGCCAATACGGTGTCTGGCACGGCCGGTTCCATCACCTTTTCCGGCGGTCCGGGCGGGGCAGTGAATGTCTCCGGCCGCGTGGATGCCAGCAGCGCCACGGGCCGCGGCGGCAATGTGACCATGACGGGCGCCAATATTGCGCTGCGCGGGGCGGAGGTGAATGCCTCCGGCGCCACCGGCGGCGGGCGGGTGCGGATTGGCGGTGACCGGCTTGGCCAGGGCGATCTGCCACGCGCGCAACGCGTGAGTGTGGATAATGCCAGCGTGATCCGCGCCGATGCGACCACGCGCGGCGATGGCGGCGATATTGTGCTGTGGTCCGAGGGCCGCACGGATTTCGCGGGCAGCATCAGCGCGCGCGGCGGCGCCGAGGGCGGGCGTGGGGGAGAGGCTGAGGTCTCCTCCCGTGGGGTGCTGAACTATACCGGCTTTGCGGATCTGCGCGCGCCATTGGGCGCCTGGGGCACGCTGCTGCTGGACCCCTATAACATCACCATTTCGAACGGCACGCAGACAAACCCAGGCTTTACCGCGACCACGGATGACAGCGTGATCAATGCCGGCACGCTGGTGACGGCGCTGGGCAGCGCGAATGTGGTGGTATCTACCGGCACGGGCGGCACGCAGGCGGGCAATATCACGCTGGCGGTACCCCTCACTTGGTCCAGCACGAGCAATCTGACGCTGCAAGCGGCGGGCGCGATTGCGCTGAATGGCGCGGTGACGGCGACGGCGGGCGGGCTCACGCTGCAAGCGGGCAGCAGCAGCACCATCAGCGCGAACCAGGCGATTTCCGTGGGGCGGTTTGAACTGCTCAGCGGCAATTGGGTGCAGGATACGGGGACGCTGCCCAGCTTTGCGGCGACAGATTTCCGCATCTCGGGCGGGAGTTTTCTGCGTGCGGCGGGCGGCGATGGCAGCATCGCTACACCCTATCGCCTGACGGATATTTATGGCGTGCAGGGCATGGGGAGTTCCCCGGCCTTGCTGGCCAGTTCCTATCAACTGGCCAATGACATCGCCGCTGCCGGCACCAGCGGCTGGAATGGCGGCGCCGGCTTTGTGCCGGTGGGGACGGATGCGGCGCGCTTTACCGGCAGCCTGGATGGCGCGGGGTATGTGATCAATAACCTCATCATCAATCGTCCAACCACGGATTTTGTCGGGCTGATTGGGTATGCCGGCAGCGGCAGCAGCATCAGCAATCTGGGGCTGGTCGGTGGTTCGGTGACGGGTAGCGCTAGGGTCGGCGGGCTGGCGGGGGCGAACGCCGGCACCATCCGCCAAGCCTATGTCACTGGCGCGGTGACGGGCATTAGCTTTTCTGTCGGCGGGCTGGTGGGGCGGACCGACTCGGGCTCCCTCATCACGCAATCCTACGCCACCGGCCAAGTGGAAGGCGAGTATAATGTCGGCGGGCTGGTGGGGTACAACCCTGTCAATAGCCTCATCACGCGATCCTATGCCACCGGCGCGGTGACGGGCCAGGATGATCTCGGCGGGCTGGTGGGGTTCAACCCCGGCGGCAACATCACGCAATCCTATGCCACCGGCGCGGTGTCTGCGGTGTCGGGCACTGGCTTTAATGTCGGCGGTCTGGTGGGTTACAAGGATGGCGGCAACATCACGCAAGCCTATGCCACCGGCGCGGTGACGGGGACGACTAGTGTTGGCGGGCTGGTGGGACAGAACCGGGCCGGCAACATCACGCAAGCCTATGCCAGCGGCGCGGTGTCGGGGAGCACTAATGTCGGCAGGCTGGTGGGGTGGCAGGCCGGCGGCAGCATCACGCAATCCTACTGGGACAGGGACACCACCGGGCAGACTGCCGGCGTTGGCCTCGGCGACAGCACCGGCGCCACCGGCCTGGATACGGCGCAGGCGCGCAGCGCAACCAGCTATACCGGTTGGGATTTTGGTACGGTCTGGTATCAGGCGGGCGACATGCGGCCGATCCTGCGGTCTGAAGCCGCAACGCCGGTGGGGGGCGTGATCACCATCCGCAACCTCAATCAATTGCAGTTGATGGGGGCCAATCTGGCAGGCAGCTATCGCCTGACGGGGGATGTGGATGCCTCGGCCAGCAGCGGAAGCAACGCCGCCGGCATCTGGGGCAGCGGTGGCTTCGTGCCGGTGGGGACGGATGCGGCGCGCTTTACCGGCAGCCTGGATGGCGCGGGGTATCGGATCACGGGGCTCACCATCAATCGGCCGGACGCGGATTTTGTCGGGCTGATCGGGGTTGCCGTCAGCGGCAGCAGCATCAACAATCTGGGGCTGGTCGGTGGCTCGGTGGAGGGTCGCAATTTCGTCGGTGGGCTGGTGGGGGTCAACGGAGGCAGCATCACGCAAGCCTATGCCAGCGGCCCGGTGACGGGCAACGCCTTTGTCGGCGGGCTGGTGGGGAAGAACAACAGCACCATCTCGCAAGCCTTTGCCACCGGCAGTGTGGGGGGCAGCGGCGACTATGTCGGCGGGCTGGTGGGGTCCAACGAAGGCGGCACCATCACGCAAGCCTATGCCACCGGTGAGGTGGCGGGGAATGGCGCCCGTGTCGGCGGGCTGGCGGGTGATAACTCTGGCACCATCACGCAAGCCTATGCCACTGGCAGGGTGGTGGGCACCCAAGGCTTTGTTGGCGGGCTGGTGGGGTTCAACACAGGCAGCATCGAGAAAGCCTATGCCACCGGCGAGGTGGAGGGCAGCGGCAGTTATGTCGGCGGGCTGGTGGGGGCGAACTCCAGCACCATCACGCAAGCCTATGCCACCGGCGCGGTGTCGGCCACAGGCAACAATGTCGGCGGGCTGGCGGGGTTCAACAGAGGCAGCATCACGCAAACCTATGCCACCGGCGCAGTGACAGGCGACGGCATTAATGTCGGCGGGCTGGTGGGGCTAAACTACGACAGCGGCACCGTCACGCAATCCTACTGGAACACCGACCCCAACGGGCCGCTGCTCGGGGTTGGAAGCGGCTCCACAACTGACGTGACCGGCCTGACCACGGCGCAGATGCAAGACATTACCAGCTTCGCCACCACCTATGCGGGCTGGGATTTCGCGAATATCTGGTCGCCGCCGAACCAGGTGGGGCAGAACAACAACTCGGACACCGCCTATTACCCGCAGCTTTACGGCGTTGGTCCGGTGTTGCCGGTGGCGTTCACAACCAGCCTTTCCTTCAGCAGCCGCGTCTATGGCGCCAGCAATCCAACCGCTTCCTTCACCACGGCAGGGCTGCGCGCGGGTGATAACGTGGCAAGCCAGCCCTCAGTGGCCGGCATGCCGGGGATTATGGCCAATGTCGGGATCTATCAGGTAAGCGGTAGCGGCGCCGTCCTGAAGACGCCCTCTGGCAGCGTCTATCGCGTGATCTATGTGCCAGCGCCGCTGGAGGTCACCCGCGCCAGCCTCACCATCACCGGCGGCACCACCACCAGCACCTATACCGGCGCCGCCCAGACCAATACCAGCGCCTTCACGACCTTGGGCCTGCTGGGTTCGGACAGTGTTACAGGCGTGAGCGGGCGGGCCAGCGGCACGAATGTGGGCACGTATAACGATGCCCTCTTTGGCGCCACGGGTACGGGCTTGGACAACTACACCATCAGCTACGTGAACGGCAGGCTCACCATCAACCCGCGGCAGATCACGGTGCGGGCGGATGACCTTGCGCGGGATTACAACTCAGCCAATCCGGCGCTGACCTATCGCATCACCAGTGGCAGCCTGGTGAATGGCGATGGCTTCACAGGGGGGCTGGTCACGACGGCGGAGCGGCTCAGCAGCCCGGGGAGCTACCCGATCACGCAGGGCAGCCTGTCGCTCAGCGCCAATTACACCATGAGCTTTGTGCCGGGCACATTGACCGTAAGACCATCGGCGCGTACCACAATCGACGGCTTTGGGTCCACCCTGGCGTCGTGGATGGATCAGAATGGCCAGCTGTTCTGGATGCGCCGTGGCAATACGCAACGGCCATTTTCCGGCACGGACATGAGTTTTGGCACAGCCTTCATGACCGAATTGCTGTCTTCAGGAGGGCTAAATGCGCAATAGCCATTTGGGTAACGCTTTGCGTAGGGCGGGCCTCGCGGTATTGCTTGGGCCGTTGTTTTGGGGATCCGCCTTCGCGCAAGCACAGCGTGAGGCGCCGGCGGCAGCAACTGCGGCCCGGCCTGAATTCACCACGGCCGGCTTCGGCGATTGGATCTTGCGCTGCACCCATCCAGAAGGCCGCGCCAAGAATTGTGAGATTGTCCAATCGCTCAATGCGCAGGGGCAGGTGGTGGCGCAGTTTGCGCTGGGGCGGCCGGAGGCGGGCCAGCCACTCAGGCTGACGCTGGCGATACCGCCCAATGTGGCGCTTGATACACCGCCGCGGCTGGTGCCCATTGCGGCGGGCGCCGATGCGCGCGGGGTGTTGGATTTGGCATGGAGGCGCTGCCTTCCAACCGTGTGCCTTGCCGATCTGGCGCCGTCTGAAGCGCTGCTGCAGCAATTCCGGCGGCAGAACGAGAATGCGCAAATCAGGTTTGTGTCAGGCGAGGGGAGGGAGAATACACTGCCGATGTCTTTGCGCGGGATTTCAGCAGCGCTTGATGCCTTGGCGCGCGAGACCGGGCGGTGAAGCTGCGGCAGCGAAGTGGTGATTTCTGCGCCCAGGATTATAGTCTGATCTTAGAGTAGATCGCGTTCAGATGGAATCATCTGAACGGGTGAAGATGCTCGAAAAGCAACGACGTGCAGCGTATTGCGTGAACCCGTGTGAACGCAACATGTTCTAGAGTTTGTAGAAGGTCGGATAAGGTATTGAGGTCTGGTGGCGCGTTCCTTCAGTTTGTAATTTGTAAGTCATTGAAAAGAATTGAATTATCTACTCCACCAGGGCGCGCCACCTAAAATTCGCGGCAGCCCCCGCCGCCCTTGGGTTTCCGCCTATTTGGGTTAAGCTCCACCCATCAACAATGAAATCATCAGGGGGCGTCATTCACATGCGAAACATCTCACGGCGCGGGTTTGGCGCCATGGTCGCAACGGGGCTCAGCCTGCCCCATATCGCACGCGCAGCGGAATGGCCGACGCGCACGGTGACACTGCTTGTGCCCTATCCGCCGGGCGGGCCTTCGGATGTTTCGGTCCGTCCGATGGTGGAACCGCTTTCGCGCATCCTGGGCCAGCCGGTGGTGATCGAAAACCGCGCCGGGGCAGGGGGAAGCATTGGCGCACAAGCGGTCGCGCAATCGCGCGATGGCCATACGGTGATGATCTTTCCAACCGCGGTGCTCACCATCAGCCCGCATGTCATGGCACAATTGCCCTATGATCCCGCGACCGCCTTCATCCCCGTGGCGCGCATCACGCTTGGCTATAGTGTCATTGCATCCCATCCATCCTTGCCGTTTCGCGATGCGGCCGGGCTGATTGCCTATGGCAAGGCCAATCCAGGGCAATTGCGCTTTGGCTCCGCGGGGCCTGGCACCATCACGCAATTGACGGGGGAGCTTTTCGGCGATGTCACCGGCATCAGGCTGGAACATGTGCCCTATCGCGGTTCCGCGCCATCCTTGACCGATGCGCTGGCGGGGCGCGTGCAGTTGTTGTTTGATTCGGTCGCGGTGCCGGCAGTGAATGACGGCAAGCTGATTGGCATTGCGACGATTGGCGAGAATAGAAATCCCTCATTGCCCAATGTGCCAACCCTTGGCGAGATTGGGCTGGAACGCGCGCTGGCGATCCCCTGGTATGGCGTCGCCGCCCCCGCTGCCATGCCACCTGCCGCAGTGGCGCGGCTGACGGAAGCCTTGCGCCAAGTGACTGCCCTGCCCGAGGTTGCGAATGCCATGGCGCCGGCCGGGCTTGTGCCCGCTTTTGAAGGCGGCAGTGTTTTCGCCGAACGTGTCCGCCGTGAAAGGGACATGTATGGCGCGCTTGCCAGGCGCATCGGCATCCAACCGCAATGATCTAAGCCAAGTCTTGTGCAGGATATCGCCGCGCATCTCGCGCTGATTTTTGATGGCATCAATATCTGGGCGGCGCTTGGCGTGACCTTCGTCGCGGGGCTGATGCGTGGCTTTGCCGGCTTTGGTTCGGCGATGCTGATGGCGCCCATCTTCGCCATGCTGTTCGGTTCGGCCGATATGGTGGTGACGGTGGTGGCGATTGAATTGATCGTCTCCTTCCAGCTTTTTCCCCAGGTGCGCCATCAGGCCGATTGGAAGCTGCTGAAGCCAATGAGCATCGCGGCCTGCGCTGCGATGCCGCTGGGCGTTTGGCTGCTCGCGAATGTTGACAAGAATGCGATCATCACGGCGGTTTCAGCGGTGATCGTGGTTTTTGTCGTGATCATGTGGACCGGCTGGCGCTACAAGGGCCGCAGAAGCAAGCCGGCCACCATCCTGGTTGGTGCTGTTTCAGGGGCGATGATGGCCACCACCAGCGTGGGCGGGCCGCCCGTGCTGCTTTATCTGCTCTCGGGCAATGATCCGCCGCAGGTGAACCGCGCCAATATCGTCACCTATTATTTCCTGACGCAATTTCTGCTGATTGCGATTGTCATGGCCTCCGGTGTCGCAGGGGTCACGGCGCTGATCCGCGCAGTGATTTTGCTGCCGGTGATGCTGCTTGGCGCCTGGGTTGGGGGGCGCGCCTTTCAGGGGCTGGGCAATGAACAGCTTTACCGGCAGGTGGCTTTGACCATTCTGTTCTGCACGGGGATGTTTGGCTTGTTGCGCGGATTTCTGCTGTGACCAACTGCGCAAAAGCGTTTTACGGCCGGATCGCTGGCGTTTCCAGCACCATGCCGCGCGCCCTTTGCATCAAATAGGCTTCAATGGCGATGAATTCCGCCGACCCATAGGCAAAGGGCTCCGCGCGCACGCCGTTCATGCAACCGCGCAGCCGCCGTTGCAGCGACCCCATGGCCTGCCATTCCAGCCGATAGATCGGATACCCCGTCGGGTGGCCTTGCGGAATAATGCTGCCGGCAAGCCTGCGCCCCGCATGATCATCATGGCATTGCGCGCAGGAAAGATCGATCTGCCCCATGCGCGTCATGTAAAGGCGCTGCCCAACTTCACGCGTGGCGCGCATGCCAGCGTCATGCGGTGGCGCAATCGGCAGGCCGCGCGATTGATGCGCGACAAAACTGGTCAGCGCCAACAGCTCCTGACTTTCCCGCGACAAGGGCGCGCTGGCCTGGCGTGTTTCGCGGCATTGGATGATGCGCCCGGCCAGATCAATTGCGCTACCACTTGCCTGATCAATAGCGGGATACCGCGCCGCCACACCGCGCATGCTGCCCGGCGCATCGCCATGGCAATCGGCGCAGGAATGTCCGGCGGTTGTGGGCTTGCGGCCCCACAGCGCCTCCCCGTCCAAAACCCACAGCATGCCAGGGTTCATGCTGTCATCACGCTGCATCGCCTGCGCTTCGGGGCGCATATCCAAAAGGCCAGATCGCCTTTCCTCGGCCCCCGCCACTGAACAACAAGCCAGCAGCGCGAATAGGATGCGCTTCATGTCACGGTGATGTGGCGCGTCTCTGTCTGCGCAAAGCCATTATCGCCTTCCCAGGTAAAGGTGATCAACCCCGATTGCGTCGCGATGGTGGTAAAGGCGATGAAGGGATTGGCCGCGATGGCCGGCGATAGGGTCGCGTTGAAAACAATTTCCCCATCATAGCGGCAGGTGAATTTCCAGATGATATCGCGCGGCTGCACCACACCTTCGGCATTCGGGCGATAGCCGGTTTCCATCACATGCTGAATGAGCGCGCGCATTTCAATCACCGCGCCCTTATCCGCCGATGTCGGTACCCTGAGCAGCACGCGCGCCATGGCCTAACCCTCAATACAGGCGGCCAAGGTGACCACCACCTCGACCCGCTGGGACCAGTAACTGCCATCGCTCATTTCCGCCACCGCCACCAAAGCCTGAGACGTCGCAAGGCGAATATGCGTCGCCAGATAAGCGCGCCCTGAACGCGGCCCGAATTGCGCGGTAATCACATTTGGCTGCGGATTGCGTTCATTGAATACACCAATGCGGCGAACGTGATCCGCCGCCGTCATCGGCGTTTCCACCGCAACCGAAATCGGCACCGCATTGCCGTTTTCGACAAGCGGCGATACATCAAACCTGACACGCCCTGCGCGCATTGGCTGACCAACGGTGAATTCCCGCAAGGCGGCTGCAAGGCTTTGCCGATCCGCGCGCGTTGGCGCCGGCAATAGCAAGGCACCCGGTGCCGCCAGCAAAACGCGCCGCGTGATTTTCATGGCGCCTTCTCCGCCTTCAGCCCCATCAGAAAGGCCAGTACATCCTCAATCTCGGCAGCGTTCAAGATTGGTCGGTCACGCCACGCGGAACCCACGCGATTCAAACCCTCGATCCGATGATAGGCCGGCATGATGCTCTCCGGATTGACGCGCTTATTGTCCATCAGGCGAAGCCGAAGCTGACCCTCAGTCCAGCGGCTGCCGGCGCCTTCCAGGCTTGGCGCCAGATTGCCTTGCAGGGGTTCCTCAGGAAATGGCCCGCTATGGCACAGCAGGCACAAACCCTTTTGCCGATCAATGATGATGGCGCGCCCGCGATCAGGGTCGCCAGCGCTACCCGTAAGTGATTGCGCCACCGCATCACCTGTCACCTGAAGCGCCTGCGCGCTGGCCATGGCTGGTAACGCCATGGCCAGCAGCAGGCCTGCCAGGAACCGCGCTACCCTCACGCCCGCCTGAGGTCAGCATGCTTCAGTGGCAAATGCCGCACCCGCTTGCCGGTGGCGGCAAAGATCGCGTTCAGCACCGCGGGGGCAGCGACGGCAATCGTGGGCTCCCCAACCCCGCCCCAGAAGCCACCCGATTGCAGGATGATGGTCTCGACCTTCGGCATTTCATCCATGCGCAGCACCTGGTAGGTATCGAAATTCTCCTGTTCGATCCTGCCGTTTTTCACCGTGCATTCGCTATGCAGCGCGGCTGAAAGCCCATAGACAAAGGACCCTTCCACCTGCA
>JADCES010000257.1 GCA_020250005.1 Roseomonas sp.
CAAAATCCGCGCGGGAGGGGTAGATGTACATCAGCCCCCGCCTTTCGATCAGATGCCCAACGCCGGCCTGGTCAGCCAGCGCCTTGTGCAGCCGGGGCGCATCCTGCACCAGCGGGCGGAGTGCCCCCGCGGTCTTCGCCACATCCTCCCACCGCCAGCCGGACGCCAGATAGCGGATCAGCCACGGGGCCACTTTCGGCAAATAGCTCCAGCGGATGGCGAGCGGCCCGAGCGGGTCCGAGAGGAATTTCGGCAGCTTCTTCCAAATGCCCGGTACCGCCGGCGGGATCACCGACATGGGGCTGAGCCAGCAGCCATTGCCATAGGATGCCGCCTGCTCCCCGCCCGGCTCACCGGGATCGAGGATGGTGACGCGGTAGCCTTCCTTCAGCGCCGCAAGCGCCGAGGCCGCCCCGACTGCGCCAGCACCAATAATGACAACGTGGCGAGGCGCCATGCTTAGCGCGCCCTTGTCTTGGCAATGGTCTTGACGGGGCCGGATTGCACGGGCTGGCCGCCCAAATACTTGTCCAGGAAGAACAGGCGGTCTTGGCCCCAAAGGAATAGTTCATCGCAAACATAGGTGGGCGCGCCGAATACACCGCGCGCGATGGCGTCGCGGTTATTGCGGTCGAACTCCGCCTGGATGCTGGCACTTTCCTCTTCCCGGTGCAGGCTTTCGCCTGGCATGCCCTGTTCTTCGGCGATGGCGACGCGAATGTGCGGATCGGCAATGTCGCGGTCTTCCAGCCAAAGCGCGGTCAGCAGGGCATGGGAAAGCCGCATGGCATCCATGCCGCGCGCTGCCGCCGCCATGACCATCTGCCCCGCCTGGCGCTGATCCGATGGCGGGTAGTGTTTGGGCTTCAGCTTGATGGGGATGCCGAGATGCAGCGCCCAGCGGTCCAGTTCCAGCGCATGGTAATCCTGGCGCGGTTCCGGGCGGGTGCGAAGCGCAATGCCCCCCGTATGCGGCACCACCAGCCGGAAATCATAAGGGCGCAACACCAGATTGGCGCCGTGGCGCTTGATGATGTCTGATAATTGCTTGCCCCCCAGATACATCCAGGGGGAGGAGAGCGTGTAGAAGCATTCGACGGTTTTGCTCATGGCATCAGCCTTTCGCGACGCGGCCTGGATCGGTTTGCGCCAGTAGTGAGACATGGGCGGAGACAACGCGCCAGCCCTGCCCCGGGATGCGCGCCATGATCTTGGTCTCCCGCCCAATCAACCCGCTATCCAGGCGCTGAAATTCCAGATTGGTGGCGGCGAAATCGCGCCCGAAGGTCGTGATGGTGATCTTCTTCTGCGCGCGCGGCGCATAGGATTTCACGCTGGCGCGAAAGGCGCGAATGGCTTCGATGCCATAGAGAAGTTCCGTGATGCCATAACGCACCACGCGTGGGTCATCCCAGAAGGAGCTATCAAGCACCGCGGCATCATTGGCGGCGATGGCCGCTTCATACCTGTCAAACACCGCGCGGACTTCCGCGATGATGTCGGGATTATTGATTTCCATGGCGCCTACTCCCGCAGCTTCTGTTGCGATCATGGCGCAGAAGCGCCCGCGGTGCCAGCGGGCGATTGCCGGAAACGAAAATGGCGACCCGAAGGCCGCCATTTCTTATGTTGCGAAAGGCGAAAGGGCTTCAGCCGGCTGCCGCCATCGCGCGCTTCGCCATCACGCCGACAAGATGGGCGCGATATTCGGCGCTGCCATGGATATCGCTGTTCAGCCCATCAGCCGATTGGCTGATGCCGGCAATGGCATTGGCCGAGAAATTGCCCGAAAGCACCTTTTCCATATCCGCCTGACGGAACACGCAAGGCCCGGCGCCATTCACCGCAACCCGCACGCCGCCTGCGCCCTTGGAGATGAAAACCCCCGCCATGACATAGCGGCTGGCCGGGTTCTTCATCTTGGCGTAGCCGGCCTTCTCGGGGATCGGGAATTCCACCGCCACCAGAATCTCATCCGCGCCGAGCGCCGTGGTGAACATGCCCTGGAAGAAATCATCCGCCGCGATCTTGCGCTTATTGGTGTGGATGGTGGCGCCAAGGCCGAGCACCGCCGCCGGGTAATCCGCCGCCGGGTCGTTGTTGGAAACCGAACCACCAATGGTGCCGCGATTGCGCACCTGCACATCGCCGATATGCGAGGCCATATAGGCCAAGGCCGGAATGGCGGCCTTCACTTCCGCGCTATTGGCAACTTCCACATGCCGCGTCAGCGCGCCGATGATAATCGCATTGCCTTCACGGCGAATGCCCTTCATCTCCGCAATGCCGGACAAATCCACCAACGCTGATGGCTTGTTCAGCCGGTGCTTCAGCGCCGGGATCAGCGTATGCCCGCCAGAGACTGCCTTGGCATCCGGATCAGCCAGCAGCTTCGCGGCATCGGCCAGGTTGGTGGGCTTGTGATAGGCGAAATCATACATGGCTATGGTCCCTTATTCTGCCGCCGCGCGGCGGCCGCTATTGATGATCTGCCAGAGTTTTGCCGGGGTCGCCGGCATTTCGACATGTGTCACGCCATAATCGGACAGCGCATCCACCACCGCATTGATCACGGCGGGCGGTGAGCCAATGGCCCCCACTTCGCCGCAGCCCTTCACCCCAAGCGGGTTATGAGTGCAAAGCGTAGTATGCGTCGCAACCGAAACGGGCGGCAGATCATCCGCCCTTGGCATGGTGTAATCCATCATGGAGCCGGACAGCAGCTGGCCATCCGCGTCATAGACGCAGGTTTCAAGCAAGGCCTGCCCGATCCCCTGCGCGACACCGCCCTGCACCTGGCCCTCCACGATCATCGGGTTGATCACGCGACCCACATCATCCACGGCGGTGAAGTTAATCACGGATGTGCGGCCGGTTTCGGGATCAATCTCCACCTCCGCGATGTGGCAGCCACCCGGATAGGTGAAGTTCTTCGGGTCATAGAAGGCGGTTTCTTCCAGGCCCGGTTCCAATTCCTCAATCGGGTAGTTGTGCGGCACATAGGCCGCGACGCTGATATCCACGAGCGCCTTGGTCTTGTCCGTGCCGGCCACGCGGAAAGTACCGCGGTCGAATTCGATATCGTCGACCGATGCTTCCATCAGATGGGCCGCGATGCGCTTGCCCTTGGCGATGATCTTGTCCATCGCCTTCATCATGGCGCTGCCACCAACGGCCAGGCTCCGCGACCCATAGGTGCCCATGCCGAAGGGCACCTTGGCGGTATCGCCATGCACGATATCAACCTGCGCCACTGGCACGCCAAGCTTATCCGCCACCAACTGCGCGAAGGTTGTTTCATGCCCCTGACCATGGCTATGGGCGCCGGTCAGCACCGTGACGCTGCCGGTGGGATGCACGCGAATGGTGCCAACCTCATAAAGCCCGGCGCGGGCGCCAAGGCTGCCAACCACGGCGGAAGGCGCAATGCCGCAGGCTTCCAGATAGGTGGAACAGCCAATGCCGCGCAGCTTGCCGCGCTTGGCCGCTTCCGCCCGCCGTGCCGGGAAGCCGGCCCAATCGGCGGAGGCAAGCGCCTGTTCCAGAGTCGCGTGGTAATTGCCGCTGTCATATTGCAGCGCGACCGGCGTCTGATATGGGAATTGATCGGGCTGAATAAAATTCCGCCGCCGCAGCTCCACCCGGTCAATCCCGGTCTGCTTCGCGGCCACATCCATCAGGCGTTCCAGCAGGAAGGTCGCTTCCGGCCGGCCGGCGCCGCGATAGGCATCCACCGGCACGGTATTGGTGAAAACCGCCTTCACTTCGCAATAGATCACCGGCGTGGTGTACACGCCCGCAAGCAGCGTGGCGTAAAGATAGGTCGGCACGCAGGGCGCGAAGGTGGAAAGATAGGCACCCATATTCGCAAGGGTGGAAACCCGCAGCCCGAGGATCTTGCCATTGCCATCCAGCGCCAATTCGGCGTGGCTCACATGGTCGCGCCCATGGGCATCGGACATGAAGCTTTCGGTACGATCCGCCGTCCAGCGTACCGGGCGGCCAAGCTTGCCGGCGGACCAGGTGACGATGGCTTCTTCCGCATAGTGGTAGATCTTGCTGCCAAAGCCGCCGCCCACATCAGGCGCAATCACGCGCAGCTTCGATTCCGGCAGATGGAGCACATGGGCGCCCATGAGCAGGCGAATGACATGCGGGTTCTGGCTGGTGGTGGTGAGTGTATAATCGCCCGAGCTGCGATCAAACTCGCCAACCGCGGAACGGGGCTCCATGGCATTCGGGATCAGGCGGTTATTCACCAGATCGAATTTCACGACATGCGCGGCACCGGCAAAGGCCGCATCCACCACGGCCTTGTCGCCGATATGCCAATCATAACACAGGTTCCCGGCCACACCGTCATGAATGGCGGCAGCACCTGGCTTCAGCGCCGCTTCCATGGTGGCGGCGGCGGGCAGTACTTCGTACTCAACGGAGATCGCTTCGGCGGCATCGCGCGCCTGTTGGCGCGTAGCGGCAATGGCAACCGCCACCGGGTCACCCACATGGCGCACCTTGTCCTGTGCCAAAACCGGGTGCGGCGGTTCGGCCATGGGCGAACCATCCTTGTTGTGGATTTGCCAGCCGCAAGGCAGGCCGCCCACACCATCCTTCGCCATATCGGCGCCGGTGTAGATTTCCACTACGCCCGGCATGGAAGCGGCAGCCGAGATGTCTATGGATTTGATGCGCGCATGGGCATGCGGGCTGCGCAGGATCCAGGCATGCAACTGCCCGGGCTTATCCGCATCATCCGTATAGGCGCCGCGGCCCTGGATGAAGCGGAAATCTTCCTTGCGGCGGACGCTGGCGCCGATGCCTTCAAACGGTGTCACCACGTTCATTTGTCTTGCCTCCCATCAGGCTGATTGCTGTGTCGCGGCCTTATTGCTGGCCCAAAGGCAGGGTTATGCCCCTGCCCCCTTTAGTCGGCAGCGCGCGCCATTTCACGGCGCCTGCCCTGCATCACTTCCGCCGCCGCCGCGATGGCCTTCACAATGTTGTGATAGCCGGTGCAGCGGCAGAGATTGCCTTCCAGCCCTTCGCGGATTTGCTGTTCGGTGATGCCGTTCGGGTGCTTATTCACCAGGTCAATCGCGCTCATGACCATGCCCGGTGTGCAGAAGCCGCATTGCAGGGCGTGGTATTCGCGGAAGGCTTCCTGCATCACATGCAGCGTGCCATCGGCGGCGGCCAGGCCTTCAATGGTGGTGACATTCGCGCCATTGCACATCACGGCGAGAGTCGTGCAGGATTTCACGCTTTCGCCATTGATATGCACCACGCAGGCGCCGCATTGGCTGGTATCGCAGCCGACATGCGTGCCGGTCATGCGCAGCTTCTCACGCAGCAATTCCACCAGAAGCGTACGGCCTTCAACCTCGGCCGTATGGGTTTGACCATTCACGGTAAGTGTCACCTGCGGCATAGCGCGTCTCCCAATCTTTGTTTCTACCTGACCATGGGCCAGGGATGTTTCAACCCAAAGCCTCACCCAAGCGATGGGGCTTCGTCAAGCTTTTCCGAGTAAAATCATGCCCGAAGAAAGCGCCCCGCGGCAAGGGGGCGCTTTCCAGTTTAGTGCTTGGCGATCAGCGCGGCACCCTTGGCCCCGGCCAGCGGGTTTTCGGCCGCCGGACGGTCGTGCAAGTGGCAGGCGGCCCAGTGCCCGGGCTCCGTCTGGCGCAGTACCGGTTCATCCTGCCGGCAGCGATCAAAGGCATAGGGGCAGCGCGTATGGAAGCGGCAGCCCTTGGGCGGGTTGATCGGGCTTGGCACATCGCCCTTCAGGATGATGCGTTCGCGCTGCGCCCCCGGTTCCGGCACCGGCACGGCGGAAAGCAGCGCTTCCGTATAGGGGTGCTTGGGCGCGGCGAATAACTCGCGCTTCGGCGCCACTTCGACGATCTTGCCAAGGTACATGACCGCCACGCGATGCGTCATGTGTTCCACAATCGCCAAATCATGGCTGATGAAGAGCAGCGCGAGGCCGAGTTCCTTTTGCAAATCCTGCAGCAGGTTCACGATCTGCGCCTTCACGGACACGTCAAGCGCCGAGACCGCCTCATCGCAAATGATCAGATCGGGTTCGGCTGCCAGCGCGCGGGCAATGCCGATGCGCTGGCGCTGCCCGCCCGAGAATTCATGCGGCCAGCGGCCCACCGCATCACGCGGCAGGCGTACGCGGTCCATCAGGTCGCCAACCCGCTTTTCCAGATCAGCGGCATCCTTGGCCAAGCCAAAATTGCGGATCGGCTCGGCCAGAATGTCGCGTACCCGCATGCGCGGATTGAGCGATGAATAGGGGTCCTGAAACACCACCTGCATGCGCCGGCGCAGCGGACGCAGCGTGCTGGCGGGCATATCGTCAATCCGCGTGCCATCCAGCGTGACCTGCCCGCCGGTGATATCGAACAGGCGCAGAATGGCCTTGCCGACGGTGGATTTGCCGCAGCCGGATTCACCCACCAGCGACAGCGTCTCCCCCTTGGCGATGGAAAAGGAAATGCCATCCACCGCATAGACATCGCCCGTGATGCCGCCCAGGAAGCCGGCGCGGACGGGGAAGTGTTTCTTGAGGTCATGGACCTCGAGCAGAGGCGTGCTCATGCCGCGGCGGCCTCCTTCACGGCGTAATGACAGGCGACGATATGGCCGGGCGCCTTTTCTTCGAGCCCCGGGGCGACGCTGCGACAAAGATCGGTGGCATAGGTGCAGCGGCTGGCGAAAACGCAGCCTTCAAGCTTCTTCTTGAGGCTCGGCACCAGGCCAGGGATTTCCTGCAAGCGCGTTTCCGTCCCATCCAGTGAGGAGCCGAGCTTCGGCACGGACCCAAGCAGGCCTTGCGTATAGGGGTGGCGCGGATTGCGGAACAAGGGCCCGACCTTGGCTTCTTCCACCTTACGCCCGGCATACATCACCACCACGCGTTCGGCCACTTCCGCGACCACGCCAAGATCATGGGTGATCAGCACAATGGCCGCACCGACGCGATGCTTGAGGTCGCGCATCAGATCGAGGATCTGCGCCTGAATGGTCACGTCCAGCGCCGTGGTCGGTTCATCGGCGATCAGCAGCTTCGGGTTGCAGGCAAGCGCGATCGCGATCATCACGCGCTGGCGCATGCCGCCTGAAAGCTGATGCGGATATTCCTTCACGCGCCGTTCGGCTTCCGGAATGCCGACCAGCTTCAGCATTTCCACCGCGCGGTCTTCCGCCTGCTGCGCCGACATGCCCTGGTGGAGGCGCAGGGTTTCCCCGATCTGGCGGCCCACCGTGAGCACGGGGTTCAGCGAGGTCATGGGTTCCTGGAAGATCATGCTGATCTCATTGCCGCGAATGCCGCGCATTTCGGCTTCCGAAAGATCAAGCAGGTTCTTGCCATTGAAGCGGATGGCGCCGGCAAGCTTGCCGGGCGGTTCCGGGATCAGGCGCAGGATTGACATGGCGGTGACGGATTTGCCGCAGCCGCTTTCGCCCACAACGGCCAGGGTCTCCCCTGCCTCAACATGGAAGGAAACACCATCCACCGCGCGATTGATGCCATCGGGCGTACGGAAATGGGTTTGCAGATTTTCAATTTCGAGAATCGCCATGGGTCAGAGCCTTTTCGCCATGCGCGGGTCGAGGGCATCACGCAAACCATCGCCAAGCAGGTTCACCGCCAGCACGGTGATGGACAGGAAAATGGCCGGGAAGAACACGATATAGGGCTTCACCTGCCAA
>JADCES010000258.1 GCA_020250005.1 Roseomonas sp.
CAAAACTGTTTGTTGACCGCCCGCGCTTCGCGATTGTCATCGCGATCCTGACCACCATTGCGGGCCTGATTTCGCTACTGCGCATCCCGGTAGCGCAATTCCCTGATATCGTGCCGCCGCAGGTGCAGGTGACCGCCAATTTCCCGGGTGCCTCGGCCGAGGTTGTGGAAGCAACCGTGGCACAGCCCTTGGAAAGCCAGATCAATGGCGTGGATGGCATGATCTATATGCAATCCACCAGCGGCAATGATGGTTCCTATACGCTCAATGTTTCCTTCCGCGTGGGATCGGACCCCGACCAGAACACCACCAATGTGAATAACCGCGCGCAATTGGCGCTGGCGCAATTGCCGCAGGAAGTGCAGCGCCTTGGCCTGACCGTACGGAAGAAATCATCGGCCATGCTGCAGGTGATCACATTCCGCTCAACCGACGGGTCGCTCGATACGCTGTTCATCAGCAATTACGTGACGATCAACGTGCTGGATGCTTTGCGCCGCGTGCCTGGCGTGGGTGACGCGCAGATGTTCGGCACGCGCGATTATTCCATGCGGATCTGGTTCCAGACGGATCGTCTGACCGCGCTTGGCCTGACGCCGGCGGATGTGATCGGCGCCATCCAGAAGCAGAATCAGGTGGCGCCGCTTGGGCGCGTCGGCGCCCAGCCCATGAGCCAGGACACTTCCTATCAGCTCAATATCACCACCACGGGACGCATGGTCACCACGGATGAATTTGGCGCCATCATTATCCGCGCCAATCCGGATGGCAGCATATTGCGCGTGCGGGATGTGGCGCGGCTGGAACTTGGCGCCTGGAACCAGGATGTGGATACGCGGCTGAATGGTGGTGCCGCGCTGCTGGTACAGATTTTCCTCTCACCCGGGGCCAATGCGGTTGGCGTGGCGGAAGGTGTTGCTGCCACCATGCGCCAATTGGCGACACGCTTTCCGCCTGGGCTTGGCTATGAGGTGACCTATGATACTACATTGTTTGTTAAGCTCACGATTCATGAGGTGATCAAGACGCTGCTGGAGGCCTTTGTGCTGGTGGTGATTGTGGTCTTCCTGTTCCTGGGTTCGATCCGCGCCACCATCATTCCGCTGATCGCGGTGCCGGTCAGCCTGATCAGCACCTTCGCGGTGCTGAATGCCATGGGCTATTCTGCGAATACGGTCTCACTGCTCGCCATGGTGCTTGCCATTGGCATTGTGGTGGATGATGCGATTGTGGTGGTGGAAAATGTCGAAGCCACCATGGAACATCATCCTGAGCTTTCGGTACCGGAAGCCACCAAGCTTGCCATGGATGGGATCACAGCGCCGATTGTGGCGATTACCATGGTGCTGCTTTCGGTCTTTGTGCCTTTGGCCTTCATCCCCGGCATTTCCGGCGAATTGTTCCGGCAATTCGCGGTAACGGTCAGTGTCGGCATGTTGTTTTCCGCGATCAATGCGCTGACGCTTTCACCGGCACTGTGTGCCATATTGCTGAAGGCGCATCACGGGCCAAAGAAGGGCATCATGGGCCGGGTTTCGGCCTTCATTGATGCCGTGCGCGATGGCTATGGCGCGATTGTCGCCCGCCTGGTCAGGCTTTCGGCGCTCAGCCTTGTTTTGCTTGGCGTCATTGCCTTTGGGATTTTCGGCATTGCCAGCCGCACGCCAACCGGCTTCCTGCCGCAGGAAGACCAGGGCGCCTTCCTGGCCGAAATGCAATTGCCCGATGGCGCATCGCTCAATCGCACCAGGGAACTGAGCCAGCAGGTGGAAGCGGTCATTCAGGCGCTGCCGGGTGTGCAGGCGGTGCAGACTGTTTCGGGCTTTTCCATGCTGAATGGCCTGGCGCAATCCAATAGCGCCTTTTTCATCGTGACGCTGAAACCCTTTGAGGAACGCACCGCGCCCGAGACGAAGGTGGATGCGCTGATCGCCGCGGTCGTGCGCGGTACGGTGCAGATTCCTGCCCTGGTCTTGCCCTTCAACCTGCCGCCCATTGTGGGCCTTGGCACCGGTGGTGGCTTCCAATACCAGTTGCAAAATCTGGAAGGCCGCCCCGTGGCCGAAATGGCCGCAGTCATGCGCGGCTTGGTGTTTGCCGCCAATCAGGACCCCGATCTGACGCGCGTTTTCTCCACCTTCTCGGCGGCGGCACCCTCGATCTTTCTTGATCTCGATCGGGATCGCGCGCAGGTGCTTGGTGTTTCGATCAGCGATATCTTCGCCGCGCTGCAAGCGACCATGAGCAGCTATTACATCAATGACTTCAACCTGTTTGGCCGAAGCTGGCGCGTGAGCCTGCAGGCCGAAGAAGGCGACCGCGCTTCGGTGGAAGACATCTTCCGCGTGCATGTGCGCAATGCCAATGGCGATATGATCCCCATTCGCGCCTTTGCCGATATACGCGTGGATTTCGGCCCGCAAAGCATTGTGCGCTACAATAATGTCCGCAGCCTTTCGGTGAATGGCGAACCCGCGCCGGGGCGGAGCAGCGGCGATGGGCTCGCAGCCATGGAAAGGATCAGCGCCAAGACACTTCCGCAGGGCTATTCCTTTGAATGGACCGGCACGGCCTATCAGGAAAAGGCCGCCGCCGGCCAGACCGGCATGATCCTGGGCTTGGCGGTACTATTCGCCTTCCTGTTCCTTGTCGCCCTTTATGAAAGCTGGACCATTCCGGTGCCGGTTTTGCTTTCGGTGGCGGTTGGGGTGTTGGGGGCGATTGCGTCCATTGGTGCCGCCGGGCTTTCGCTTGATTTATATGCGCAGGTCGGGATTGTGGTGCTGATCGCACTTGCCGCGAAGAACGGCATTCTGATCATTGAATTCGCCAAGGAACAGCGCGAATTGCATGGCAAATCCATCCAGGAAGCGGCGGTGTTGGGGGCGAAACTTAGGTTCCGGGCGGTGATGATGACGTCCTTCGCCTTTATCCTGGGGCTTTATCCGCTGGTGGTGGCGGAAGGCGCTTCGCAGATCAGCCGCCGCGCGGTCGGCACGCCGGTATTTTGGGGGATGCTGGCCGCTTCAACCATCGGTATTTTCATGATCCCGATGCTTTACGTGACCTTCCAAACCATGCGGGAGAAGGCGAAGGCCATGCTTGGCTGGGGTCAGGGGGCGGCAAAGGGGCCAGCCCACCCCCCTTCTTGACCGAGCGACCATGAAACACGATTTCTAAGGCAAGGAAGGGCAGCGCATTCCGCTGCCCGCGATTCGATGGAGACCCCCATGGGTGATCTGACCAAGGCCGTATCTGATCAGAGCTTCAAGGCTGATGTGCTCGATTCCAGCGGCCCGGTGCTGGTGGATTTCTGGGCCGAATGGTGCGGCCCCTGCCGCATGGTGGGGCCGATCCTGGATGAGATTGCGGCGGAATATGCCGGCAAGCTCACCATCGCCAAGGTGAATATTGATGAGAATCCGATGACGCCGAATGAATATGCGGTGCGCGGTATTCCGACGATGATCCTGTTCAAGGATGGCAAGCCTTTGGATACCAAGGTGGGCGCGCTGCCGAAGGGTGCGCTGAAGAACTGGATTTCGACGACGCTCGGTGAGTGATCAACCTGTGAAAGGCCCGCGCCGGGATACTGGCGCGGGCCTTGCCTATTTTAACGTCCCTTGAATACCGGCTTGCGCTTTTCGTTGAAGGACAGAATGCCCTCCTGCCGGTCTTCGGTGCCGACCAGTTGATTGTAGCATTCCACTTCAAAACGGAGCGCACTGCGCAAATCCATCTGCAAGCCGAAATGCATGGAACGCTTGGCCTGGCGGATGGAAAGCGGCGCATTGCCGGCGATCACGCGCGCGGTCTCCAGCGCGGCGGGCAGCACTTCCTCCGGCGTGCAGACGCGGTTCAGAATGCCCCATTCCAACGCCTGTTCCGCGGTGAAGGGTTTGCCGGTCAGGATGATTTCCTTGGCACGCCTTTCGCCGACAATGCGCGGCAGGGTTTGCGTGCCGCCCGCCCCTGGCATGATGCCAATCGTCACTTCCGTCAGCGCAAAGCGCGTGCCCGTGACGCCATAGGCAAAGTCTGACGCCAGCACCAATTCCAACCCGCCGGCATAGGCATGGCCATTCACCGCGGCGATGATTGGGATTTGGCAATCCAGCATGGTCCAGAAGGCACGCTCAAAAATCTCATGCTGATGGCGCCAGGCGGCATCGGTCATGCCCTTGCGTTCCTTAAGGTCACCGCCCGCACAAAAGGCGCGCCCGCCGGTTGCGGTCAGGATGACGCAGCGGATATCGCCGGGCTCGGCGATGAGCGCGGACCAGACCGTGTGCAAATCCCGGCCCATTTGCGTGTTGAAGGCGTTGGAAACCTCCGGCCGATTGAGGCGGACGATCTGGATATGCGGTTCCGGGCTTTCGAGTTGCAGGGTCTCGGTTTCGGGCAGGGGCATGGCGAATCTCCGGGTATTTAGGTCGCGGAGACTGCGTCAGACCGGCGCCCTTGTCAGCGGGCTATTTTCGCATTCCCACTGGCCGTGCAAGAACAGGTATTGAAGGAGACCCCCATGGCCGAGAAAAACCTGCAAATCCTGTTGAAGCGCCGCCCCGTTGGCGCCCCGGTGCCGGAGGATTTCGACATTGTCGAAACCGCGGTGCCTGAGCCCGGCGAAGGGCAAGTGCTGGTGCTCGCGCAGTACTTATCACTCGACCCCTATATGCGCGGGCGCATGGCGGATGTGAAAAGCTACGCCAAGCCCGTGGCCTTGGGCGCGGTGATGGAAGGCCAGACCGCCGGTGTGGTGGTCGCTTCCCGCCATCCGGATTTCAAACCGGGGGAGACGGTGCTGGGCGGCTTTGGCTGGCAGCGCTTTTCCGTGGTAGAACCGAAACGCCTGTTCAAAGTGCCGGAAGCCGATCCGCCGATCTCCTCAAGCCTTGGCGTGCTCGGCATGCCCGGGCTGACGGCCTGGACCGGACTTGCCGATATCGGCCAGCCCAAAGCCGGGGAGACTGTGGTGATCAGTGCGGCCTCAGGTGCTGTTGGGCAAGTGGCTGGGCAGATTGCCAAGATCAGGGGCTGCAAGGTGATCGGCATCGCGGGTGGTGCGAAGAAATGCGACTTCGTGGTGAAGGAGCTTGGCTTTGACGCCTGCCTCGATCATCGCGGCGATCTCAACGCGCAATTGGATGCAACCGTGCCGGAAGGCATTGATGTCTATTGGGAGAATGTGGGCGGCGCGGTGCAGGCGGCGGTTTTCCCGCGCTTCAAGGATTTCGGCCGCATGGTGATGTGCGGCATGATCGCGCAATATAATGAAGCACCCGGCGCCGATGCTTCCGGCGCGCCGCCCGGCCCCAATCTGGGCCCCATTGTGCGCAAGCGTCTCCGCATCCAGGGCTTTATCGTGAGCGACACGGGCTGGGCGCGCTATCCGCAATTCCGTGCCGAGATGCTGGGCTGGATCAAGGCAGGCAAGCTGCATTGGCGCGAAGATGTGGTGCAGGGCCTGGCCAATGCGCCCAAGGCTTTCATTGGCCTGCTGAAGGGCGAGAATTTCGGCAAGCTGGTGGTGAAGGTGGACTGAAAGCCTGGCGGCGCCGGCGGGAGCGTTTTCTAGCCAAGTGGAAACACTTGGCGACTCGGAAAACGTGACCAAACAAAGATTTTGAGCGGTTCCCGTGAACGCAGGTGAACGGGAGCCGCTCAAATCCCCGGCGCCCCGATTTCAATACCGCCGCAGCAAGCCCACCAGCTTGCCCTGCACGCGCACGCGATCCGGGCCGAAGATGCGGGTTTCATGCCGCGCATTGGCTGGTTCCAGCGCAATAGAATTGCCGCGCCGGCGTAGCCGCTTCAGCGTCACCTCATTCTCATCCACCAAAGCGACGACGATGGTGCCATTCTCGGCCGTGTCGGTGCGGCGGATGATGACGGTATCGCCATCCATGATGCCGGCTTCCTCCATGGAATCACCAGCGACTTCAAGCGCGTAATGTTCGCCATTGCCCAGTAAGGCCAAAGGCACTTCCACACTCGCGCCATTATCGCGCAGCGCTTCAATGGGTAGGCCGGCGGCGATACGGCCATAAAGCGGCAGATGCACCGCAGCGGCCTCAGCGGCGACGCGCGCGGCGCTGGCGGGCAGGTTATTGGCGAAATTGCCGCGAATGACATTGGGCGCGAAGTTCGGCGCTTCGGGCTTGGGCGCCGTTTCCTTGACCTTGGGGGTCAGCGCCTCGGGCAGGCGCATGACTTCCAGCGCGCGGGCGCGGTGTGCGCGGCGGCGCAGAAAGCCGCGATCTTCCAGGGCAGTGATCAGGCGATGGATGCCCGATTTGGAACGCAGATTGAGCGCTTCCTTCATTTCCTCAAAGGAAGGGGAAAAACCGGTCTCACGCAGGTGCTTGTCAATAAACATCAGCAATTCATGCTGCTTGCGCGTTAGCATCTGATCCTCCCGGGCCGGGAACCCCCGCGAATCGGGGCGAACAAACCGGCAACTGAATGGATGTTCTAGAAAAGTTCCAAAATCACAGTCAAATGTTTTTTGTGGTGGATAAGTGGTTTACGCACGAAATGTTGCATAAAGGCTCAAGAGCGCGGCGCTGCCGCCCGCGCCAGACGGTCATTGATGGCGGCGCCCAGGCCAATCTCCGGGATCGGCATGGCGGCAATACGGGCAAGGCCGCGCTGGCCTCCTTCGGCATCCAGAAAACGCAGCCCGGCGAAAAGCCGCGCGGCGGCTTCGTGCAAATCTCCAGTTTCGGAAAGCTGCCAAATCAGCCCCGCCCCGGGCAAAGCGGGGCCGAAGGCCAAAAGCGCCTCATTCGCCGCCACAACCGTCGCGCCAAGCCGCACCGGCAGCTTGGGGGCGTAATGGGACAGCATCATCCCAGGGCTGCGGAGCGTGCGGGTTTTCTCGGCGGCGCTGATGGGCAAGGGGCGGGACACCGGGCCGATCACCGCCTCAATCGCTTCCACCGGCACGCCACCGGGGCGAAGCAAGGCGGCGCCACCCATGGCCACATCAAGCACGGTGCTTTCCACGCCAACATCGCAGGCCCCGCCATCCAGAACGGCGGCGATGCGGCCCGATAAGCCTTCCAGCACATGTTCTGCCGTGGTCGGGCTGACCGCGCCAGAGCGGTTGGCAGAAGGCCCCGCCACCGGGATCGCCGCCGCGCGCAGCAATTCCAAAGCGAGCGGATGGGCCGGCACGCGCACCGCCAGCGTATCCAGCCCCGCCCCGGCCAGCAGATCAATCCGGCATTCTGTTCGGCGCGGCAGCACTAAAGTCAGCGGCCCCGGCCAAAACGCGGCCGCTAAGGCACGCGCGCGGTCATCGGCGATTACCTCGGCAAACGCGCTTTCGGTATCAGGAAAGTGGCAGATCAGTGGGTTGAAATGCGGCCGGCCTTTGGCTTCAAACACCGCCGCCACGGCGCGGCCATTGCGGGCATCGGCGCCAAGGCCATAGACCGTCTCGGTCGGGAAGGCGACGAGTTCACCCGCACGCAGCAAGCGCGCCGCTTCCGCGACCTGATCCGCGCCCAGCCGGCGTGTCATCCCGGCAGGCCTTCGCAAACAAAGCCTGGGTTTTCAAAACCGGGCTTGGCGTAGAGCAAGGGCGCACGGGTTTCCAGCACCAGCACGCGCCCGCCAGCGGCTTCCACCACCGCCTGCGGGGCGGCGGTATCCCATTCCATGGTGCGGCCAAAGCGCGGATAGAGATCGGCGCTGCCTTCCGCGAGGCGACAGAATTTCTCGGCCGAGCCGATATTCACAACGCGCGCCACATGCCGGCCTTCCAGGAAGCGGCCCATGCGCGGATCATCGGCATAATGGTGGCTACCCATGACGATCAAACCCGTGGCGGGCGGCGTGCGGGCATGGATTTGGCGCGTGCCGGCGGCATCGCGCTTCCAGGCGCCAAGGCCAAGCCGGCCCCAAAAAACCTCACCTGAGGCCGGCAGCGCCACCGCGCCCAATACCGCACGCCCGGCTTCCACCAGGCCGATATTCACCGCAAAATTATCACGCCCGGCGGCGAATTCCCGCGTGCCATCCAAGGGGTCCACCAGCCAGAAGCGTTCGGCATGGGCGGGCGCGGTGCCGGCGGCGACTTCTTCCTCGGCAATCACGGGGATATCGGGGGTCGCGGCGCGCAGCCCTTCCACAATCAGCGCTTCGGCGATGCGATCAGCCTCGGTCACCGGGGTGTGGTCGGTTTTCCGCTCCACAGCAAAGCCCGCGGCCTTGATCGCCATAATGGCCGCAGCCGCCTTGGCCACGAGATCTCTGGCAAGCGCCAGCAGCGCGTCATCTTTCATGCCCCTGCTTTGGCCGCATGGGCGCCGCGCCGCAAGCCCTGTTTTGGCGGCGATGCCTCTGTTAAGGTGCGGTGACATTGTTTCGCCCCCAAGGAGCCTCGCCATGCCCGATATCACCTTCGTGAAGCCCAGCCTGCCGCGCAGCGGCGCCCTGGTTCTATTGCTGGCGGAAGGCGCGGCGCTTGCGGGCCTGGCCAAGGCGGCCGAGGAAGCAACGGGCGGCGCGGTTTCGCGCGGCTTGGAAGCGGCGAAGTTCAAGGGCGCCAAGGGCCAATCCTGCACGCTATGGGCGCCGGGTGCGGGCCTCAGCAAAATTGTCGCCATTGGGCTTGGCAAGGCCGATGCGCTGGATGCGCAGGGGGCGGAGAATGCCGGCGGTACCGCCCTCGTTGCCGTGCAGCAGGAACGGGACGCGGTAATCGCGGCGGATGGGCTGACGCCGGCACTTGCCGCAAGCGCTGCCATGGGCGCGCGGCTGCGCAGCTATCGTTTCGATCGCTACCGCACCACGGAAAAGGAAGAAGACAAGCCGAAGCTGGAACGCATTGCCGTCGCCGCTGCGGAACCCACCAAGGCGAAGGCCGCCTTCGCGCCGATGCAGGCCATAGCCGATGGCGTTTTCCTGACGCGCGATCTGGTGTCCGAACCGCCCAATGTACTGACGCCGGCGGAAATGGCGGAACGCTGCAAGGCTTTGGAAAAGCTAGGCGTCGTCGTTGAAATCATGGGCCCGCGTGAGATGAAGCGCCTTGGCTTTGGTGCGCTTTTGGGTGTGGCGCAGGGCAGCGCGCAGGAACCGCGCATGGTGACGATGAAATGGATGGGCGCGCCCAAGGGCAAGAAGCAAAAGCCGCTCGCTTTCATCGGCAAGGGTGTGACCTTTGATACGGGCGGCATTTCCATCAAGCCGGCAGGCGGGATGGAAGACATGAAATGGGACATGGCCGGTGCGGGCACAGTGATCGGGCTGATGGCCGCACTCGCGGGGCGCAAGGCCAAGGCGGATGTGATTGGCATGGTGGGCCTGGTTGAAAACATGCCATCCGCCACCGCGCAGCGCCCGGGTGATGTGGTGAAATCCTATTCCGGCCAGACCGTGGAAGTGATCAATACGGATGCGGAAGGACGTTTGGTGCTTGCCGATGTCATGTGGTATTGCCAGGAAAAATATGATCCGCGCTTCATGGTGGATCTGGCGACACTCACGGGTGCTATCATCATCGCGCTTGGCCATGAACGCGCGGGGCTGTTCAGCAATGATGACACGCTCGCGACTCATGTGAAGGAAGCGGGCAGTGCAGTGGGTGAAAAAGCCTGGCGCATGCCGCTTGGCGATGCCTATGACAAGCAGATCAAATCCGATATTGCCGATATGAAGAATGTTGGCGGCAGGCCGGGCGGTTCCATCACCGCGGCGCAATTCATCCAGCGCTTTGTCAATGGCAAGCCCTGGGCGCATTTGGATATTGCCGGCACCGCCTGGTCTTCCAAGGATGCGCCAACCGTGCCGAAAGGGGCAACCGCTTATGGCGTGCGCATGCTGGATCGCATGGTGGCGGATCATTACGAAGGCTGAAGCGGCAGCGCTTTTACGCTGATGACGAAGCTTACCCTGCAACGCGCCGCGCCAGCGCAAAAGCGCCACAAGGCGCGCGGTGCTGATCGCGCGTTGATCCTGCCGGTGAGTGAAGGCGCGGCGCCGCATGATCTGGCGCTGGCAGCGGCGGCGAAAGCCGCGCGCTTCAATGGCAGAGCGGGCGAGGCGCTTGCCGTGCCGGGCGCGCATGGCTTCACCATCCTGGCTGGCATTGGCGCCGGGCGCGCCATCAGTGATTGGGAAGCGGGTGGCGGTGCCGGCATGGCCGCGGCGGCCGGCCGTGCGCAGGCGGTATTGCTGGCTGAGGACGCGTCGCCGGAACAGGCGGCGGGCTTTGCCGCCGGGGCGTTGCTGAATGGTTGGCGCTTCAATGCGCTTCGTGATGCCAGCAAGGATAAGGATGCGCCACCCGCCGAGGTAACGCTTGCCGTGGCCAACCCGGGCAAGGTGGAAGCCGCCTGGCAGCGCGCGGATGCAACACTGCGCGGCGTGCTCTACGCGCGCGATCTGGTGGCGGAACCGGGCAATCGGCTGAACCCTGCAAGCTTCGCGGCAAGGCTGCGTGGCTTGCGCGATTTCGGCCTGAAGGTTGAAGTATTGGAAGGCAAGCGTCTGACGGCGCTTGGCATGGGCGCGTTATGCGCTGTGGGCGGCGGCGCAGAACATGGCCCGCGTCTTGTTGTGCTGCGCTGGCCGGGCAAGCTGAAAGCGGCGCCGGTTGCCTTTGTCGGCAAGGGCATTTGCTTTGACACGGGCGGTATTTCCATCAAGCCCGCTGAAGGCATGGAAGAGATGCGCGGCGATATGGCGGGCGCTGCGGCTGCGGCAGGCGCGATGCTGGCGCTGGCGCTGCGGCAATCGCCCGCCCCAGCGGTGGCTGTATTGGCGCTCGCGGAAAACGCCATTGGCGCGGCGTCCTATCGGCCCAGTGATATCCTTCGCACCCATAGCGGCAAGACGATTGAGGTATTGGATACGGATGCGGAAGGTCGCCTCATTCTGGCTGATGCGCTTTCCTATACCGCCAAGCGTTTCCGCCCGCGCGCCATGATTGATCTGGCGACATTGACTGGCAGCATCATCACGGCACTTGGCCATCACCGCGCCGGGGTGTTTGGCAATGATGAGGCGCTTACCGCGGCGCTGATGGCAGCCGGCGAAGACGTTACAGAACTGCTCTGGCCCATGCCGATTGATGATGAGCACAGGGAAGTCTTGAAAAGCGATATTGCGGACCTGCGCCATTGCGCGCCGGCAGGCAGCGGTGCCTGGGGCGGGCGCTTCCTGTCCGATGCCTGCCATGCGGCGGCCTTCCTGCGCGAATTCGCGGCAGGCACAAGCTGGGCGCATTTGGATATCGCGGGGGTTGAGACGCGCGAAGAAGCGGCACCCCTTGGGCCGAAAGGTCCAAGCGGCTTTGGCGTGCGCTTGCTGGATCGTTTGGTTGCCATGCGCTTCGAACGCGACGCATGACCGAAATCGGCTTCTATCACCTGACGCGCAGCAAATTGCAGGAAGCGCTGCCCAAGCTATTGGGCCGTGTGCTGGATGCAGGCGGGCGCGGTTTTATCCTATGCGGCGACGCGGAACGCGCGCGCGCCTTGGATGCGGCGCTATGGCTGCCCACCGATCCGCCCTGGCTACCGCATGGCCTGGCGGGCGGGGAGCATGATGCGGCACAGCCCCTGTTGATTGCGGATCAGGATATCCCGCCGGCCAATGGCGCGCGCTTTCTGGTGCTGGTGGATGGCGCGGCCAGCGCGAGGATCGCGGAGTATGATCGCGTGCTTGATCTTTTCGATGGCGGCGATGAAGCCGCGGTAGCAGCGGCGCGGGCGCGCTGGGTCGTCGCCAAGGATGCCGGGCATAGCCTCACCTATTGGCAGCAAACCACCCGTGGCTGGGAGAAAAAGGCGAGCCACCCGCCAGCATCTTGACCCTTCCCGCCGCCGCCCCCTACACGCCTTTGCAAATAACAGGATCGCCTTTCATGACTGATACCGCCCAGGACCAGATGGAAATCCTGGCAGGGGCCCTGCCCTTTCTGAAGCGCTACGATGATCAGATCGTCGTGGTGAAATATGGCGGTCACGCCATGGGGGAAGAAGAAACCGCGCTGCGCTTTGGCCGCGATATCGCGCTGCTGGAACAGGTGGGCGTCAATCCGGTGGTGGTGCATGGCGGCGGTCCGCAGATCAATGCCATGCTGAAGCGGCTGGATGTGAAATCCACCTTCGTGCAGGGGCTGCGCGTGACCGATGCTGCCATGCTGGATGTGGTGGAAATGGTTCTCGCCGGGCCGGTGAACAAGCAAGTGGCGGAAGCGATTACCCGCGCCGGTGTCATGGCGGTTGGGATATCCGGCAAGGATGGCGGGCTGGTGCGGGCGCGGAAACTCACGCGCACCTATCGCGACCCGGACAGCAATATCGAAAAAGTGCTCGATCTTGGTTTTGTGGGTGAACCGGAATCCATCAACCCGCGCGTGCTGCAATTGATGATCGGCGCGGATATCGTGCCCGTGGTCGCCCCCGTTGGCGCAGGCGCTGATGGCCAGACCTACAACATCAATGCCGATACGGTCGCCGGCGCGATTGCCGGCGCACTTTCCGCTGAGCGGCTTTTGATGCTGACCGATGTACGCGGTGTGCTGGGGCCGGATGGCAATCTGATCCCGGAAATGACGGTGGCTGAGGTCAAGAAAGGCATCGCCGATGGCTGGATTTCCGGCGGCATGATTCCGAAGGTGGAAACCTGCATCTATGCAGTGGAAAAGGGTGTGAAGGGTGCCGTGATCCTGGATGGCCGGGTGCCGCATGCGGTGTTGCGCGAATTATTCACCGATGGTGGGGCGGGCACGCTGATCCGGCCCTAATGGGCGGCAGCTAGCGGTCGGATCGCCGCTGTCGGTTCCCGACAGCGGCGTGAATCGGCCCACCAAATATACGGCTAGTGGTGCGCGGGGGCTTTTTGGGCAGGGGATAGGTCAGCATGAATCGCACCACTAGAATCTCGGCCCGTTGTTATCCGTGCGCCAGACCATGGATTTCGCCGGAAAGCCCTTGCTGACGGGGTCAATCTGCCGGCTGCTCATGCCGGCGGGCAGATTGGGCTGCGGCAATCCCAAGCGATCCGCGACGCATTGCCGAATGCGAAACAGCAGCGCTGGGTCCACATCCTGACGCTGCATCAAGGGGCGCAAAAGCGTATCAACCACTACGCTTGCAAGGCGAATAGCGGTATCGGGTGTTAGCCCGTTCCGCCCCATAAGGCTTGGAAGCCATTCCGGATTAAAGCGCGCCCGGTTCAGCACATCATCCATGCTGGCGGTACGAATCTTGGCGCTGGTGTTTTCCAGCATCAGGCCAATGGCAAGCCGGTCCCCCTGGGCGATCAGGGCATCGGTCACTGCCTCACCAATACCGGCGCGGCGCGCAACGGCATGGAGCGTTGCGGTGACAGGCGGTGACATCACCAAAGCCAGCAGATCATCCTCGTGCAACACGGGCGAAAGGCGAATGACAGGCTCTGCCACGCGGATTTCCGTATCCATGGCAAGGCGCAGCACGGCATCGCGTGGCACCGTGGAAAGATGCTTGGCAGCATCTGCGATAATGAAGCGGACTTGTTCCGCTGCGTCCGCCGCAAGACGCAACAGAATGGGCTGGACAATATTTGCCAATCGGTCATGGGATGAGGATGTGAGTGAGGGCAGAATATCCGCCACGCGGCGCGCCAGAGTTTCGCGAACGGTGACATTTTCATCTTCCGTCAGGCCCTGCAGCACTGAAAACGGTGCGCGCGTATTGGAAATGACACTTGCCCTGACGCGAGGCTCCTCATCCTTGGAGAGGAAGACCAGCACCTCATGCGGCGTGGTTGCGTTGCGCGCCAGCATCGCACGGGTCGCGGTATCACTCTCCCGCGCGAGGCGCAGCATGTTTTCGACCGTACCGCTCATGCGGAAGCCTTGAGCAATCGGGCACGGGAAGCCGCGCGGATGTCGCGAAGGGGGCGCATGGCCCCATATTCATCATGGCCACCTAATCTTTCGTTACTGGCCAAAGTTGACAGCGCCCCCGCCCCGCCGCAAGGAAAGGGCGCTTTGCCGGAGGACCCCCGCCCCATGAACATGACCGCTCTTCAGGCCCGCATCGAAGCGCTTTGGGCGCGCCGCGACCAGCTTTCCCCCGCAACCACGGGCGCGGATCGCGCAGCGGTAGAAGAAGCCCTCGAAATGCTCGATTCCGGCCAGGCCCGCGTGGCGGAGCCCGATGGGAATGGCGGCTGGAAGGTCAATCAATGGTTGAAGCAGGCAGTGCTGATGTCCTTCCGGCTCGCCGATTCCGCGCCGATGGAGATTTCGACCGGCGCCTATGACAAGGTGCCGCTGAAATTCGAAGGCTGGGGTGAGAATCGCTTCCGCGAAGCGGGCTTCCGCGTGGTGCCGGGCGCGGTGGTGCGCCGTTCCGCTTATATCGCGCGCAATGTGGTGCTGATGCCATCCTTCGTGAACCTTGGCGCGCGCGTTGAGGAAAACACCATGGTGGATACCTGGGCCACCGTTGGTTCCTGCGCGCAAATCGGCAAGAATGTGCATCTCTCAGGCGGCGTTGGCATTGGCGGTGTCTTGGAACCGCTGCAAGCCAACCCCGTTGTGATTGAAGATGATTGCTTCATCGGTGCGCGGTCTGAAGTGGTGGAAGGTGTCATTGTGGAACGCGGATGTGTGCTTTCCATGGGCGTTTTCATCAGCGCCACCACCAAGATTGTGGACCGCACGACCGGTGAGATTTTCATGGGCCGCGTGCCTTCCTATTCGGTCGTGGTGCCGGGTTCCCTGCCGGGTAAGCCGCTGCCGGATGGCTCGCCAGGACCATCGCTTTATTGTGCGGTGATCGTGAAGCGGGTGGATGCGCAAACGCGTGCCAAGACTGCAATCAACGAATTGTTGCGTGACTGATCCGCTTCCCCTGCTGCAAGCGCTGATCCGCTGCCCTTCCGTCACCCCGGAAGAAGGCGGCGCGCTTGGCGTGCTGGAAGCGGCGCTGATACCGCTCGGCTTCACCTGCACGCGGCTGAAATTCGCGGAAGTTGATAATCTTTTCGCCCGGCGCGGGCGGCATGGGCCGCATTTCTGTTATGCGGGTCATACGGATGTGGTGCCGGTAGGCGACCGCGCCGGTTGGAAGCATGATCCCTTCGGCGCGGAAATCGCCAATGGCATGATCTATGGCCGTGGCGCTTGCGACATGAAGGGCAGCATTGCGGCTTTTGTCGTGGGGCTGACCGATTTCCTCGCGCTGCGCCCGGATTATCAGGGCAGCATCAGCCTGCTGATCACGGGTGATGAGGAAGGGCCCTCCATCAATGGCACCGCGAAAGTGCTGGAATGGATGGCGGATAATGATCAGATCCCCGATATGGCGCTGGTCGGGGAGCCCACGTCCAAGGTGACGCTTGGCGATACGCTGAAAATCGGCAGGCGCGGTTCCATGACTGCGCATATCACCGTGCATGGTATCCAGGGCCATTCCGCCTATCCGGAACGCGCCGATAATCCGGTGCATCGGC
>JADCES010000259.1 GCA_020250005.1 Roseomonas sp.
AAATGCCGGCCCGCGCCACGGCGGAACAATTCACGCTATTTCAGCGCTATCAGAAAAATCGCCATGCCGATGGCGATATGGCGGCCATGGGCTACTACGATTATCGCGCCATGATCGAGGATACGCCGATCAGCACCGGCGTCCTGGAATTCCGCGATGCGCAGGACCGGCTTTTGGGCGCGTGCCTGACAGATTGGCTGGCCGATGGGCTTTCCGCTGTTTATTCCTTTTTCGATACGGATGAGGATAAGCGATCACTCGGTACCTTTGCCGTGCTGTGGCTGATCGGGCGCGCGCGGTCGCTTGGCCTGCCTTATGTCTATCTGGGCTATTGGGTGCCGGAAAGCCGCAAGATGGCCTACAAAGCGCGCTTCCGGCCGAGTGAGATTCTGATCAGCGGCGCCTGGCATCGGCTGAATGACGGCGCTTCGGTTGCCACACAACGAGAGATGGTGCGGGTTGGATAATTCCTAACTCGCTTCAGCCAAAACCAGCACCGGGCGCGCGGCGCGTGGCGGTGGCGCGGTGATGTCCTCGGCACGGTAGAAGCAAAGACCACCGATTTCGATGATGCTGGCCTGCCCCACTGCCCAGGCGGGCAGATGCGCGGCATCATGCCAAAGCGTGGCACCACCGGTTGCGTCCGGTAGCAGGCCCGATGCCGCGCGTTGCGCGATGCGCCGGCAGATAGCGAAGGCCGCATCACCAGGCGGAATGGCACGCAGCGCGGCATGGCGCGGGTCCCTTCTGTTCCAGCAGGAAAACAGGAAGGGCGCGCGGCAAATGGCCGCAATATGGCGCGCATCGGGATCGCGCCCGGCTTTCAGGCGGTTCATCACCATGGCGGCCAAGGCTTCAATGGCGCGCACGGGTTTATCGGCCGCCTCAGCCCAAAGCGTCATGGCGAGGATTTCGATATCAATCGCGCGTGGCGGGGGCAGCCTGGTCATTCGCGTTCCTCCATCCGGCGCACGGCCTGGGCCGCGGCAATGCCGGTGCGTGAGACGTCTTCCAATTTCTCCTCAATCCGTACCAAATGGTCTGAGATTCGTCGGTCCAGATCACGAATAAGCGAAAGCGGCACATAGGTGCGCGCCACTTCCAGCTTGAATTGCGCCAAATCTTCGCGCGTGCGCGTCAGCGCATCCGAATCGCGTTCGTCACCGCGTTCGATGCGCGCGTGCAATTCGCGCCGTAGGCCGTGGATCATCCAAAAAAGCGCGGCAACGACCGGCGCCTCTATGGCGGTGAACCACCATTGGGGGTCAATCTGCATGGACATGCTGCTTGGCCTTGTGCTGAAAGCTTGAAGAAGGGGCGCTGCCACCCCAGAACAGGGGTGGCGAGACGCCTGAGGAGAAAGCCGGGCCCATGTGGAATGAGCCGTATCTGGAAACCTGCTGCCGTTCAGCGCTGCATCGGCTGACGCTGGTGGGCCCGCATGGGCGGCCCGAGGGGCTGAAGGATGGCCCCTGCCTGCTGCGCCTGACCGGCATGGCCTTGGCGCAGCAACGCCCCGATGGACGGTATGAGATTACCGACGCGGGCCGCGCGCGGCATGCCTCGGAAATTCTGAAAGCGACTGCGGTTTAGCTGCCCCGCCAATAGGCAGCGCGCGGTGGCGGGCCGGCGCGCGCAAGCCGCACTGGTTCGGCCAGCAAGCAACCCGCTAATGCATCCAGCGCATCATCGCGCGCGCCGGTGACATTTGGCGCCCATTCCGCCATTTCGGCAGGGAAACGGGTACGAAAGACGCTTTCATGCGCGTGCAGCCGCCGTGCCGCGAGGGCAGGTTCCAAGGCGCCCAGAATACGATCCGCCTTGGCGCGATGGTTGTTCTGTTCCACCACAGCGCAAGCCGCACCCGCCTTGGCTAATTCTCGCCTGAGCAGCGCGGGCAGAAAGCGCCCAATACCATTGGTTTCCACACGAATGACCGGCAGCAGCAGATCCCGCGCGATATACGCGACCTGCCGGCATTGCTGGGTGGCGGGGTCTTCTGCGGCATCCGGGTCGTGCGTCAGATAGCGCAGCCGATGCAGGAAGTGATTGCCTTCCTGATCCGCATAACACGCCGCCAGCACGGAAGAATCGCCGCTGCCGGGTCGGCCATAGGCAGGGTCCCAATAGCCGCCGCCGGAGACCAGGCGCCGGCCGAGGAGCGAGAGTTCCGCCCGCCCACCCGCTTCGCGATATTCCGGTTCATCCGCATAACGAATAAGCGCAGCGGGATCGAGCCGCGCGGCTTCCGCCGGCAGCGCCTTCAGCATCATCTGCCGTTCGAAATGCAGCGCGCCGACGCGTTGGCGGAGTGCGGTCAGCGCTTCCTTCGGAAAGCGTTCCGGCCAGGCGCTGGCACCGGCGGCATTCATGATGGGCAGGACGAGGCGGCGATAGGTCCGCAGGAAAGCATCCTCATGCTTCGGATCGCGATAGAGGCTTTCCTCACAATGCGGTGTGCCGACGAAAAGAATGGTACCGCCGGGGGTCAGGATGAATTCCAATTCAGCCAGGCGTTCTCGTAGCGCTTCACGCTTGCCGGGTGTGTCGCAATTGCCGGCAACCTCCACATCATCACAAATGATCACATCGGCGCGGGCACCGGTGATATTGCCGGATATGCCCTGCGCCAGCATGGAAGGATCGCGGAGCGCGCCGGGGCGGGCGACGGTGAAGCGATCCGCCGCCCAGTTTTCCGGCACATCGGGCAGCAATTCAGCGCAAAGCGGGTGAGATTCCAGAATGCGCCGCACGGTTGCGACCATGCGCGTGGCAAGCGGCGCATCAGCTGCCACCACCAGAATGCGCGTGGACGGATTGCGCAGCAAAAGCCAGGCGCACCAAAGCCCGATCAGCGTTGACTTGCCGCAGCCGCGAAAGGCCATCAACAGCAGGCGGCGATCGCCGGCATCACGCCGTGCCATCAGCCAGCGCGCGATGCGCCGATGAATGGCGGGTGTATCCTGCGCGCTGCGTTGATTCCAAAGCCAGAGAAATTCCAGGAAATCCGGATCATTCCTCATGCGGGAAATCATCGGGCAGGGGTGCGGCGGCCAAGGCTTGGCGAGCCTCGGCCAGCAGGCGTTCGGCTTCGGTCACTTCGCGCTGATCGGCCTGATGGGTGGCGCGCGCCAGGCGGAGCAAAGCTTCCAGATGCCCGAGTGCTGCGCGGCAGAGTTGGATATGGTTGCGATGAGCACGCATCAGCGCCTCATCTTCCACCAACGGATCAAGGCTGAGCACGGCCTCATAGCTGGCGCTCACGCGCTTGATTGCCTCTCGCAAATCAAGCCCGAGGTCTATGCTGTTCTTCCGGCGCCTCATGCCTTGGTTACTCGGGCGCGGACGGTGCCGGCGGCAAGGTTGATGGCGATATTGCTGCGATTCCAGGCAGTGACAGTGACGATATTGGTGGCACCGACTTGTGCCAGCATGACAATACCGGAGGTGGCAAGGCTGAAGGCGGCAGAGGCAAAGTCACCGGGCCTTGCGCCTTGCAACGGAATATTGATTTGCGCGGAGGCACCTGCCGCGATGGAGCCTGGGTCCCAGGGCAATTCGGCCGCCAATTCGCGCGCGCCATGCGGCAGATCAGGCAAGCCATAAAGCAGCGGCGGCGCATAGAGCGGATCACAAGAAAGGCGGAGCGCGCGCACCTCATAATCCCGCGCAATGCGCGCCACGCCGATAATGGCATAGGCTACCTGATCGGCCAGGCGAATCACCTGCGGTCTGGTAAGGGTTTCATCATCCATATCGGCGGAGCTTTGCCACCAGCGGCCGGTGGCATTCCACATAAGCGACTGGCCCGAAGCGCGCACCATGGGCGTGGTACCTTCGCTGATCAGGTAACGATCCTGATCGAAGCACATGACAACAAGCCGCGCGCCATCTGCATCAGCAGCAAGGGCGAATTCGCGGCAATTGCGGCTATCCACCACAAAGCCAAGGCCGCGCCCGCCGGTCAGCATCACGCCGCGGTTGGTGAAGGTGAAATCATCCAGTCCGGGAAAGGCGAAATCCTCAAGCCGCGTGGGCGAGAAGGAGACATTGCTGGAAAGGCAGGCGAGTTTTTCAAAACCCCATTCGGCAATTGACCAGCGAAAGCGCGCGGCGCGGAGATTGGGCACGGATGCGATTTCACGCGAAGCATCACGAAAGGCTGCTGCCTGGTGAAAGCGCCGCACCGTGGCGCCGATACGTGTGGCGCTTGGCGTATAATCCACATCCACAAGATAGGCCTGGCTGGCCCAAGCCACGTCATAAAGATGATCCTGCGCGCCGGCGGTATGGCGCGCGACATAGGGGCTGCAGCCTTCCATGCGCATGGCGCGCGCCCAGACGGCGCGGCTATTCACCTCACACAAAAAGGGGATGCCGCTGATCGGGCGATTGCGTGCCTGCAATTCAAAACCTGGCGCATCGAATATATGGCGATTATGCGCAACATAGGCGCCGGGCGCGGCGGAAAACCGGACGCCAAAGCGGTCCTTGCTGATATGCAGGCTGGATGCAATGGCGAAATGCCCACCGTAGTAGCGCACGGAGGTATTCCAGCCGGCTGCGCTTGCGGTACGCACATCAAGCCCGATGCGGTTATTGACGATGCGGCCTAGCGTCAGTGTTGTATCCTCGAAGCCACGTTCCTCACCAAGGGTGCGGATGCCGATGGTGAAGCCTTCCACCTGACGGATTTCCACCTGGCATGAGTCGAAATTTCGCAGCACCAGGCCGATATCGGCCTCATTCTCCCAATCCGAAATGCTGGCACGGATGATGCGAATGCCCATGTAAAGCTTGGTGGCGTTGCGCGTTGTGCCGCCATCACCGATGGTGAGTGCTGCCTGCCCGGATGGCCCGGCATAGAGCAGGCTGCCGCGCATGATCAGGCCCGCCGCACCGCCGCCAAGCAGCAAGGGCTGACCAGTGCGGTAGCTGCCCTCACCAATTTCCAGAAAGCGGCCAGAAACGACGGCAGCGTTCATGGCCGCCTGCAAGGCAGGGCCATCATCGGCGACACCATTGCCGAGCGCGCCGAAATCTCGCACAGAAAGCCGTTCATTCAGCTTGTCTTCCACCGCGCGCGGTACCGCCCCTGGATAGGGCAGCGTGATTTCCGGCCCATCGCGATCAAAAATCGCGATATCGCCGAGTGAGTCGAAGCCAAGCAACCGATTGCCGCGTGCAGCGCGCAGTGGCAACAGCATATTGCCATCATCGGCGGGATCGGTGCGGATGGCTTGGCTGAGATCACTCGCCACTTGCTGCAACGCGGCCATTTGGAAATCCAGCTCATCATTGAGCGCGCTGGCGCGCAGGACGCTGTTTTCCTGAAAATCTGTCATGCGCGCCAAGGTCACGCGACGGCGGAGCATGATGCGTGCGCCATTGGGCGGCGCTTCGATGAAGGTAACAAGGCCGCCATCGGATTCGCCTGCGCCGGTGATGGTGAAGCCTGTGACCTGGATCAGGCCATTGATGCGGATTTCAAGATCGCTGTCGTTGAAGATGGGAAAGGCGAAGGTGAAGACGCGCTGCGTGCCATTGGCGATGTAGAGCGCGCGTGGCGACACATCGCCGATGGTGATGTGTTCGGACATTGCGGTTCCTTGCGGATGGAGGGGCGTGGGGGGCCTGGATCAGTCAAGCAGGTTGCGCGCAATTGCACCGAAGGATTGCGTGGCACGCACAAAACCTTGGAAATCACCATTTGAAGTTAGCAACGAAGGCCGACCCGCAGCTAGGCGCGTACGGAGAAGTTCAGTGCTCTCCGCCTGATCCTGCGCTGCATCGGCTGCCATGCCAGCGGTAAGCGCTGAAGCCGAGCCCTCATCTGGCGATACGCCGCTCGCGGCCATCCGCGCCCTTGTGGCAGCGATGGTGCGCGCCATCACTTCCTGTCGGGCGCGTTGTTGCGCGGCGGTTTGGGTTGCAATGACCTGTTGTTGAGCCACCTGCTGCTGTTGCGCCGCTTCCTGCTGCACGCGGGCTTCAGCCTTGCGTTGGCGCTGCTGCTGAACCTGGCCATAGGCGGATACACCCGCCAGAGCGAGGCTAGCGATGGTCGCGATTTGAGCCATCAGTCATTCATCCTGATTTCGGTTGTGACGGAAAGCAGCGTCAACGGCAGCGGCGCTGTGCCGGTGATGCGCCAAAGGGGCGCGATGCGGTCCCGCCGCCAGCCCATGCCGCGTAGCGTGGCATCGCCGGTGAAAGGGGTGGGTTGCGCATCGAAATGGTCAATATTGAAGCGCCTGAGCGCCAAGGCCCGTGGTCCTTGGCCCAGATCCACATTCATCGCCGGCGTTTCCAGCAAGCGGAAGGTAACGGCAACCAGGCGGGAAGGGCCAGTTGCACTGCCAGCGGGTGTGATGATGTCAGCGGGCAGTGGCTCGATCTCATGCATGAAGGGAAGACCGATTGCGACCTTTGTGGCCGGCGCGGTGAGCGTGACAGCACCGCCGGAAACGATCGCACTGGGGCGGACCGCACCATCAGCCAGGATCGCAACTTGGCGCCCATTCAAATGTGCAAGCCCGGTCCAGGTGGATTTTGGTGTGATTGAGGTGCCGGTCAGCCCGGCATCCTGCATCAGCCCAGTTTCAAAGCGTTCGAGCGAAATGCCGGCTGAGCGTTCAACCACGTACCAGAGCGTACCTTCCACTTCGGCAATGGCGCGAAAGCTGCCGCTGGTTTCTTGCCGTGTCCAGGCCGTGACTTGCTCCGCACGATAGAGCGTCAGCGTGGCGAGAGCGCCATCGTCCATCACCAGATGCAAAAGCCTTGCACCCTGATCATAGGCCATGGCGCGTGGTGACTTGATCAAATGCCGCCCGAGGATCGCGAGGTCATTGGCCTGATAGGCCTGCTGCACCTGGGTATAGGCGAATTCATAAACGCCCTGCCCACCGCGTGAGACGAAAATGGTTGACCCATCCACATCCACCGGCGGCACGAGGCGATCCACTGGGGAACCCACGCGGGTTTGGCGATTGATCTGAATATTGGCTGGTGTGAGCGGATCACCGGTCACCATCCATTCCGCGCCTGAGGTGAAAAGCTGCAAGTGCTGGCCAGAAAAAACGCCACGAATCGCATTCACCTGATCTGAGAGTAGGCTGAAGGCAATTGCCTGATCATCCAGCCCAGTGCCGGGATCGAAATTGAACAAATCTCCGGTGCGCGATAGCCAAAGCCGATTGGGCAAATCGCGCGAACCGCCAATCACCAGCCTATCCTGATGAAAGCAGCAAGTGACAGGCCAGCCACGCGCCGTGCTGAAGGCGGCTTCTTCCCAATCCTTGGTTGCGGCGGTGTTGAGAAGTGTTTGTTCGACGCTGGCGACAATGGTGCTTGGTGAATTCACCGCCGAAACCAGCACGCGCTTGCCGCCGATACGCAGCCGTACGCCGATATGTTCAGCCGCAAAAACCGGCGCGCTGGCGCTGATGGTGATGGTGCCATTCAGCGCACTTGGTGTCAGCGTCACTTCAGGTGCGGCGAAGCGGAAATAGGCATCCTGCGTGAAGGCCCAGGGCGTGATGGACCAACCCGTGTTGCTGCGCTGCACTTTCTGTGGGCGCATATCCGGATGCGTCAGCAAAAGCGTATCGGCATTCTGGGTGAAGCCGATTTGCGGCAGCATGGTTTCGGTCCAGGGCGCAACCAGCTCCGCGATTTTCAGATCAGCGGCATAGATTGCGAGCTTCCCGGCTGTCAGCACCATCAGATAGGTCTGTTCGGTATTGAATTCGAAGGGCAGCAGCCGCGCGATACCGGGCAGCATCGCAACATGGCGCAGCCCCGGCCGGCGCGTGACACCGCCAGTTGGCTGGATCACGACATTGCGCAGGCGCCTTGCGCCATTTTCATAGGCGCGCAAATCGGCACGGCCCAGCAATTCAGGTGCCAATTCGCCGGCGGTGAAGCTTGTTTTGGTGCGCTTGATGGCGGGCATGGATCAACCCCTGACCGAAATCAGCGGAAAGGACCCAAGCGCAGTGGCGCTGGCCTGCTGGCTGTCGGCGCGGCGCGCGCTGCGGAGTTCGGCCTCCGCAAGCCGTGCAAGCAGTTCGGCGCGCGAGGTATTTTCTGTCAGCGGCAGGCAGAATTCTGCAGCCAGGCGCGCCAGCAGTGCCGCGGCGAAAAAGGGCGGAAAGCTACCCTCATCCGGGCGAAAAATATGCGTGAGCGCCACGGTTTCGACATCGGTCATCAGCTTGCTGCCTTGGATGCGATAGAGCAGTCCTGTCGCACGCCCCGCCGTGCCGGCAGAAATGGCACGCAGAAAATCTGGCGGCAATTGGAAGGCGTAGCGAAATTCCGCACTCGGGCTTTGCGCGAGACGCGGCAGGGCCGCTTGGGTGGTGGCAAAGGACCAGGGGTGGGAAGCGAGCAAGGCATCACGCACGCCAGCGTAAAGGCTTTTCGCGACTTCCCCTTCGGCGGTGCCATCCTCGAACGAGGCGATGGGTTGCGCGCCAATCTTGATCAATGCGCTTGCGCATAGCGTGATAGCGGTCAGCGCCATGGGGTGCTCTCCGATGTTTGGGGGAAGAAGGGGGCGCGGGCAGGGACCCGCCCGCGCCAGATGCTGCGCTTATTCCTTCGCGCGCATCCTAACGATGCCCGTCGGGTCAATCATAACCGCGCCCTGGGACATCATGTTGTTCACGAAATGCGCGGCGCGATCGCCATGCCAGGTGATGTCAGTCATCACTTCGCTGGCAACCGCATGGCCAATCGCGGTCTTGTGGTAGAAGTAACAGTAGCGGAGCGTGCCGGATTTGGTCAGGCCGGAATGCGGCATCCAAAGCGCGCCTAGCCAGCGCTTCGCCTGCGTACCCTTCCAGGGCAGCGCGTCATCGCCGACATATTCGGTGCTGGCGAATTCCTGGATTTGCAGCAGTTCGGACCATTGTTTCCAGCCGACAACGGCGAAGCGCTGGCCGTCATCCGGTACATCGGCCGCGCCCAGCATTTCAAACGCCATCAGGATTTTCTGCTTGGTCAGGCCATCCGTATCGGCCAGGCCAATACCAGTGCCCACCGCTTCTTGCGTCGCGGCATCAAGGGCGGCGACAATCAGCTCATCGGTCTTGCGGCCCAGCGCATAGGCGCCGGCATTGGCGATGACGCCGCGTTCATCAACATTCGTCTTGATTTCATCCAGCTTGTCAATCCATTCGCCGGCGTAATAATCCTGCAGGAAGCATTCTGCATTGCTGTAGGTAAGGTTCATCACCGGCACGGCGCCGTTGCGCGCCTTAGCCGCGGCGGTGCCTTTGCCGATGCGCGGGAAGATGGTGGAAGCGCCCTTAACATCGGTCTTGCTGCGCACCGTTGGGCGCAGCTTGCTGCCCTGGCGCTGATAGGCTTCGGCGACTTCGGCTTCGAATTGCTTGACGAAGGCTTGTTCAATTGTTCCGGACATGCGTTTGCCTGTCTTTCATTTGGGGTGGAGGGAAATCGCCGCGCCGGTTGACGCATGGGCCGGTACAGGGCGAAGGCACGCCACGCCCTTTCGGGTTGTGTGGCGGCAAAGGGGTGGGGCGGGTACGCGTTCGGGGGTTGCGCGCACCCGCCCCCTTCGGTCAGGGCGAGCGATCTGTTGCTCAAGCCCCGCCGGATTCTCTTGAGAACTTGTCCCGCCAGCTTTTATGCCTGGGACAAACCTTCAAGCTTTGTTGGATCGCATTTCCGAGCCTTCAAATGGTTCCATTAGGCTCGGAAAGATTCCAACTTTGAACTTCTCTCTAAGCTCGCAACTTTTCAGGGTTAGTGGCCTTGTCTCGCTGATCCCGTGAGTTCATCCTCAGCGGGCTCATGAGCTAGGCATCCGTTCCGGGCGCACTGGCTAGAAACTTCAACCTTGTAAGAAAGTTGCGACGCATGTCCTCCGACATAACCATCCGACCTGTCACGAGCGACGACTTCCCGCAGTGGCGACCGCTTTGGGACGGCTACAACGCCTTTTACGGCAGAGCGGGAAACACAGCTTTGCCCGAGGCAATTACGCAAGCCACCTGGGAGAGGTTCCATAATCAGAATGAACCGGTACATGCGTTGGTTGCTGTAGAGGGCACCCTCGTTGTCGGGTTGGTGCACTACTTGTTCCATCGCAGCACGACACGGCTAAACGAGGTCTGCTATCTGCAAGACCTTTTCACGCGCCCAAGTCATCGGGGTCTTCGCATCGCTCAGAAACTCATCGAGGCTGTGTATGCAGCAGCGCGCGAGGCCGGAAGTAGTCGCGTGTATTGGCAAACGCAGGCAAGCAATGCCTCCGGTCGGGCACTCTACGACAAAGTTGCCCACCATGCGGGTTTCATCGTTTACTCGCACGAGCTTTAGTCACGACATTCGAGCATGGCTAAAGTTTTTCGCACCCGCCCCCTTCGGTCGGGGCGAGTAACTTTCGACTCAAGCCCCGCCGGAAGCTGGATTAGCCATTCACCATGCGACGGAAGCCATCCGTGACTCGTTTGACGAATTCGGGTTCACGTGTGCGCCAGTAACGCGGGTCACGCATCATCTCGCGCAAGCCAGCTTCATCCGTGGCCGGCGCCGCATCAGCCTTGCGTGTGACGGCGGGTTCACCCTTTTCCATCATGCGGTAAAGCGCCATCACCCCTTCTGAGGTGGTGGAGAGCGCTTCAAACACCGCATCCGGCAAATTGGCGCGGCCCCAGGCTGAAAGCTGTTGCGCAATGCGGCGGAAGCGTTCCTCGCCACCGAAATGCTCACGCAGCTTTTCCACCTGGCGATCGGCTTCGAATTGCGCAGCGGCTTCCGCAATCATCGGCAAAAGGCGCTCAGCGGCAAGGTCATAGACAAGCTGCGCCTGCGCCGGCGTGAAACCCGCTTCGTGAAGGCGCTTGTTCACTTCGTCATCCGCGCAGCAGAGATCATGCTTGGGCGTGATTTGGTATTCACCGGGGCTATCGGGAATGCCAAGGCTGCGACGAAAGCGCTGAACTTCTTCTTCCGGCGCATCAGCGTTGGGCGGCGCCATGCGCTGTGATAGGCGACGTTCCAATTCGCGGTATGATTTCAGCAGTGCATCCACGCGCAGCTGGCCCGCTTCCTGATCCCAGAATTTCTCCGGCACATCTTCGGGGCGCGTTGATGGGTTGGGCTGGTCGGCAAGGGCATTTGCCAGCAGATCCTCGGGCATGGGTCTTACTCCTGATTGGGGGATGAGAGCATTTCGGCGGGGGTGCCGAGGGTGCGGGAAAGCCAACGTGTTGTGGCGGGGATATTGATTTCAGCGACTGCTTGCGGGCCAAGGCCGCGTAAGGCTTCCAGAAACAGCAGCGCATTCGCCGCATCCGCGCGGCCCTGCACCTGCGCCAGCGGGCTGCGATAGCGCAGTACCGCTTCGCGCCCATCGAGCAATAGCGGCGCGACATCGCCGCGCCGACGCAGGATGGAAATGCATCGCGCGATCAGCGGTGTCAGTAATTCCGCCTGCAGCCGCCCATAAGTGGCACCCAAAAGGCGCGATGTTTCGGCTGCGCGTTCCAGCACTTCGGTCGCGGTCATGCGCTGATCGCGCTGCGGGCCAAGCCTATCGGCCAGCAAGGCGGTGCGGATGCGCGCGCGCAAATCATTCAGCACCAACTGCGAAACATCGAAGCTGCCGGGGGCGGCAAGCGGCGTGAGGCCGGAAGACCCCGGCGCCTTCGGGATGATGGCGCCCGGTACCAGGCGCACCGTGGCCGGGTTCAGCACGCCATCATCTTCCGCCTGCCAAATGCCTGTGACGGCGATGGAGGCATTGGCCAGCACCAATTCCACGACCTTATTCGCGGTGCGGATATCGGGCAGCGCCTTCGCCACCGGGCCGCGGCCATAGCTTTCGCCTGGCGCCTTCAGCCAACGAAAGGCGATGAAGGGATTTTCGGCGAAGCTGCCTTCAGCCAGTACGGACGGTGCATCACCATCGGCACTGATGGCAGCAAAGCGATAGCCCGCGCGATCAGGCCAGATCGCTTCAATCACGCGATGGGTGGTGTCATCGGCGCTATCCTTCTTGCCGCGCGGCGGCCGGCTGCCCGGAAAGCGTGTGCGCAGCGCCGCTTCGCTCATGCTCAGCGCGCGAAACACCGTATCCAGACGGCCGGATGGGCCTTCTTCCAGCACCGCATCCTGCATTGGTATGGCGGTGAAACGGAGTGCGGAGGCTTCGCCGGGTGCCGCTTCTTCCACCAGCATCAGGCCGGTGCCGGTGATGACCAGGTCGAGAAAGGCCTGGTGCATTTCAAGCGCGAAGTTGGAGCGATCAAAATGGGTTTGCAGCACCTCGGCCGCTTCTTCCAAGGCGCTGGCTGCGTTTTCTTCATCGCTGTCCTGCGTGGGGCGGCCCGGGGCAAGGCCGAACCAGCGCGACCAGGGCGGGGTCAGTTCCGCAAGCAGCGAGGCAGAGAGCTGTTCCGCTGCATCGGCGGCGGTCGCATCAAACAGGGTCGCGCTGCTGCCGATGGGTGGCAGGACGTGGTTGTAGCAATCGCGCCAAATGCCTTCATGGCGTTGCCGCGCGGCAAGGGCGGCTTCATATCGCGCCAGGATATCATGCGGGGTCATGCGCTTCATTCCCCAAGCAAGGAACGGCGGGTGGTTACGAAATCCGGTATGCTGCCCAGCAACCCGCGGGCGGAGGTTGCGATGGTGCCAGGCATGCCGCGCGTGGCGCGGGCGCGGTTTTCGACGCGTGCTTCTGATGCTGTGGCCTCTGCCGCCGGGGAGGGCGGCGGCGCGCTGATGACGCTTGCGGGCGCCACATAGGCAGCCGGAGCCGGAGCCGGAGCCGGAGCCACCAAGGCGGGTGCCGGGCTTGGCGGGGGGATGTTCTTCGGCTTCGGCGCTTTGAAGAGGCCACCCATACGCGCTTCTCCTGAAAAAGGTTGGCGCCCCGCCAAAAAGCCATGAGCCCGGCGCCTTCTTGTGGAAGAGGCCGGGCCCATGGAAGTTTCGGGAGGAGCGAGAGAGGAAGACCTTCAGGCGCACTTCGCCCGTTGGCGTGAGTTTGATAGCCTAAAGCCAGAGGCGCGTCAAGATATTTTTCCTAAAAAAGTTGTAGGGCGATTTTGCAACCTGCGATAGAGACCAAAAGGGGTCACGGCGCGCGGCGCATCGGCACCCAAAAGCGCGCGGCAAAGCGCGACGCAGCTCAGCCCGAAGAAGGGTGGCAGCAGGCGTGGCGCGGCGGGGCCGGGGGTGAAAGGGCCGCGCAGGTGAAAGCCCGCGCGGCGATAAAAGCCCGGCAGATCGAAGTCAGGATCAAGCGGCAGGTGTGCCACAATCAGCCGGCCCGAAAGCGGGTCCAGCACAATCCAGCCTTGCGCATCATGCAGGGCGGCGAAGCAATGGCGAAAGCCGCGCTTCAAGGGATAAAGCCAGGGCTGATCAGCGCGGCCGCCGAAGAAAAGCCAGATGCTTTGCTGAAAATCCTCAGTCCTGGTATGGGAAATCCGTGGCTTCATGCGACGATGCCCTTGACCCGTAGCGGCCATTCCAGCCGATCCAAAGCTTCACGCCACAAGCGCCAATCATGTTTTTCGGAAGGGTAGCGCGGATCGGGCGCCGCGCCCCTTTCGCCCCAGATACGGAGAATGCGCGCATGGGTAAGGTCAATGCGGCGGTGGCGATAAAGGCGATCAAGGCACTTCACCACGTCATCCGGTTCACAAGGGCGCTGCTTGTCGCCCTTGCCGGCAACGATGCGGGCACCATCGCGCCGGGCGATCAGGGCGGCCATGGTCCAAAACCAGGCTTCCTCTGCGGAATGGAAGGGCTCTGCCTGGCTGAGCGAGGCAAAGCGGGGGCTGTAATGGGT
>JADCES010000026.1 GCA_020250005.1 Roseomonas sp.
GCGGCCATTTCCTCAGCGGTCGCGAGCCGGCCCATGGCCTGGCGCGCGACAAAGGCAGCGCGGGCGGCTTCTACGGACCCGGCGGCGGCGGCATTGGCAGCGATTCGGTCGTGAAGGGAAGGTGTATCCACCGTGCCGGGACACAGACAATTGCAGCGGATACCCTGGGCGACATATTCGGTCGCGATGGATTTCGTGAGGCCCACAACAGCGGCCTTGGTGGTGCCATACAAAAAGCGATTGGGCGCACCCTTGATGGATGAGCAGGCGGAAGACATGTTCACAATGCTGCCGTGGCGGCGCTCCAACATGCCTGGGATGAAGGCCTGCGCCACCTTCCACATGGCGCGCACATTCAGCGCAAAGCCGAAATCCCAATCCTGATCGGTGCAGGTCAGGATGGTGTTTTGGTGCACAAAGCCCGCACAATTGAACAGGATATCCACCGGCCCCGCAGCCTTGGCGGCGGCGGTGATGGCGGCATCATCCAGCACATCCAAAACCGCCGTGCTGATGCCGGGCGCTGTGAGCGTTGCCAGCAGCGCCGCATCACGATCCGTTGCCACCACGCGCGCGCCCTCAGCCGCCATGGCAAGCGCGGTGGCGCGGCCAATGCCTTGGCCTGCTGCGGTGACGAAACAAAGCTTGCCTGCCAATCTGCCCGCCATGATGTGTTTCCTTCCCTTGGCCGCGCCGATATCGCGCGTTTCAATCCTGCGCCATGACTTTCACATAGCTGCCCGGCGCGTCTTCGATGGCGTTTTTCGGCTTGCGCGCGGGAACCTGAGCCGGGTCCTGCCCGCTCACCCAGCGCTGCCAATCCGGCCACCAGGACCCCGCCAATTCCGTGGACCCCGCCAGCCAGGCTTCGGGGTCCGCCGGCAGTTCCGTATTCACCCAATGGCTGTACTTGCCCGCATCCGGCGGATTGACCACGCCCGCAATATGGCCGGACGCCGCCAGCACAAAGCGGATATCGCCCGCATAGGTTTGCGTCGCGCGATAGGTGGAAGCCCAGGGCGCGATGTGATCTTCCCGCGTTGAGAGGATGTAAGTCGGCAGCTTGATCTTCCTCAGGTCCAACTTGACGCCGAGCAATTCGATCCCGCCCGGCTTGATCAGATCATTCTGCTGATACATGCGGCGCAGATAGAAGGAATGCATCCGCGCCGGCATGCGCGTTGAATCATCATTCCAATAGAGCAAATCAAACGGGAAGGGGTCCTGCCCCAGAAGGTAGTTGTTCACCACGAAGGACCAGATCAGATCATTGGCGCGCAGCATATTGAAGGTGGTTGCCATTTCGCGGCCTTCCAGGAAGCCGCGCTTTTGCATCTTGGCCTCCAACGCCTTCAATTGTTCCTCATCAATGAAAACGCCAAGTTCCCCTGCTTCGGTGAAATCCACCATGGTGGTGAAGAAGGTCGCGGATTTGATGCGTGTATCCTTCTTGACTGCCATATGCGCGAGTGTCGCCGATAGCAGCGTACCCCCCAGGCAATAGCCAATCGCATTAACCGCCTTCTCACCGGTCGCTTTTTCAATCGCATCCAGCGCGGCATAGGGGCCTTCAAGCATGTAATCCTCAAACCCTTTTTCGGCGAGGCGTTCATCCGGATTGACCCAGGAAACCACAAAAACCGTATGCCCCTGATCCACCGCCCAGCGGATGAAGGAATTTTTCGGACGGAGATCGAGGATATAATATTTGTTGATCCAGGGCGGCAGGATCAGCAGCGGGCGCTTCAGTACTTTCTCAGTGGTTGGCGTATACTGGATCAACTGCATCAGATCATTCTGATAAACAATCTTGCCGGGGGTGACGGCGATATTCTCACCCACCTTGAACTTGCTTTCATCCGTCATGCGGATGCGCAGATTCCCCTGGCCGCGTTCCAGATCCGTCAGCAGGTTTGAAAGCCCCTTCAGCAGATTCTCGCCACCTGTTTCCGCCGTGCGGCGCAGCACTTCCGGATTGGTCATGACGAAATTCGTGGGGCTCATCGCATCCACGAATTGGCGGGTGTAGAAATCCACCTTCTGCGCGGTTTTTTCATCCATGCCTTCCGCATCATGCACCAGGCCCTGCATGTAGCGGGCAGAGAGCAAATAGCTCTGCCGGATGAAGTCAAACACTTCATTGTCGCGCCAGGCTTCATCCTTGAAGCGCTTATCCTTTTGGTCTTCGGCAATCACGGCCGGTGAGGGTTCACCCATCATGCGCCGCGCCGTGTGCTGCCACAGCGTCAGATAATCCTGCCAAAAGCCGATCTGCGCCTGCATCAGCTTGGCCGGATTGGCCATCAGGCGCGTGGTCATATCCAGGAAGGCATTGCCGATATGCATCGGGTCGGCCTCACCGGGTTGATCCGCCTGGCGCTTAAGGAAATCCGCAACAATGCGCTGGCTGCGTTCCGCCACATCGGCCATGGTGCGACTGACCAGCGCCGGGTCTGGCAGGCGGAAAGAGGGGTTGTCGCTCTCGGCCATCGTGGCTTCCTGGTGAGTTTCTGCCAGACGCTTCGCGCCGCGCCCGTTTCAGGCTAACCCCTTATGGCAGGAAGGGGCGCATGAGCGAGCATCGCGAGACATCCGGAACCAAGGCTCAACCTAAGTGGCGGAGCAAGGCCAATCAAGCACAGCTTTGCACGCTGCTGGCCGTGATGCTGGCCGGCTGCCAGACAGAGCCCGGCCAGGCGGTGGCGAAATTCTGGGACCGCGCCTGGGGGCCAGCGACAGAAGGCCGCCCAGCGCCCCCCAATGCTGATGCCCCCTTTCCCAATCTCGGCACCGTGCCGCCGCGCCCGGAGACCCCGGATATGGCCGCGCGAGAGGCCCTGGCCGCCCGGCTGGTGCAGCAAAGGGAAGCGGCGCGCGCACCGCTTGGCGCCTTGCCCGGCGCCGCACCGCGCCTGGGCCCGCCGCCCCCCGCTTTGGCGCCGGCGCTCACCGGCATGGCTGCGCCCGCGCCGGCTCTTCCCGCCCCGGCCATGCCCGCCGCCCCGGCCGCCCCCGCCGCCACGCCCCAGCAAGCCACGCCGGCGCCGGTGGCCTTGCCTGAACCTTCCGCTATCCCTGCGCCGCCGGTGGTCACCCCGGGCAGCATCCCGGCCCCGCCGATGCTCTCACCCTCTGCGCCGCCGCCGCCACCTGTTTTGCGTGATCCGCCTCGCCGACCGTGACGCGCTGGTCTATAAGCAGCGTCCGAAAACATCGAGACTGAAGCCATGACCGAGGATTTCCACCGTATCCGGCGCCTGCCGCCCTATGTCTTTGCCGAGGTGAATGCCGCCAAGGCCAAGGCGCGCGCGGCGGCGGAGGATATTGTTGACCTTGGCATGGGCAATCCTGATACGCCGACGCCCCCGCATATCGTGGCGAAGCTGATAGAGGCCGTGCAGGACCCGCGTACACATCGCTATTCCATGTCCAAGGGCATTCCAGGGCTGCGCAAGGCTTTGGCTGGCTACTACGACCGGCGCTTTGGCGTGAAGCTTGATCCTGAAACGGAAGTGGTGGCGACCCTTGGGTCGAAGGAAGGCTTGGCTAATCTCGCGCAGGCCATCTCAAGCCCTGGCGATACCATCCTGGTGCCCAATCCTTCCTATCCCATCCATCAATTCGGCTTCATCATCGCCGGCGCTTCGGTGCGCAGCATTCCCTATACGCCCGATGATGCGATGCTGGCCGCAATTGACCGCGCCGTGCGCCATTCCGTCCCCAAACCAAATGCGGTGATTGTGAATTTCCCATCCAACCCGACTGCGCTGACCGCGCCGATTGAATTCTACCGCGAATTGGTGGCGCTCTGCCGTCGGCATGAATTGTTCATCCTTTCCGATCTTGCCTATGCCGAGCTTTATTTCGGCGACACGCCGCCGCCTTCCGTTTTGGAAGTGGAAGGGGCGAAGGACATCACGGTCGAATTCACCTCCATGTCGAAAACCTACAATATGCCGGGCTGGCGCATGGGTTTCGCGGCGGGCAATCCGCGGCTGATCGCGGCCTTGGCGCGGGTGAAATCCTATTTGGATTACGGTGCCTTCACGCCGATCCAGGTGGCAGCGACGGCAGCCTTGAATGGCCCGCAGGATTGCATTGAGGAAATGCGCGTTCTGTACAAGGAACGCCGCGAAGTGCTGGTGAAGGGCTTGCATGCCGCAGGCTGGGATGTGCCCTCGCCTGAAGCCTCCATGTTCCTTTGGGCGCCAATCCCTGAGCGTTTCCGGCATTTGGGCTCGGTCGGGTTTTCCAAGCTGTTGCTGGAAAAGGCGAAGGTCGCGGTGGCACCTGGCCTTGGCTTTGGCGAGCATGGTGATGAACATGTGCGGATTGCGCTGGTGGAAAACAGCCACCGCATCCGCCAGGCTTTGCGTGGTATCAAAACCTTCCTGGGTGGCGATAATGCCGCGCCGCAGGATGCTGCTTCTGACATGGTGAATGCATGACCCGCCCCCTTGCGATTGCGGTTGCCGGCCTTGGAACGGTTGGCGCCGGCGTGGTAAAATTGCTGCGCGCGAATGCCGATATCATTGCGGCGCGCGCCGGCAAGCCCATTGCCATCACCGCCGTTTCCGCGCGTGAGCGTAATCGGGATCGCGGCATCAGCCTTTCGGGGCTACGCTGGTATGAAGACCCCGTTGCTCTCGCCGCTGATCCGCAAGTGGATGTGGTGGTGGAATGCATCGGCGGTTCGGAAGGCCCGGCGCGCGACTTGGTGCAAGCCGCGATTGCCGCGGGCAAGCATGTAGTGACAGCGAATAAGGCTTTGCTCGCGGTGCATGGCGCTGCCTTGGCGCAGGCGTCTGAAGCGCGCGGTGTGGCGCTGGCCTTTGAAGCGGCGGTGGCCGGCGGCATTCCCGCGATCAAGGCGCTGCGCGAAGGCTTGGCGGCCAATCGCATCCAGCGCGTTGCGGGTATTCTGAACGGCACCTGCAATTACATCCTGACCGTGATGCGCGAACAAAAGCGCGAATTCGCCGAGGTGCTGGCCGAGGCACAAAAGCTTGGCTATGCGGAAGCCGATCCATCCTTCGATATTGATGGCATTGATGCGGCGCATAAGCTCGCCATCCTCGCCGCTTTGGCCTTTGGCCGGCCGGTGGATTTCGGTGCGGTGCATGTGGAAGGCATTCGCGAAGTCTCCGCACTTGATATCGCGCTGGCTGAAGAGCTTGGTTATCGCATCAAGCTGCTTGGCATTGCGCGGCGCGAAGATGGCGGTATTTCAACGCGCGTGCATCCCTGCATGGTGCCGATCTCCGCCCCCATCGCGCGGGTGGATGGCGTGTTCAATGCGGTGGTGGCCGAAGGTGATTTCGTTGGCCGTGTGATGATGGAAGGCCGCGGCGCCGGTGAAGGCCCAACCGCTTCCGCCGTGGTCGCCGATGTGATTGACATTGCACGCGGGCGCTTCACGCCCGTTTGGGGCGCGGAAGCCGCTGCGCTGAAGCCCGAGCCTTCCTTCCCGATGGATCGCCATACGGGCGCCTATTATCTCCGCCTGATGGTGGTGGACCGCCCCGGCGTGATCGCTGATGTGACGGGCGTTTTGCGCGATAATGCGATCAGCCTGGAATCCATGCTGCAACGCGGCCGCGCGCCAGGTGAGGCCGTGCCCGTGGTGCTGACCACACATGAAACGAGCGAGGCTTCCGTCCGCGCCGCACTCAAGCGCATTGCGGAGCTGAATACCGTGATGGAAAAGCCAGCGCTGATCAGGATTGAGGCGCTATAGGCACCCCGCCGCCCGTGCCCTGGCGCGCACCAGCGCCAGCACGCTGCGCGAAATCGGCGCGGCCTCACCTACCCAATCGGCCAATTCCACCACGGCGCCGAGCAGCGCCTCAATCTCCATCGGCCGGCCGCGTTCCAGATCCTGCAGCATGGAGGTTTTGTGTGCGCCAACCTCCGCCGCGCCGGCGATGCGCTTATCCACATCAATCGCGAAGCGCACGCCAAGCGCTTCCGCCACGCGCTGGCCTTCCAGCATCATGGCGCGCGCCACATCGCGCTGACCTTCATCGCCCGTCAGCACATCAAGGGTCGCGGTCGTCAGCGCGGAGATCGGGTTGAAGGCCATATTACCCCACAACTTCACCCATAATTCATCACGAATCTTTGGGCGCACCGGCGCCTTGAAGCCGGCGGCGATCAGCGCTTCAGACAGCGCCTGCGCGCGCGGGCTGCGGCTGCCATCGGGCTCACCCAGGCTGAAACGATCACCATAGCTGTGTTCAATCACGCCAGGCGCAGTCACCTCGGCCGCTGGATAGACAATGCAGCCAATGGCGCGTGATGGCGGCAGTAGCGCGGAAACCTGGCCATCCGGGTCCACGCTTTGCACAATGCGCCCTTCATAAGCGCCGCCAAGGCCGTGGAAATACCACCAGGGAATGCCGTTCACTGCACTGACAATCGCGGTATCGGGGCCAAGCAGGGGCTGCATTTGCTTGGCGGCTGAGGGCAGGGAATGCGCCTTCAGCGTCACCAGCACATAATCCTGCGGGCCGGCTTCCTCAGCACTTTCGACACAGCGCGGATGGACGATTTGCTCTGTGCCTTCGCTGATCAGCTTCACGCCATGTTCGCGCATCGCCGCCAGATGCGGGCCGCGCGCGATGAAGGTGACATCCACATCACCTTTGGCGGCAAGCTTGGCGCCCATCAGCCCACCAATGGCGCCGGCACCGAAGATGCAGATTTTCATGCGCGTCACCCCGAAAGCCCAAGCTTTTCCGCAAGCCCAATGCGCATCAGCTTGCCGGTGGCACCCTTCGGGATTTCCGGCAGGAACACCACCTTGCGCGGCACCTTGAAATCCGCGAGCTGCTGCGCAGCGAAATCACGCAATTCGCGTTCGGTGCAGGCGGCACCTTCGCGCAGCACCACGGCGGCGGCCACTTCCTCACCCAGCTTCGCATGCGGCATGGCGAAGGTCAGCGCCTGCGCGACCGCAGGGTGGGCAGAGAGCACGCCATCCACTTCCAAGGGGCTTACTTTTTCGCCGCCGCGATTGATCAATTCCTTCAAGCGGCCCGTCAGCGTCAGATAGCCTTCTGCATCAAAGGCGCCCTGATCGCCGGTGCGGAACCAGCCATTGGTGAAAGCCTTGGCATTAGCATCCGGGTTTGCTTCATAGCCCGCGGTCACATTGGGGCCGCGGATCACGACCTCACCAACCTCCCCCTGCGGCAGGATGGTGCCGTCATCATCCATGATCGCTACTTCCGGCCCAGCAGCGCGGCCCACAGAACCAGGCTTGCGCGGCCCAGCCAGCGGGTTGGACGCCATCTGATGCGATGCTTCCGTCATGCCGTAGCTTTCCACCAGCGGACAGCCAAATACCGCTTCCAATTGTTCCATCACCGGCCCGGGTAAAGATGCAGATGATGAACGAATGAAGCGGAGCTTTGCGCGTTCAATGATTTCCGCATTGCGGTCAGCACGTGTCAGGATGGTTTGGTGCATGGTCGGCACCGCCGTGTACCAGCTTGGCCGTTCCTCATCCAACAGGCGGAAGAAACGCAGCGCATCAAAGCCCGGCGTGCAAATCACCGCGCCGCCTGCGCCGAGGGAAGAAAGCACCGCCGCAATCAGCCCATGGATATGAAAAAGCGGCATGATGTTCAAACACGCATCAGCGGGCGAAAGCGCCAATGTCGCGCCGATATGCCGGGCCGAGGCGCAGATATTCGCCTGAGACAAGGGCACAATCTTGGGCCGCGCTGTGGTGCCCGAAGTATGCAGCACCAGCGCGATATCGCCAGCCTCTGCCGCGCCGGGCTTTGCGGCCTGCGCGGGCGCGCCACCTTCCAGCGTGAAGCTGCCCGCGTTTTCGCCCGGCACCAATTCCAGCACGGCCACGCCAAGCTTTGCCGCGACATCACGCGCTTCAGTGGCGACACCCTTTTGCACCACCAGCGCCTTGGCCTTCAGATCGGTCAGATAGAAGTTGAATTCATCGGCGCGATAGGCTGGGTTGAGCGGCGCGGTGGTGGCGCCGGCGCCAATCGCGACAAAGGCGGCGGCCATTTCCGGGCCATTGGGCAGCACAATCGCCACACGATCATTGCGGCCAATGCCAATGCCATTCAGCCGTGCAACGGTGGCGGCGGCGAGGTCCCGGAGCCCGGCATAGGAAAGCGCCGGGCGGCCAGGCGCGCGTATGGCCGGCGCGGCAGGCGCGCCGCTGGTCAGAAGGGCAGTCAGGGTTGCGTTCACGCGTCTCTCCTCGGCGTTTCCCGCGGCGATATTATGAACGAAAACGGCGCCCAGTCA
>JADCES010000260.1 GCA_020250005.1 Roseomonas sp.
CTCTGCCAGCGTCTTCTCGCCCTTCACAGCGGCAAGCGCCACCTTCGCCTTGAAGGCAGGGCTGTGGTTCCGGCGGGGTCGTCTTGTCATGGTCTCTCCTGTTCACGGCATCATGCCGCAGTCAGGCAGAGAAACCACTTATCCCAGATGTGCTGATTATCCAAGCCAGATCTCTCCGCATGGCTTCTTGAGGATTTGTCCAAATTCGTACTTGCGTGCGCAAAGATCGAAACGAATAAGCGCCAGTAGAAAAAACGCGAAGAGAAAATTTTTTGGGATGTCCAGAGAAGTTTACTTTGCGGAAAGCGTTTCGGTCATAGGAAGGCTGTTCATTCACCTTTCTCAGAACACGGCAAACAACTGGCTGCGTTGAACAAAACACATCCGAATGCATCTGCGATGATGCCAAGCTGCAAGGAAAATTCCAATGAGTGGTGTGACCCGCGATCTGACATCAGGCAATGATTCCTGGCCGGGGACTGGCTTTCCTGGGCAGGCCAATACTGGCAATGACAGTATCAATGGGCTTGCCGACAGTGACACTATAAATGGTGGCATTGGCGATGATACCCTTGATGGCGGCGACGGCAGGCTGGACGTAATCATCGGCGGCTTGGGCAATGACTCCTTGATGGGGGGAAACGGCGATTTTGACCAGTTCAGCTACCACGATGCCACTGGCGGCGTTTTCATCAACCTCACCACCAGTCGAACCTTCGGCGCCGCTGGCGATGATAGCTTTTCGGGATTTGAAGAGGTTTTCGGTAGTGATTTCGCTGATACAATGATCGGCGATGGTGCTCTTGGCAACGAGTCTTCGTATTTTTTCACTGGCGGTGACGGTAATGATGTCATTGTTTTCACGGGGAATGGGTTTCAGTTAAACGCCTTCGGCAACGATGGCGATGACTCCCTCCGGGCCGGTTCGGGCGATCAGCAAATTCTTTTGGGTGGTGCAGGCGCAGATACGCTCGTCTTGGGAAGTGGCTTTGGCCAAGGCGCCGATGGTGGTTTGGATTCCGAGGTTGGTGGCGTTTACTTCAGCGCTGCCGATAGCTTGGTGGGCGGGACGGGTGAAGAGCAACAATTATGGGGTGATGGTGGTAATGATACGCTCGTCGCTGGTGGCGGTAACTATCAGAAACTTATGGGCGGTCAGGATGATGACAGCCTGTTCGGTTCTGCCAATGGCGAATCCCTGTTTGGTGAATTCAACCCCGAATGGGGTCCAGATTTTGGGACCGGTAATGACACCCTTAATGGGGGCGGGGGTGATGACTCGCTTTATGGCGGCTCTGGCGTCAATTTGGCCAGCTATGCCAACGCCAGTGGCGCCGTCGTGGTTAATCTTGCCGCTACTCCCGACTCGGGCACCAGCTCGGGCGCAGATGGCAATGACCTTCTGATCGGCATTCAAAATGTCCTTGGCGGCATTGGTGATGACAGCATCATTGCCGATGGTGCCGACAATAAACTTGATGGCGGCACTGGCAATGACACGGTTGCTGGCGGTGCTGGCGCCGATACGCTGATTGGCGGTGCCGGCAATGACTTCGCGAGCTATGCGACTGCAAGCGATACGGTTCGCGCCACCCTTGGTGAGGGAACCAATTTTGGTGTCGCCGAAGGTGGCGATGGGGGCGACCGTCTCAGTAGCATCGAAGGGCTGATCGGTTCCAGCTTCAACGATACGTTGGTCGGCAATAGCCTCACCAATACCTTGATGGGTGGCGAAGGTTCGGACTCGCTCTTTGGCGGCGGTGGCAATGACCTGCTTGATTTCGGTGCCGGTAATGACAGGTTTGAGTGGATCGAGAATGTTACCACCGGCAACCTGACACTGATTGGTGGCGACGGCACCGATAGCCTGGACCTTGGTGCGGGCTGGGTATCCGGGCCTATCACCGACAATAGCTGGATCAATTTCGAGAGAACCATTGCTGGTACTGGTGGTCCCGAAACCGTCACCATGTTCACCCAGGGCTGGGAAAACGTTGTCTGCTTCGCCGAAGGCACGCGCATTATCACCCCCAATGGCGAAGACCTGGTGGAAAACCTACGCGCCGGGGATATGGTGCTGGCCATGCGTAATGGTCAGGCCGGGTTCGAGGCGCTGCGCTGGGTTGGTTTCATGGATATCGCCGTGCCGCGCAATGCGGTGATGGCGGCGAAGACCGCACCCATCCTGATCAAGGCGGGCGCCATCGGCCCCGGCATGCCAGCGCGTGACCTCCGCGTCAGCCCGGATCACGCGATGGAAATTGATGGGCATTTGATCCCAGCCAAGCATCTGTTGAATGGCGAAAGCATTGTGCAGGAGGTCTGGTGCAAGCGCGTGCGCTACTTCCACTTGGAACTGGAAGCGCATGGCTTGTTGCTGTCGGAAGGCACCTGGTCTGAGAGCTATCTGGATGATGGCAACCGCCATGCCTTCAACAATGCGGCGCTGACCGGATTGTTCCTGGATTTCGAGGCCGGGCGTTCGAAGGGCCAGTATGATGATCAGGCCTGCCTGCCGGTGCTGCGGCAGGGCCTCAAGCTTGATGAAATCCATGGGCGGTTGGCGCTGCGGGCTGAGGAATTGGCGCGCGGGGCAAAGGGCCGGCGTCGTGGATAAAGACGCGCCATTCGCGACGGGAGGGGATTTCCTCCCGAGGCCTGAACGATAATGCAAGTCGCTCAGGCCTTCGCTTCCAGAGAGAGATGGCTCGGTTTGTTTGAACAGTTCTGGTGCGTTTCCTGAGTGGTTTTCTGCCTTGGTTAGGCCGCCATCGGGATTGATGGCAGCGCGGTGAAATAGGCCTCGTCCGGCGTCCGCCCGTCAAGGCTCGAATGGGGCCGACGGGTATTGTAGAAGCCATCGATGTATCGGCCAAGCGAAGCCCGCGCCTCGGAAACGCTGGCATAGGCCCGCAGGTA
>JADCES010000261.1 GCA_020250005.1 Roseomonas sp.
CAGAAATCCCAATAATGCGCGCGCCGTCGCGCTGTAGCTCCCACAAGCCCTGCCGGTGGCCAGCATCCAACAGCCGGTAGAAATCGGAATTACTGACGCCGATGGCACAGGCAATATCGGTAATGCTGGGCATCACCGGCCCAATTTCAGCCAGCCGCTTGAATTCCTGAAGCAGGTTATCCAGCCGCGTGGCAGGGCGCTGCGCGTTCATGCGGCGACGCCCCGCTGCAACCGCGCGCGCCAGGCCTTGAGCCCTTCCAGCACGCGGTTCGCCATGGTGGCGGTCAGGAATTCGGCGCTGTCCACGCCATCCGGATGCTCTTCCGTCTTCGTCTGCCGGCGCACAAAGGCGCGCAGCGCCGCTTCATCGCCCCGGCCTTGCAGCTTGCAGATGTCCGCCCATACGGCGTGGATCATGCGGATTTGCGGCGCGGCGCTGCGCTTGGCAGCAGGCTTCGCGCGCCAGCCCAGCCGGGCGAATTCGCGCAGCACCGCGTCAAGCTGGTCCACCCGCATCTTGCCCGCGCTATCCAGGCCCGTGATGCGTTCCAGAATGGCGCGGTAGCTTTCCTCGGCCAGCGCCAATTGCTTCTTCGCCAGATGGATTTTGGCGATCATCCTGCGGCGGTCCTGGGTCATAGGCCAAGCCCCCGCTGAGGCGCGCGCAGGCGCTTCACGTGGCGGTCAAAGTCCGCCTCCGCGCTTTTCGCCTGCACCAGGTGCAGATGCTGACGGTCTGCGAAGTAGCGCTGCTGCGCGGTGCGCATTTCAAGCGCCAGCATCGCCAATTCGCGGATGTCTTGCGCATCCGCCTGCGCCACCAATTCCTGCCAGTGCCGGTCAACGGTGCGGGGCATCATGGCGCGCTCTCCACTGCCGGGCGCAGGGCTGACGGATAAACATCAATGAAGAGAACGCGCACTTTCAGGGCCTCGCGGATCTCCGTGGCGTACTGCTGCCGCACCCAATCGCGATGGAACACCGTCGGCGCATAGAAGCAGGCGCGTTCGTCACCCTCTCTACGCCCGGGCAGCAGCGGCATGATCCATCGCACGAATTCCGTATCACTGATCCGCCCGCGCGTGCCTGCGCGCAGCGGATGCGCTTCATCCACACGGCGTGTCGCGGCTTCTGGCGCCGGCGCCTTCACATTCAAATAATCCAGATACCGGCGCTGACGCAGGAAGGTCGCGGCATGCACCACAAAGGCCGCGTCAATCTTCTGCTCGCGCACTTCATCCGAATAGCGCGCGGCGGCGCGCGCCAGATCATTCGGCTGCACGCCTTCGCGCACCGCGCGGCCATAGGCCACCTCCGCCAGCGCGCGCGGGTTTGGTTTCCGGGCCGGGTATGCCGCCCAGAAAATCTCGAAGTCATCACGCAGATGCTTCGGCAGGCCGTCTTTGGGGAAAAGGGCGCGCTGCATGGTTCAGCACCAAAGCTCACGCGGGCCACGGCCATTGTATCGGCGCGCGAGCCCTTCCTGGATCAGCACATGCGCGACATTCATGCCGCGCGCATCGAACACCACGGCCAGCACGCGGCCATAGCGGTCACGCCCATGCGCTTCAACGCGAAAGCCATCCGCCAGCAGCTCCGCCAGCCGCGCGCGCGCGCGTTCGGCCAGCTCCTTTTCTGCCGGGCAGCGGTGGTGAACCTCAGGCGCATCCAGCCCCATGATCCGGATGGTCTGGCCCTGATGCACGATGGTGTCGCCATCAATCACGCGTGGGCCTTCGGCAGCGGCTGGCGCGGCGAGCGCCAGGACCAGCGCGGCAACGATTTTCAGGTGGCGGATCATGCGGCGTTCTCATTCGCGGGCTTCGCGCGCTCCGCTTCCACCTGCCCGCGGATCATGATTGCGGCGTAGCCTGCCTGATCCAGGCGCTGCGCTTCACGTTCCGCGCGCGGTCGCGTCGCGGCCTGCACGCCGGCGTCAAAGGCCGCGCCCACGATGCGCTTCACCACCTGCTCAAGCGTCTGCGTCTGGTTGCTCATGCCGCCATCTCCTTCTGGCCCACGGGTTCAATGACAAAACTCTCGCCCGCGCTTTTGATCGTCACGCCGGGAATCTTCGATGCCTCTTCGGCGTTCGCCAGCATCGCCTCGCGGTTGATTTCCACTTTGGTGCGCAGGAATTCCTTGCCCTTCTTCTCCATCAGGTAGGCCAGCACCGCTTTCTCACCCTTGATCTGCACGGAAGGCGGCGCCAGGCGCCACGCGATGCTGCCATTATTCAGCCGCACGGTCTTGGTTTTACCGCCATCGGTCAGGGCGTGGCGGTTCGCTTCCGCCCATAGCTGCAACCCGCGAAACAGCCGGTCATTTTCTTCGGCCAGCTTCGCGCTGGATGCCTCAATATCAGCCGTCACGCGGGCCACGGCTTCCGCCAGCACGGTTTTGTTCAATTGGATTTCGCGCTGGATACTGCCGATCCGTTCCAGATAGGCTTCCGCTTCATCGCGATGCTTGGGTGGCGTCGCGGTCTCCGCCGCGCGCTTGTTCTTAGCCATTGTGGGCTTCCTTCTTTGGGGATGTGGGGATCACATTCGCCCGCGCCGCCTTCGCGCGCCGAGGGCTTTTCTGCACCCGGCACAGCGCCGGGAAATTGTGGCGATGGAAGGCTTCCGCCGCGTAGGAACGGAAGCATGCGCCGCAGCTGCAACGCATCGCTTCACTCCAATGCCGTGCGCTCATGCGAACACCGCCCGCGCCTGATTGATGCGCTCACGCAGCGGCGCATCCCAGGCTTCGCGCGCCCAGACCGAATTGAAGGCGTGGCGCACCGTGGCGTGGTCCTTGCCGAAGGCGCGGGCCACGCGCTGCACGGACATGTTCAGGCACTGGATGCACAGCGCCATCGCCACCTGCCGCGCCAGCACAACATCGCGGTCGCGCCGGCCGGAAGTGATGGTCAGCACCGGCACACCGAAGGCATTGCTGACGGCATGCAGCACATCATGAATGGAACCGGCAGGCACCGGCGCTGCCAATTCGCGCGTGTTATTCTCAAGCGCGCGCACCCGGCGGCTCAGCAGGTCCACCTGGTTGCGCAGATCAGCCAAGGCGCCGGGCGTCATTAGGCGGCCTCAGCCATCAGCGGCGCGCCGGCAGAAAGCCGTTCCCACGCCATCCTGATATGCGTCTCAGCCACCGCTTCCGCGCCATCGGCACTGGCCAACATGTGGGCCATGCGCAGCACCTTGGTCAGGTTGCGCAGCGCGCCTGGGCGCTTGGCGATCTGCACCAGCATCGCGCGTTCTTCCTTGCCGGCGATATCCCAGGCATCCATCAATTGCTCGATATCGCCCTTCAGCGCGCGCGGGCGGGCAAGCCGCATGCCGACGCGCGAAAATAGCTGCGCGAATTGCGCGGCGCGCGCGCCACCTTCAAGCCGCGCATGCACCGCTTCGTTGCCCATCAGCGCCATGCCGATATCGGCCAAATCGTAGAACATGCGCAGTTGATCCAGTGTCTGGCTGGTCAAATGCTGCGCTTCATCAATCAGGATCAGCCCTTGGCTGCCTGTCATGCGCCGGGTCAGGCTGCGCGAAAGCTGCTGGGTGGACATGCCACGTGAAGGCACGCCAATCGCTTCCGCCAAATATTCCAGCACCGCGCGCGGGGTGGACATGGTGGGCTCAGCCGTGATCAGCCACACATTGGTGTTGCGCTGGGCATAGGCGCGGCCCGCGCTGGTTTTGCCCACGCCAGGGCTGCCCGTAATCACCACGAATTCCGGCATGAATTGCGCATGTTCCAGCGTGGCCAGAATGGCCTCTGCGGTCGGCGTCGGCAGGAAGCCCGGCGCTTTCGGCGCCAGCGCGCGCGTGCGATCCGCGGCTTGCTGGCCATCCAGCCATTGACTTGCTTTTTCACCAATCGGCCCCAGCCTGCCGCGATAGGTATTGCCCATCCAGCTGCTGAAGGTGCCGTAGGGAACACCCACCTGGCGCGCCACATCAGTCATCGCCAGGCCGCGTTCTTTCATGGCACTGCGAATGCGCTGGCGCAGCGCATCCATGTCGTCAGCGTCAACAATTTGGTCGCTCATAATTATTCCTTGGTTTGGGGATGAACCGAGGATCACGCCTCGGGATCGTCATTGTTCAGCAGGCGCAGATGCGCGGGCGCCTGGCCCTGCCGCATGCTGGCGCGCGCTGCCACAAAAAGCCTTTCGGACCGCGCTTCCGATGTTTCTTCCTCCGTCTCATGCTTGGGTTTCAGCGCCACCGCGCCACGGAAAAGTGGGCGCACAATCTGCGGTGCGGGTGGGTCTGGAATGTCACGCTGGGCGGCGGCGATATCGCGCGCAAGCTGCTCTGCGCTGATGCGCGCTTCGGCATCCGCCAGCGCCTTCAAGCCACGGCGGCGCAGGCGCACGGCACTCGCGGTGCGGCGCGCGGCTTCGGTATCGCCAAAGCCCTGATCAGACCAGCATTCGGCGGTGCAGAAGTAATCGCCATTCGCCAGATAAACGTGAACCGGCGCATGCAGCTTGTCCGGGTCAAACCGCAGCGCGACATTCCGCCCGCGCAATTCGACCAGCCGCGCATCATGGTAGCGATTGCCCAGCAGATGGATCGTGCCATCGCGACGCACACGCACTTCTTCCGCTGCCAGCAGGAAGATGCGGCGCTGCGCTTCGGTCGCGCGCGTGATCGGCGCGGTGGCGTAGCTCTCCGCAAAAGTGTCATCGAAGGACCGGCCCCGGCAATTCAGCGCCGTGCGACCAGGCCGGGCATTATGTTCCGCGATGGCCGGTTCCAGCACCGCCAGGAATTCCGCCAGCGGCACAGATTTCTTGCCGTAATCATGCGGCTTGTCGGTGGGCTTATTGCCGGTCCAAGACCCGACAAAAGCCGGGTGCCGCGCCACATCGCGGGCAAGGTCGCCGAATGCGCGCTCAATCGGTTTTGATTGGCCTGAGAACGGCTTCGCCCAATGCACGGCGACACCCAGCGATGCAAAAATGCCAAGCGGTTCTTCTTCGCGCACGCGGAAGCGAAAGCGCCGCTTCAACCCGCCAGACATCGTCTTATTCGCGGCGGCCAGCGTGTTATCAATCGTCACCGCGCCGGGGATGCCGTATTTTTCGACCACATCACTGAATGCCAGCCGGAAGGTGTCGCCGGTTTCGGCCTGCGCCACGCGATAGGTCAGCAGCTTGCCGGAATACAAATCCTGAAAGAACACCGCCATGGGCCGCGCCACGGTGCCATCTGGCCACTTCACAAAGACATCGAATTTATGGCCATCCGCATTCACCCATTGCAGCGCATGCAGGTGTGATCGGTCGCGCCGCTGCGCGGGGAACATACGGTCTGTCGCGTCCGGGCCTTCGCGATGCCAGGCCACCACTGTCGCGGGCAGCGCATCAATGCGCCGGCGCAGCGTGCGGGCGGATGGCAATTGCCAGCCCTTTTGCACGGCCACCTGCTGCAAATCCCGCCAGCAGGCTTCAAAGGTCGGGCGGTTCGGCAGCAGATAGCGCGCGCGCAACCATTCCCAGGCGTCATCGGCGCATGCCGCGCGCGGGCCCTTGGCGCCGACATACTGAGGCACCAGCCGCGCCAGCCAATGCGCGCGCGGCACACCATCCACCAGCGCTGCCCAGGCATAAATCGCGGTGCGCGAAACATCATGCGTCGCGGCCACTTCCATAATGGCGACGGTGCGCGATCTGCCCTGCGCCACCAGCGTCTCAACCGCATCCAGCGCGGCCACGCGCTTCGCCGCACTTTGCTTGTGC
>JADCES010000262.1 GCA_020250005.1 Roseomonas sp.
GAAGAACGCGCAGTGCAGCATGCCCTTTCGCTCGAGACTCCAACGCGGGAGGAAATGCAGGAAATCGAAAGCTCATCGCGCCTGTATCGAGAGGATGAGGCGCTGTTCCTGACGGCCAATTTCCTCCATGGCGTTGATTCGGGCGATTACGGTTCCACCCCGATCAGCTTCGTGCTCACGAATACTACGCTGGTCACGGTGCGCTATGCCACGCCTCGGGCCTTCACCGTGTTTGGCACGCGCGCGCAGCGCCAGCCAACCCTGCTGCATTCCCCCGATGCGGCAATGCTGCATCTGTTTGAACAGATCGTGGATCGGCTGGCCGATATTCTGGAGAAGGTTGGCGCCGATATGGATAAGGCGAGCCAATCCACCTTCCGCACTTCCCAGGCGGATGTCAAAATGCATCGGCGCAATGACAAGCTGAAGGATGCGCTATTCACCTTGGGGCAGGTCGGTGAAGTGACAACGCGCGCTTCCGAAACCCTGCTTGGCCTGTCACGCATCCTGACCTTTGTGGGGGCGGAAAAGGAAACCGCCATCCGCAAGGAAAACCAGGCGCTGATCAAGACGCTGGTGCGCGATGTGCGATCCCTGGTGGAACATGCAAGCTTCCTCAATTCCAAGGCGCAGTTCCTGCTGGATGCGGTGCTGGGCGTGTTGAATGTGGAACAGAACGCCATCATCAAGACCTTCACCGTGGCGTCCGTGGCGCTCATGCCGCCGACGCTCATTGCCAGCATTTACGGCATGAATTTCGAATTCCTCCCGGAGCTGAAATTCACCTTCGGCTATCCCCTGGCGCTTTTGCTGATGATCGTTTCGGCCATTCTGCCCATTCTCTATTTTCGGCGGAAAGGCTGGCTCTGAGGCATGTCCGGATCACTTGCCTTCACCGGTCATGTGCTGAATTATTGTCTGGTCGTATTTGCCGAGCCGCCAAGCGATGCCGCTTGGCTTGAAGATGCCCTGATCTAAAAGGAAAGTCTGATGTCGCAAGCAACGCGTATCCCCGCTTCCGTCGCCACCTGCCGCTGGGGTGGGTTTGATGCTTCCTTCCCCCCGGTGGCGAGCATTGCCTCGGGCGAGACGGTCATTCTGGAATGTGTGTCGGGCGGGCCGGAAGTGATGCCGGGGCCGGAAAAGGGCCTGCCGCTACATCCGGCGATTTCGGAAATCCACGCCAAGCTGCCGCGGCTTGGCGCGCATATCATCACCGGCCCCGTTGAGGTGCGCGGTGCGGAGCCAGGCGATGCGCTGCGCGTGGATATCGAGAAAATCGAACTCGGCGCGGATTGGGGCTTTTGCGGCTTCCGCCCGCTTTTCGGTACGCTGCCTGAAGATTTCCCCTATCGGCGCACGCTGCATATTCCGGTGAACAAGCAGGCCATGACCTGCCGCCTGCCTTTCGGGCCGCAGGATGGCGGGCTTGATCTGCCGCTCGCACCTTTCTTCGGTGTCATGGGTGTGGCGCCGCCGCCCGATTGGGGCATGGTAAACACGAAGGAACCGCGCGCCATTGGCGGCAATCTGGACAATAAGGAATTGACCGAAGGTACTACGCTGTTCCTGCCCATTTTCAACAAGGGCGCCTTGTTTTCCGCCGGCGATGGCCATGGCGTGCAGGGCGATGGGGAGGTCTGCATCAATGCCCTTGAGATTTGCCTCACGGGGCATTTCAAGCTTTCCGTGGTGAAGGGCGGCGGCGCCAAGGACCCGGTGCTGAAATTCCCCCGCGCGGAGACCAAGACCCATTTCATCACCATGGGGATGAATGAGGATCTGGATCTGGCGATGAAGCAGGCCCTGCGGGAGATGATCGCCTTCATCTGTTCGCGCACCAATCTTTCGGATGCGGATGCCTATCAATTCTGCTCACTCGCGGTGGATTTCCGCGTGACGCAGACGGTGAATGGCGAAAAGGGCGTGCATGGCATGTTGAAGAAGGGGCTGTTGTTCTAAAGCCGCCTGCGCATCTTTGCGGGCAAGCACGGAATAGGTTCAAACATCATCATGGCTTCACCCGCAAAAGATCGCCCTCCGCTTCTTTTCATCCTTGCGCCCCTGGCGGGCATTGTCGTCTGGCTTGGCATTGGCAAGGTTGAGTTGGAGGCTTTGGCCCTTCTTACGCTTGCGGCGTTGCTGTGCAATGTGGTCGCGGCCGTGCACCATGCCGAAGTGGTGGCGCTGCGCGTGGGTGAGCCTTTTGGTGGCCTGATCCTGGCGCTTTCCGTCACGGTGATTGAAGCGGGCCTGATCATTTCCTTGATGCTGTCTGGGGATGATAACCCAACCCTGATGCGTGATACGCTTTTGGCTACAGTCATGATCGTGCTGCATGGGATCGCGGGGCTTGCCATTCTGGTTGGTGGTATAATCCATCGGGAAAATCGCTTCCGGGTTCCTGGGGCCAATGCGCTGCTTGCGGTATTGATGCCGATGGCGGTGCTGGTGCTGATCGTGCCCAATCATGTGGTTTCTGTGCCTGGGCCCTATTACAGCACGGGCCAATTGGCCTTTGTTTCGCTTGTCTGCCTGGCGCTCTACGCGGCCTTCCTCTTTGTGCAGACCAATCGCCATCGCGAATATTTCCTGCCGGAAGAAAGCGCGATGGGTGATGGTCATGCCCGCCCCACTGGCAGCCGGGCATTATTGTCCTTTCTGTTGCTGTGTGTCTCTCTGCTGTCGGTGGTGATGCTCGCCAAATGTTTGGCGCCAGCCTTGGAAGATGGCGTGGTGGCGCTTGGTGCGCCGGCCGCGATTGTGGGCGTGATTGTCGCGGCCATTGTGCTGATGCCGGAATCCGGCGCCGCGCTGCGGTCGGCTGCCCATAATCGCATGCAATCGGCGATCAACCTGGCGCTTGGCAGCGGCGTTGCCTCAATCGGGCTGACGGTGCCGACTGTGGCGCTGGTCACGTGGTGGAATGGCACGCCGCTCGCGCTTGGGATTTCGGCTGGGCATTCGGTGCTGCTGGCGCTTGGCTTTGCGGTGGCGATGCTGACCTATGGTACCGGGCGGACGAATATCCTTTCCGGCATTGTGCATCTGGTGCTGGCGGCGACCTTTGTGTTCACGATATTCGCGCCGTGAGGCGTTGAGATTATCGCAAGCGCCAGATTTCGATGGGCCCGCGTTCTTCCGGCACTGTCGCGACCAATTCATATTGCTCATCCAGCGCCGCTTCAATCAATATCGCAGCACGGCGGCGCACGCTTGGCCACCAGCCGCGATCAATCACCAGAACGCGCGGATGGCTTTCCAGAATGCGGTTGATTTCGGCGTAAGAATCAATGCCCGTCACGCGATAGAATGGCCCCGCCAAATGGGCAGGGAAGGCATAGCGTGTGGACACGGAAGCATCCGCCAGCACATAGACTACGGGGTGATAATTCACGACCCAGATCGGGTCGCCCGGGTCTATTTCCGCGCGCACTGCGGCGGCGGTGCGGCGTACGGGATCGGGCGCGCCAAGACCAATGCCGCGATCAAGCCGCGGCAGCGCCGCAACGCGCCAGGCATCCAAGGCCACCGCCGCGATCAGCACCTGAAAGCCGATCACCACCATACCGGGGCGCATATACCGCGCCATTTGCCGCGCGCCGATGGCGGCCAGCACCGAGAGGGGCAAAAGCCAGATCAGAAAATAATGCTGATAGAATTGGCCTGGCAGCACCACCGCGAAAGTGGCGGCCACAAACCAGATCATGCCGAATTGCCGAAGCCGTGCGAGCGGCCCTTCGCGATTGCGCGGCCGCACGAGCGCAGGGATGGAAAGCAGAAAGGCCCAGAGCAGGAGCAAGGCCGCCACCACCGCGAAGCGAAAGGAATCCGCCGCACTCAATCGCGCGCCGGCATAGCGCAGCGGGGCAAGAAAGGCGCCTTCCAGGAAGATGTGGAACTCCCCGCGCAGCGCATAGGCGGCGCCAAAAGCCAGCGTGGGCGCTGCGCAGATCAACGCATAGGCGCCCGCCATGGCGGCAATATTGCGAAGCCCGAGCAAACCCGCGCGATAGGCCGGCCCCACCAGCAGCAACCAGGCGAGCGCACCTTCAAAAAACGTCACCGGCTTCAGCGTGAGTGCGAAGCCGATCAGCACCCCCATCACCACCATATCGCGCCAGCGCGGGGCCTTATTGCGTTCCAGCGTATCCACCGCGCCGCGCAGGCCAAGCGCCATGGCCCAGCCCACCAGCGGCGCAAAAAGAATTTCGGTATTGGTCGCAAGGCCCCCCAAAAGCCCGCTATGCGCGACATAAAGAACGCCAGCCGCCAGGCCGAGCGCGGGTGGCCCACCAGCATAGCGCACCGCGCTGAACAGGGCCGTCGCCGTCGCCGCAACGCAGACCGCGCCGAGCGCGCGCAGCACCCAGATACCATCGCCGAAAATCGCCATGACCACAGCGAAAACCGCGGGCGCGCCCACCGGGTGCATGTCCCACACTGCGGCAATGGGCCAACCGCCATCCAGCCATTCCCGCGCCTGGAGCATATAGAGCCCCTCATCCGTATCAATCACGGCGGCGACGAAGGAAAAGACGCGAAACAGCAGCGCAAGCGCCAAAAAGAACAGCGGCACCAGCACAGGGTGGCGCCAGCGCCGATCGAAAAGCTGGGCGAAGAACATGCGCGAGATTACAGCGCTGGCCGCAAGTCCTTCCAAGGTGCGGCGCGTTCATAGGCAGCGGCGGCGCGGTAGATGGCGGCCTCCCCGAAGCTTGGGCCGACCAATTGCAGGGATAGGGGCAGACCCTCAAGCTTTGAGCTGCCGCACATCATCGTCAGCGCCGGATGGCCCGTGACATTGAAGGGCGTGCGCGCTTGGCGCGGATAGGTAAGGTCTACCGCTTCGGCATCATCAATCTTGCAGGCGACATCCATGGAAGATGCGGTCAGCAGCAAATCAACCTCCGCAAACGCGGCTTCGACGGCGGCCACCAATTCTCGCCGGCGGCGCTGCGCCTGCACGTAATCCTCGGCGCGCATGAAAAGCCCCGGCAGCAGGCGGCGCAAAGTGAGGTTGGCGTAGTCGCCCGGCCTTTCACGCAGCCATTTGCCATGAATGGCGGCGGCTTCCGCCATAAGGATGGCGCGATTGACGCCGGCGAATTCATTGAGCGAGGGCAGGGTGATGGTCTTGATCTTCGCCCCTTCCTTGACCAGCACCTTGGCAGCGGCTTCAAGCGCGGCCGCCATTTCGGCAGAGGCGGGCTGATCCTTTTCATGAAAATGCCGCACGAAGCCGATGGTGAGGCCCTTCAGCCCCTTCTTCATCTGCCGCGCATAGTTTTCGGGCTTATGCGCGGCACTGCCGGGATCAAGCGCGTCATGCCCGGCCATCATGCTGAGCAGCAGCGCATTATCGGCCACTGTGCGCGTCATGGGCCCGACATGATCAAGCGTGAAGGCGAGTGGAAACACACCACGACGAGATACCAGCCCATAAGTCGCCTTCATGCCGACAATGCCGCAATGGCTGGCGGGGTGGCGGACGGAACCGCCGGTATCCGTGCCAAGCGCGGCGGGCAGCATATTGGCACCCACAGCCACGCCGGAACCTGAAGATGATCCGCCCGGATGATGCGCAAGATTCCAAGGGTTGCGCGCCGGCGGGAAGGGCAGGTCAAAGGCCGGGCCGCCAATCGCGAATTCATGGGTTGCGAGTTTGGCCGGGAAAATCGCCCCTGCCGCGCGCAGCCTGGCGACCACCGCCGCATCGGCGCTTTTCTGATTGTCGAGCAGGATGCGCGAATGGCAGGTGGTGGGATGCCCTGCGATATCAATGATATCCTTGAGCCCGACCGGCAGGCCATCCAGCGCGGAACGTGGGCCGCTGCGGGCGATGCGTCGCCCTGCCTTCACCGCCTGCGCGCGCGCTTCATCCCAAAGCGGGCGGACAATGGCATTCACCTTGCCGCCCACGGTTTCAGCCCTTTGGTGCAGGGCATCCAGGTATTCCACGGGAGAAAAGCGTCGCCGCGCAATGCCGGCAGTGGCTTCGGTCAGCGAAAGCTCGTGCAAGGCCTTCATGCGCGTGACCCCTTGGCGGGGCTGGGCACGGCATAGGCCGGCATGGGCTCAGCCGTTTCATCGACGGGCCGCGTGAAGGCGCCAGCCATGCGGCGGGCGGCGACGATGGCTTCCGACACTTCCTTGGGATGGGTCTTGAGCCCGGCGGTAAAGCCCGCCGCGCGGGCCAGGATTTCTTCTTCGGTCATGTCGATGGACGCCCCCATGCTATGAGCGTCAGCCTGCCTTAAATGGGGGGATTTTGGAACCCCAGGGAGGCGGAGGAGGGCTGCCGGGGCCGGCGATAGACCATGGCGCCGATTGCAAGCAGGCACCCTTTGTGAAATGGATCTGCGCAACAAATACGATTTCAAAGCTGATCAATGAAAATGGTTGTTATCACTGGGGTCAGGGGACAGGACGGAGCATATCTGACCGAACAAATGCTCGGCTTGGGGTACAATGTCTTTGGGACTTTCCGTCGGACAAGTTCGGTTAACATATAAAATTCTTGATTTACTTGGCCGTTGGTATGCTTTTAACAGGCTGCTGAGATTCGTTGCCTGATCGCTGCATTTATGATTCAGTGCCCTGGTTTTTGGCTGGGGTTGCGATGCGTGGCAATGACTCGGTGGCTGGTTCCTTGTTCAGCTATGTTGATCTTGAAAAACGACTGTGCCCTGACTATCCGCTGCGGGTTAGAGCAGGCTCGGGTAATCTGAACTTCTGTGATAAGTGGATTTTCTGCCGGTCTGCGGCATGATGCCGTGAACAGCCGATACCATGACGAGACGACCACGCCGGAACCTCAGCCCGGACTTCAAGGCGAAGGTGGCGCTTGCCGCCGTGAAGGGTGAGAGGACGCTGGCCGAGCTTGCCGCGCAATTCGATGTCCACGCGAATGTGATCAAGACGTGGCGAGATCACCTTCTTGAAGGGGCTGCCGGGATTTTCGGCGAAGGCAAGCCAGAAGCGCCAGCACCGGTTGATGTGAAAGAACCCCACACGGAGATAAGGGCGTTGACGCTCACGAATGATTTTTGAGCAGGCGCGCTCACCAGCCTATGCCTGATCCACAGAAGCGGCTTGGCGCGTGATGCCGCGGTTAGTATCAGTGCTCTGCTTCAATCGGAAGGGCGCGGGGCCTTCAGGCTTAATTGAACAGTGCAAGCACAGATGCCAGGTCGGCGCCGCCGACAAGAATAACATCATCACCGCTGCCACCGATCAGCGTATCCGCGCCAGCGCCGCCCAGGATACTGTCATTCCCGGCGCCACCATTCATGAAATTGGCTGCGTCCGTGCCGATCAGCGTGTCATTCCCGTTGCCGGAAATCAGCGCTTCAAATTCAGTGAAGCTTTCGCCCAAAAAATTGGTTGCGCCAGTCTGCAGATTGACCAGATAATTGCCGGTAAAAGCGCTTGTATCGAGCGTATCATTGCCGCTACCGCCAATACCAATATCAATCCCGATGACCGCATAGACATAGTCATTTCCGACGCCGCCCAGAGCGCGGTCCAAGCCCCCACCGCCATTTAGTGTATCATCGCCGGTCCCGCCTTCCAGCGTATCAGCCCCGGTGCTGCCCAGCAGACTGTCATGGTCATCACCACCATTGAGGTTGTTATTGCCAAGTCCGCCAATAAGCGTATCGGCGCCAGCGCCGCTACCAATGCTGTCATTCCCGGCGCCACCATTCATGAAATTGGCTGCGTCCGTGCCGATCAGCGTGTCATTCCCGTTGCCGGAAATCACCGCTTCAAATTCAGTGAAGCTTTCGCCTGAAGAATTGGTCAGGCCGGTCTGCAGATTGACCAGGTAATTGCCGTTGAAGGAGGTTGTATCGAGCGTGTCGTTACCGGTACCGCCAATACCAACGTCAATCCCAAAGGCTGCATAAACATAATCGTTACCAGCACCGCCTAAGGCGCGATCAGCACCTTCGACGCCATTCAGCGTATCATCGCCATCGCCGCCTTCCAGCGTATCCGCATTATTGCCACCAAGCAGGCTGTCATGGTCAGCACCACCCAAGGCAAACTGCTGCGCGCCAATTCCTAGGATCAGCGTGTCTTGACCCGCATCGCCGTAAAGCGATTGTGCACCGACAGAACCGACCTGTAGCCAGTCATTACCCTCACCACCCAGGGCACCCTGCGACGCGCCACTACCCAGCACCAGCGTGTCATTGCCAAGCTCGCCCAAAAGCGTCTGGTTAGGGGCTGCGCCAGCAACCAGGCTATCCGCGTCATTGCCGCCACGGAGAATCGTGAACTGCGTGTTCAGCGCCACCAGCGTGTCATTGCCGTCGTCGCCAGAGCCATTGCCACTGGCCAAAATACTATCCGCGCCAGAACCACCAAAAAGATGGGAGCCCAAGCCAGACACCGCAATCAGCGTGTCTTGACCCGCATC
>JADCES010000263.1 GCA_020250005.1 Roseomonas sp.
AGCCCCGCCGCGAGGTATTGCTTTTGCGCGCAGCTTTTGGGCTTTCAGCCCCGCCGCAAGGTGTTGATTTTGCGTGCGGCGACCGGGCTTTCAGCCCCGCCGCACGACGTAATCCCCGGCTTCAAGCGCTGCGATAATCGCATCGCCCTGCGCGGTGTCGCGCACTTCGATCATCAGTTCCAATTCGGCGCTTTGCACGCTGGGAGCAGCGAAAAGCCGTTGGTGGCTGACTTCGATCACATTGCCGCCGGCGGCGGCGACGCGGGTGGCGATATCGGCCAGCACGCCGGGCCGATCTGGGATATCCAGATGAAGCCGCAGGATGCGCCCATCGCGCAGCAATTCGCGGAGCAGCACATTTGCCAGAATGCGCGGGTCAATATTCCCGCCGCAAACAATGGTGCCGACAGTCTTGCCCGCGAAGCGTTCCGGGAAGGCGAGGATGGCGGCAAGCCCCGCCGCGCCGGCGCCCTCAGCGAGCACCTTCGCACCTTCGGCCAAAAGAACGATGGCCTGTTCCACCGCGCGTTCCGGCACGACCAGCACTTCAACGCCAAGGCGCTTCAGGATCGCAAGCGGCGCCTCCCCCACATCCCTCACAGCGATGCCTTCGGCGATGGTTGGGCCGCCCACTTGCACCGGCTTGCCGGCCAGGCGTTGCGCCATGGCGGGGTAGAATTCCACCTCCACCCCGAAAACCGGCAGGCCGGGACGGAGTTCGGCAGCCGCGATGGCCGCACCGGCGCAAAGCCCGCCACCACCAACCGGGATCACCAGGGCTTCGATGGCCGGCGCATCTTCCAGCATTTCAAGCGTCGCGGTGCCTTGGCCAGCGATCACGGCAGGGTCGTCATAGGGGTGGATGAAAACCAGGCCCTCGGCGGCGGCCAGCGTATGGGCATGGGCGGCGGCCTCAGCGAGCGTGGTGCCATGCAGCACAACCCGCGCCCCCCAGGCTTCCGTACGGGTGACCTTGGTGGCTGGGGTGAATTTCGGCATGACGATGGTGGCGGCGATGCCGGCGAGTGAGGCATGGCGCGCCACGGCCTGGGCGTGGTTGCCCGCCGACATGGCAATGACCCCGGCGGCCTTTTCGCGGGCGGAGAGCAGCGCGAGCCGATTGGCCGCGCCCCTTTCTTTAAAGGCCCCAGTGGCTTGCAGGTTATCCAGCTTCAGGAACACCCTGGCCCCGGTGGCGCGGGAGACCGCCTGGCTTTCCAGCGTTGGGGTGCGCAGCACGGCGCCAGAGATGCGCCCCGCGGCGGCGCGGATATCAGCCAGGGTAATGGCGCGGCCTTCGGCCAGCGCCGCGCGCATCGGCATGGGGGTGGCCTTGATTAGCTGAAGCGAACCGCGGTGATTTCCACCGAACGGGAACCGCCAGGCGCGGGCACTTCCACCGAATCCCCCACCTTGCGCCCCATCAGCGCCTTGGCGAGCGGTGAGGAGACCGAGATGGAGCCGTTCTTCATATCGGCCTCATACTGGCCGACGATGCGGTAGTTTTTCTCGTCGTCTGATTCTTCGTCGACGATGGTGACATAGGCACCGAAGCGCACCTGGTTGCCGGAAAGCCTTTTGGAATCAATAACTTCAACGGAAGGGATCACCGCTTCCAATTCGGCGATACGGCCTTCAATGAAGGATTGGCGTTCGCGTGCCGCGTGGTATTCGGCGTTTTCGGAAAGGTCGCCATGCGCGCGCGCTTCAGCAATCGCCCGAATGATCGCGGGGCGCTCTTCCGATTTCAACTGCTTGAGTTCCTCCTCCAAGCGCGCGAGGCCCTCGGCGGTCATTGGGAACTTTTGCACAGGCGTCTTCCTTGGCTTCGTTCCGTCCGGGTTATGCCGACCGGAAATGATTAAGGGGCCGCTTTTAACGGCCCCAGCATTCAAAAGCTTTTTTCAAAATATGCCTGAAGCGGCGCAACATCAAGGGTTCCGGCGCGTAAAGCCGCAATGGCATGCACGGCGGCCCGGGCGCCGGCCAGGGTGGTGTAATGCGGCACCCCCTGGGTCAGTGCGCTGCGGCGGATATCGAAGCTGTCAGAAACCGATTGCCCGCCCCCGGTGGTATTGATCACCAGTTGAATATCGCCGGATTTGATCGCGTCCACACAATGCGGGCGGCCTTCCAACACCTTATTCACCACTTCGCAGCTGAAGCCGGCATCGCGAATGCGCGCGGCAGTGCCACGTGTGGCAACCACACGGAAGCCCATTTCTGAAAGGCGCCGCGCAAGGGTCACCGCCGCGCCCTTGTCCGATTCCTTGACGGAAATGAAGGCAGTGCCGGATTCCGGCAGCTTCACCCCGGCGCCAAGCTGGGATTTCAGGAAGGCGCGCTCAAAGGAAACATCAAGGCCCATCACTTCGCCGGTAGATTTCATTTCCGGGCCCAGGATCACATCCACATTCGGGAAGCGGTTGAAGGGGAAGACCGCTTCCTTCACCGCGACATGGCGATAGATGGCGTCATCATCCAGGCCGAATTCCGCCAGCTTCGCGCCAGCCATGACGCGCGCGCCAATCTTCGCAACTGCAACGCCAGTCGCCTTGGCAACGAAGGGCACGGTGCGCGATGCGCGCGGGTTCACCTCCAGCACATAGATTTCATTATCCTTGACGGCGTACTGCACATTCATCAGCCCCTGCACCTTCAGCGCGCGGGCCATGGCGACTGTTTCGGCCTTCAATTCCGTGACAATCGCCGGCGGTAGGGAATAGGGCGGCAGGGAACAGGCGGAGTCACCGGAATGAATGCCGGCTTCTTCGATATGTTCCATCACGCCGGCGACATGCACATTGCCATCGGAATCAGCGATGCAATCCACATCAACCTCAATCGCATCCACCAGATATTGGTCAATCAGGATCGGGTTTTCGCCGGATACCTTCACAGCCTCTGCGCCAAAACGCATGAGCTGTTCGCGGTTATAGGCAATTTCCATCGCCCGCCCGCCGAGCACATAGGAAGGCCGCACCACAACAGGGTAGCCGATACGCTCCGCCTCATCCGCCGCTGCTTCCAAAGTACGTGCGGTACCGTTTTGCGGCTGCTTCAGGCCAAGGCCCTTTAGCAATTGCTGGAAGCGTTCGCGGTCTTCGGCAATATCAATCGCCTCCGCGCTAGTGCCCAGGATGGGGATGCCCGCCTTATGCAAGGCCTGGCTCAGCTTCAGCGGCGTCTGCCCGCCATATTGCACAATGCAGCCGAGCAATTCGCCGGATTCCTGTTCCTTGCGGATCAGCGAAATCACATCCTCAGCCGTCAGTGGCTCAAAATAGAGCCGATCAGATGTGTCGTAATCCGTACTCACGGTTTCAGGGTTGCAATTGACCATAATGGTCTCAAAACCCGCTTCCTTGAGCGCATAGGCGGCATGCACACAGCAATAATCGAATTCAATGCCTTGGCCGATGCGGTTTGGCCCGCCACCCAGGATGATGATTTTCTGCCGCGCCGTGGGGCGGCTTTCACACACAGGCTCGCCAAAACCACCTTCATAAGTGGAATACATATAGGGTGTTTCGGAGGCGAATTCGGCCGCGCAAGTATCAATCCGCTTATAGACCGGCGTGACACCAAGCTTGGCGCGCAGTGCTGCCACATCGGCCTCAACGCTGCCGGTGAGTTCCGCAAGCCGCTTATCAGCAAAGCCCATGGCCTTAATGCGCCGCAGCGCCGTGGCATCCTTCGGCAGGCCATTGGCGCGGATTTCGGTTTCTGCACGCACCAGCTTTTCAATTTCCCGCAGGAACCAGGGATCGAATTTGCAGGCTTCGTGGATCGCTTCAACACTCATGCCCGCGCGCATCGCTTGCGCGGCGATCAGGATGCGGTTGGGTTGCGGTGTGGCGAGTGCGGCATGAAAAGCCTGCGCGCTGCGATCACCTGGCACTTCCACCTCATCAAGGCCAGAGAAGCCGACTTCCAAACCGCGCAGGCCCTTCTGCATAGCTTCCGCGAAGGAACGGCCAATCGCCATTGTCTCCCCCACTGACTTCATGGAGGTGGTGAGCGTTGCCGGTGTTCCTGGGAATTTTTCGAAGGTGAAGCGCGGGATTTTCACCACCACATAGTCAATGGTGGGCTCGAAGCTTGCGGGTGTCACCTTGGTGATGTCATTGGCCAATTCATCTAGCGTATAGCCAACGGCAAGCTTCGCCGCGACCTTGGCGATGGGAAAGCCCGTTGCCTTGGACGCCAGTGCGGAAGACCGCGACACGCGCGGGTTCATTTCAATGATCACCATGCGCCCATCGGCCGGGTTGATGCCGAATTGCACATTGGACCCGCCGGTATCCACGCCAATTTCGCGCAAACACGCGATAGAGGCATCGCGCATGCGCTGATGTTCCTTATCGGTCAGCGTCAGCGCCGGGGCGATGGTGACGGAATCACCGGTGTGCACGCCCATCGCATCCAGGTTTTCGATGGAACAGATGATGATGCAATTATCCGCGCGGTCGCGGACCACTTCCATCTCAAACTCTTTCCACCCCAGCACGCTTTCTTCCACCAGCACTTCCGTGGTCATGGAAGCGGCAAGACCGGCCGAGACGATTTGTTCGAATTCTTCGCGGTTATAGGCAATGCCGCCACCGGTGCCGCCAAGCGTGAAGGATGGGCGAATGACGCAGGGCAGGCCAACAATTTTCAGCGCATCCCAGGCTTCGGCCATGGTATGGGCGATTTCGCTTTTTGGGCTTTCAATGCCGATTTTCGCCATGGCGTCACGGAATTTCTGGCGATCCTCGGCCTTGTCAATCACCTCGGCCTTCGCACCGATCAATTCGCAGCCGTATTTTTCCAAGACCCCCGCTTCCGCGAGCTTGAGCGAGGTGTTGAGCGCGGTCTGCCCACCCATGGTCGGCAGCAGCGCATCCGGGCGTTCCTTGGCGATGATTTTCTCGACGATCTCGGGCGTGATCGGTTCGATATAGGTGGCATCCGCCAGCCCCGGATCGGTCATGATCGTGGCCGGGTTGGAGTTCACGAGAATAACGCGATAGCCCTCGGCACGGAGCGCCTTGCAGGCTTGCGCGCCGGAATAATCGAATTCGCAAGCCTGGCCGATGACGATCGGCCCGGCGCCGATGATCATGATGGATTTGATGTCTGTACGTTTCGGCATGGTTCAGGGCCTTGAGGTTTGCAGCAGGGTGAGAAGGGGTTTCATGCGCGGCTTTCGGTGGCGAGCTTGAGCGCGATTAGCGCGAGCGCACCGCCCAAAATCCAACGCTGTGCGGCCATCCAGGTCGGGTTTTCGCTGAGGAAGCGCGAAACCCCGGCGGCGCCGTAAATCAACAGGCCATCGAAGATGATGGCGATGGCGATTTGCACCGCGCCAAGCGCGATGCCTTGCAGGAAAACATCGCCGCGCGCGGGATCAATGAAGGGCGGCAGCACGGCAACATAGAAGATCGCAACTTTCGGATTGAGCGCGGCGGTAGCGAAGCCAACACCGAACAAGCGCGATGCGGGTTCACGCGGCATGGGGCGCGCGGCGAAAATCGGTTGCCCACCGGGGCGCAGGCATTGCCACGCGAGAAACGCCAGATAAGCCGCACCACCAATGCGCAGCACGTCCCAGGCATAGGGAATGGCGAAAAGTGCGGCCGTAATCCCCGCCGCGGCGCAGAGCATGATCAGCAGCGACCCGCACTGGCAGCCGATCAGTGAAATCATGCCAGCGCCCACGCCTTGCGCGAGTGAACGCGAGACAAGATAAAGCATATTCGGCCCCGGCGTCGCCGCGAGGCCGAGCGAAAGTGCGGCGAAGATCAGCAAGGTTTCGAGGGTGGGCATTACCCGATCAATGCCTTCGCTAACATGTACAAGGCAGTGATTGCCGCAGTAGCTGCAACGCCAACCGCTGTACCGCCAACCTTATCGAGAAGCCAAACGAGAGGGCTACCCTTGGTTACGGCGTTACATATCTCTCCAACACGAACACGTCTTTCCATCAATCGCTCGCGAAGAGGCTTGATTTCAGAAACGATCACCGTTCGCTCGTCTGCCGTGAGCTTTAGCTCATTATTTCCCGACCCAAGCAATTTCTCGATTTGATCGAGATTCTCTATAGCCTGTAATCTGCCTGGAGCATTATCATCGAGCCAAACAATGCGATCGGCGGCTGGGATCGAAACCGCTTTAACTGAAAAACCCGCCTCTAAGTCGCTGCTGATGAATGTAGGAGCAGTCCCGGCAGACGGCGCGGCTGAAGTCTTTATGTTTTCGAAACTGTCCAAGGGCGGATAAGTCGGCGGGGCAATGCCACTCTCACGAAGTTCATTTCTCAGGCGCTCAGCTTCCAGAAGACCCGGTCCGGTCAAGGCTGCAGAGAAGAGCCCATCCTTACCAGACTCAAAAAAGCCGGTGACTCTAGCCCATTGGCGAGCCTGAAAAACCTCACTTGCACGCTCAATCCACCCGCGTGAGAAAGACAGCTCATATAGCTTAGCAACCTCACTAAGATCGAAACCGCCAAAATCCAGGTTTCGCTCCTTTATGCGCTTGTCATGATCGGCCAATGCCACCAAGAGTAACTCGCAGAAGTAGGAGAACGAGTGTTCGGTGGGCAATTTAACTGCGTCTACCGAGGATAGACCGCGCGCGGTTAGTTCCAGTGTATTGCTTGTGGAGCCCCACAAGCATCCCAGATGAATTAAGCGCTCCACAACCGGCTTAAGCTTACCAGCCACTAAACGACCATCAAGAGCCTCTACCAATTCATCGAAGTGTAGCTTTGTCTTGTAGGGGTTCTGCTCAAAATACGACTGGCATGCTCGCAAAACCATGGTTTCTGTAGCGTTCAGATTTTGCGGGTTAGTCACGTCGAATTACCCCTGCACCGAATACCCACCATCCACCGGGATAGCGACCCCGGTGATGAAGGCCGCGGCATCGGAAGCGAGGAAAGCGGCCACCCCCTCAAAATCGCCCGGCACGCCCCAGCGCTTGGAAGGCGTGCGCGCCAGCACATTGTCATTCAGCCCGGCCATATCCTGCCGCGCCTTGCGCGTCAGCTCCGTATCAATCCAACCAGGCAGGATCACATTCACCGTAATGCCATCGGCCGCCCAGGCGACGGCGGTGGATTTCGTCATTTGCACCACGCCGCCCTTGGAAGCGCCGTAAGCCACATGCAAAGGCAAGCCAAAGATGGACAGCATGGACCCGTTATTGATGACGCGCCCGCAGCCATGCGCCTTCAAATACGGGTAAGCCGCTTGGGATGCCAACATGCCGCTGGTCAGGTTGGTATTGATGATGGTGTGCCAGTCTTCCAGCTTATAGGTTTCCGGCCGGTTGCGGATATTCGTGCCCGCATTATTCACCAGAATATCCAACCGGCCGAGGCGCTTGGCGGTTTCTTCCACCATGCCGGTGATCGCAGCGGGATCGGTCACATCCACGGCAATGCTTTCC
>JADCES010000264.1 GCA_020250005.1 Roseomonas sp.
AGGTCAGCGGGCTTTCTCACAAGCCGCCAATCATCATGTCTCGCCCGGCTTCGAGGCGCTTGGCGATGGCGATTTCACCTTCGCGCGAGAGCAATTCAACACTGCCCATTTCGCGGAGATACATGCGGACAGGATCATCGGTGCGCCCGACGCTTTCCTCATCCACATTGCCGCCGGCTTCTTCTTCGTCTTCGCCATCGGCGCGCGTCGCGGGCTTGATCAGCCCGCCTTCACCTTCTTCGGCTTCTTCGGCTTCGGATACGGTGATGCCCGCTTCGCTCAACATCGCCATGGTGTCTTCGATCATTTCCGAAGACACTTGTTCTGAGGGCAATACGGCGTTGATTTCGTCCACCGTCACATAGCCGCGTTCCTTGCCGCGGGCGATCAGCTTCTTCACCGCTGCCGATTGGATGTCGAGCATCATGCCCTCCACCTGTTCGTCGCGGGCTTCGACCGGTTCCGCCCCTGCCGCCGCTTTAGTCGCCATGCCGTGTCACTCCATCCAACTGCAACAGGCATCCGGCGCCCCGGATGCCCGCGCAACTAGCCTCTACTATTGTGGCGTTGCCGCCGTATCTTCGGCCATATCGGCCCCATCTTCACCCCGACGCAAGGCGCCAAGGGCTTCGGTCAGGCGGATCAGCCTTTGCTGCGCCGCCGGGTCATTCGTAGCGGCGAAGACTTCCAGCGCCGCCTTTTGGTCTTCAAGCAAAGCCGCTTCTCCGCGCAGCCTCAGGAAGAAATGCCAGAAGCCTTCCTCAACCTCCCGCGGGAGCGCATCGGGGCGCGCCGCCTGGGGCAGGGCCTCAGCGCCAAGCGCCCAGGCCGCAGCATCTGGCATACCTTCAGTTGCGAGGTGGGATAGCAGGGCCTCAGAGTCAAGCCGCGCATCATGCATGGGCCAGGATAGAATGGCGCTTTGCAGCAGCCGCGCCGGGCCTTCGGGCAGATCAAGCACGCCAAAGGCTTCTTCGATCTGCGGCAGCAGCCAGGGGTGGCGGAGCAGAATGGCGATCAGGATGCGCGCCTGGGCAGTGCGGATGGCGGGCGCGACCAGGGCAGGGCGCGTGATGCGCTGCGCTGGCGCGGCGCGGCCAGGCTGGCGGCGCGTGGCGGCAAAGAAGCGATCCAGCAAAGCCTGGCGATATTCCCCCGCCAAAGCGCGGTCCGTGATGGTGGCGGCTGCGGCGACCAGGCGGTTGCGCGCGGCGGCGCGCTGTTCGGGACTCGCCATCGGTTGGCCTTCCAAAAGCAGGCCATACAGCGCCTCGGACAAGGGGCGCGCGCCATCCAACACGGTCTGGAAGGCGGATTGCCCGCCCTTGGCGATCAGCGTGTCGGGGTCTTCCCCCGCCGGCAGGGTGGCCAGCTTCAGGCTGCGTTCGGCGCTGATCAGTGGCAATGCTGCTTCCGCCACGCGGGCAGCGGCCCGGGCGCCGGCGGCATCGCCATCAAAACAGAGCACCGGTTCGGGCGACAGGCGCCATAATTCCTGCAGCTGATCTTCCGTAAGCGCAGTGCCAAGCGGCGCCACCGCCCCGGTGAAGCCCGCCTGATGGAGTGCGATCACATCCATATAGCCTTCAACCGCGACCACCGAGGCACCGCGAAAAGCGCCTTCCCGCGCACGGTCCAGCCCGTAAAGTGCGTAGCGTTTGCGGAATAGCGGCGTTTCCGGGCTGTTGATGTATTTCGGCTGGCCATCGCCCAGAATGCGCCCGCCAAAGGCAATCACACGCCCGCGCCGGTCCCGAATAGGGAACATGACGCGGTTGAAGAAAAAATCGCGCGGGGCTTCATCGCCCTCGGGCGGCTTCAGCAGCCCGGCTTCGATGAGTTGCGACGTATCGAACGCATCCTGCTTCAAATCCGCCTGCAAGGCTCCGCGCCCGGACCCAGCCCAGCCGAGGCCAAAGCCCTGGATGGTTTCCTCGGTCAGGCCTCGGCGGCGGAGGTATTCAAGCGCTGGCCGGCCCTCCGGTAGCCGGAGGCGACGCTGAAACGCCTCCATCGCTGCTTCCATGACCGTGTAGAGATCCCGCGCCTGGCGGGCGCGTTCGGCATCTCGCGGGGCGAGTTTGGGGACTTCAAGCCCCGCTTCGCTGGCCAGGCGTTCCACCGCTTCCATGAATTGCGCGCCTTCGGCCCGCATGACGAAGGTGACGGCATCCCCATGCGCGCCGCAGCCAAAGCAGTGGAAATGATCATCATAAACGTAGAAGGAGGGGGTCTTTTCCCCATGAAAGGGGCAGCAGCCCTTCCAATTGCGCCCGGATTTGAGCAGCCGCGTCTTCCGCCCGATCAGACCGGGCAGGGGCGTGCGGGCGCGAAGCTCATCAAGGAAACCGGGGGGCAGGGCCATGGCGAGGGGTCAGACTATACCTTTGCAGGGAAAAGTGGAGCACGAGCGAGGGGCGCGAAAAAAACACCCCCTATAATAAGGGAGTGTGTTTTGGTGCCGCCGAGCGGGTTTGCGCCCCAACACCAAGGCGGCTATCCGGACCGGCAGATTTTTGAAGGAACGCGACCATGACCCCCGCCGAACGCGCCGCCGTGCAGGCGCATCTGCGCAAGCTTTTCAGCAACCCCCGCATTCAGGTGACCGCGCCGGACCGCCCCAAGGGCAGTGTGGAGCTCAAGATCGGCAATGAATTCATCGGCACCGTCCATCGCGATGCGGAAGATGGTGATGTTTCCTATGCCGTGCAGATCGTGGTGCTGGCAGAAGATTTGCAGGATAGTGACTGAAGCGCCTGGGGCGCGAGCGAGGGTTAGCCCCCAAGCCGCGCCTTCACCATCGGTCCGGCCTTGGCCATATCCAAAGCCGCGGCGTGGCGGGATTTCAGCACCGCCATCACCTTGCCCATATCCTTGATGGAAGCCGCACCCGCTTCCGCCACCGCCGCATCAACCGCAGCGGCCATGGCGGCTTCGTCCATTTGCTGCGGCAGGAAGCTTTCGATCACGGCGATTTCCGCTTCTTCCTTTGCCACCAATTCGGGGCGATTGCCCTGGCGATACAAATCCACACTTTCGCGCCGGGATTTCGCCATGCCACGCAGCATGGCAATCACCTGATCATCGGGCACGCCCGGGTCCTGCGGCGTCTTGCGCGCGGCGATATCGGTATCCTTCAGCTTGGCCAGGATCATGCGCATGGTGGATGTGGTGGCCGCATCCTTGGCCAGCATCGCAGTCTTCAGGGCATCGGTGAAACGGGCGCGGAGTTCCATGGGGGTATCCTTCAGTCTTGAGCCGCGCTTATAGCAAAGCGGGGCGGGCGGGCCAGGGTGGGGCGGGTCATGCTGCCCTAATCGCCTCGATCAATTTCGGCTCACGCGCCAGCAGCTTCATCAGCAGCAGCGTCGGGCGGCTCGGCTGCGCCTCGCCATGTTCGTATTTGTAGAAGCTATTGGGCGAACCCGTCAGCAGAAGGCTCGCATCCTTTTGCGTGAGGCCCGCTGCCTTGCGCATTTGCTTCGCCAGGCGCTGCACGGAAGCGGCGTATTCCGCCTTCATCTCCGCCAGCGCAGCATCCAACGGTGCCGCATCAGCGCCCAGCAAAACGCCATCGCCATCATCTTCGGGGAACCAGCCCGTTACCTCCACCACGCGGGTCAGGTCCATATAGACCACAACCTCTCGCCGCTTGCGCCGACGCAACGGGGCGCCGGTTTCGGGGTGGATCATGGTCTTGGGCGCGGGCATTTTATTTCTCCTTGAAGGATAACAGCACGAATTCAGTCACAACCGCATCGGTGAATTTCAGATAGAGCAGCAGGCCATCATGCGGCACGCGATAGACATCCTGCCACTGGCGATGGTTTGCGTGGCTGGTCATGGATTTCACGAAATGCCGCGGCGCCATGCGTGCGACAACCTCCTGCACATCCTGAAGCCCATATCCAAGCGCAATGGCAGAGCGCAACGCGGTCATGGTTATCGCGGCATCACGCAAGAAGGCTGCCTGGAATGCCGCCAGATCATGACTTGGCTTGCGCTTTTCCATTGGATTTCCATACCACCTTTAAGGTGGTTTCGGCAAGGCTTTTTGTGGGGCCCTACCCCTCCCCACCCTTCGCACCATAGAAAATCACCCAGGTCGCGAAATCGGCGGAGGTATCCTCAAACCGATGCGCCTCCCCCGCGCGCACGAACAGCGCGTCATGCGGGCCGAAGGCCACACGCTCAGCGCCACGGCGAAACCAACCGGTGCCGGATGCGATGATGTAAAGCTCATCCTGGTCATGCGGGGTTTGCGTATCCTCGCCCTTGGGGGCGAACCAGCGGAGCTGCAGGCTGCCGTGTTCCAGCAGCAGCGCGGAAAGCCGGCCGGGGGAAGGGGGCGTCGCAGCGGCCTCGGCCGCCGTGATCAGGGTGCGTGTTTGGGTTTCAGACATGCTGGTTCTCCCCCTCACCCAATCTTGAACCGCGTCAGATATTCCGGCGGTGTCGCCACACTCCCGCGCGCATCCGGAATGGGCGGCATGGTGCGCATCTCAAGCGGCAGCACCCCCGCCCAGACATCCTGCATCAAATCCTCATCCGGATCGCCAGGCGGGCCGCTCCGGATTTTTGCCGATGACTCATTGATTTCAATCGCGAGCACCGTGGTCGCCTTGGCCTCATAAGGCGTCATGGCGCGCAGCCTGTCCCAGCGGCCGGGGAACATGCCCTCCACAAAGTTTTTCAGCCGCATTTCCTTCTCAGCCGGGTTGGCAATCAACCGCGCGCGCCCAAGCAGCATGACCGAACGATAATTGATCGAATGATTATAGGCAGACCGCGCCAGCACCAGCCCGTCCATCAGCGTCACGGTGACACAGACATCCGCCTCAATGCAGGTTTCAATCATCCGGCTGGCGGCCGAGCCATGCCAATAGACGTGATCCCCCTCGCGCCATTGCAGCGTAGGGGTCACGAAGGGCGCGCCATTCAGCACATAGCCGATATGCGCCAAGGGCTGCGCATCCAAAATGGCATCAATGCTCGCGCGGTCATAAGCGCCGCGTTCATGCATGCGCTTGACGCGGGTGCGCTCAGACGGCGCTGCGCTGGGACGGGCCATGGGACCTCCTTCTCGGCTGGCTTCGGGGATCATGCTTCAGGGCCGAGCCGGGGGGAAGCGGCGGCTTAGGTCCTGGAATCGGGAGGATTTTTCCCACCCTGCGCTTTTTCCTTGCCCTGGGAAGTTTTTTCCCGGATAAGCTCGGCCCATGCGCAGCGTTGAAGATATCATCGCCCTTTTGGGCGGTTCCGAAGCCGCGGCCGAGCGCTGCGGCGTCGGCACGGAAGCCATTCGCAAATGGCGGCAATCCAAGGCCATTCCCGCAAAACATTGGCCCGCCATCCTGACCGCCACTGGCCTGACCCTGGCCGATATGCCCGGCGCCCCCTCTGACACCCCGAAAACGGAGCCCCTTCCCATGGCTGATACCGCCCCCCTTGGCGCCACCGCCTGCCTGGTGCTGGCTGACGGCAGTGTCTTTTGGGGCCGCGGCTTCGGGGCCGAGGGCAAGGCAGTGGCCGAGATTTGCTTCAACACGGGCATGACCGGCTATCAGGAAACTCTGACCGATCCTTCCTATGCCGGGCAGATCATCACCTTCACCTTCCCCCATATCGGCAATGTCGGCACCAATCAGGAAGATATCGAAGCGCTGACCCCTGCGGCGCGCGGGCTGATCGTGAAGCAGGATGTCACGGAACCCGCCAATTACCGCGCAACGCGGCATTTGCACGCTTGGCTGGTTTCCCATGGCGTGCCGGGGCTTGCCGGCATTGATACCCGCGCACTGACCGCGCGCATCCGCGATGGCGGGCCGCCCAACGGCGTTTTGTGCCACCGCGTGGATGGGAAGTTTGATATGGCGGCCCTTCGCGCCGAAGCCGCGGGCTGGCCGGGGCTGGAGGGCATGGACCTGGCGAAGGATGTGACCTGCCGGCAGAGCTATCGCTGGGACGAAACCGAATGGGCCTGGCCGGCTGGCTTTGGCCGCCAGACCGCGCCGAAATACCGCGTTGTCGCGATGGATTACGGCGCCAAGCGCAATATTCTGCGCTGCCTGGCCTCTGCCGGCTGCGATGTGGTGGTGTTGCCCGCCACTGCCTCGGCCGAGGAGATTTTCGCGCAAAAGCCGGATGGGGTTTTCCTGTCAAATGGCCCTGGCGATCCGGCGGCAACCGGCACTTACGCGCTGCCGGCCATTCGCGCCGTGCTGGACAAGAAGCTGCCGGTGTTTGGCATTTGTCTGGGGCATCAATTGCTGTCGCTGGCGCTTGGGGCGCGCACCTTCAAGCTGGCGCGCGGGCATCGCGGTGCCAATCAGCCGGTGAAGGACCTCACGACAGGTAAGGTTGAAATCACCAGCCAGAATCACGGCTTTGCGGTGGACCCGGAAAGCCTGCCGGGCAATGCGAAGGTCACGCATATCTCTCTGTTCGATGGCACGAATGAAGGCATCGCAGCGACGGATCGCCCGGCCTTTTCCGTGCAATACCACCCGGAAGCGAGCCCCGGCCCTTCCGACAGCCATTATCTGTTTAATCGCTTCGTTGAAATGATCGAAAGGGCCAAGGCATGAACAAGATGTTTGATCTGACCGGCCGCGTTGCGCTGGTCACGGGCGGCAATGGTGGCATTGGTCTTGGCATGGCAACGGGCCTTGCCAAGGCAGGCGCGACTGTGATGGTCGCGGGCCGCAATGCCGCGAAGAATGATGCAGCGGTGGCGGGCTTGCGCGCACTGGGCGCCAAGGCGGAAAGCATTGCCGTGGATGTGACCGATCCCGCTGCGATCACCGGCATGGTGGAAGAAACCGCCAAGCGCCTCGGCCGTTTGGATATTCTGGTGAA
>JADCES010000265.1 GCA_020250005.1 Roseomonas sp.
AGAGGGGGGCGCAGACCCGTCGCGCGTTCCACCGCATCGGGAAATTTCGCCGGATGCGCGGTGGCGGCCACCACGACCGGAATGCCAGGGTCTTCCGGCGCCAGGGCGCGTGCGGCCGCAGTGCCAACCGCCGTGTGAGGATCAGCCAAATACCCCGCCGCCTGATGCAAATGGCGGATTTCGGCGAGTGTCCCAGCATCATCCAGGGTAAAGCCGGCAAAAAGCTTGGTGGCATCCCGCCAGGCAGCATCGGGGATGGGCATGCGGCCTTCGGCGCGGAAGCGGCGCATGGCCTCTGCCGTGACCGCGCCATCGCGCCCCAGCAATTCGAACAATAGGCGTTCGAAATTGGAGGAAACCTGAATATCCATGGAAGGCGAAAGCGATGGCTCGACGGGCCGCGCTGTCATGTCATTGGCCGCGAGGAAGCGCGCCAGAATGTCATTGCGGTTTGACCCCACAATCAGCTTGGCGACCGGCAGGCCCATGCGCATCGCGGCCCAGGCGGCCAGCACATTGCCGAAATTGCCGGTGGGCACGCTGAAGGCCACGGGCCGGTCTGGCGCGCCAAGCGCCAAGGCTGCCGCAACATAATAGGGAATTTGCGCCGCAATCCGCGCCCAATTGATCGAATTCACTGCCGAAAGCCGCATTTCCTGGCGGAAGGGCGCGTCATTGAACATGGCCTTGACCAAATCCTGGCAGGCATCGAAATCGCCCTTGATCGCGATATTGCTGACATTGCCCGCCAGTACGCTGGTCATTTGCCGGCGCTGCACCTCGCTCGTGCGGCCTTCGGGATGCAGGATGACGATATCAACCGCCGCGCGATCCCGGCAGGCTTCAATGGCAGCGGAACCTGTGTCGCCCGAGGTCGCGCCGACAATCGTCACACGCTCCCCACGTTTGGTCAGCACATGGTCGAACAGGGGTCCCAGCAATTGCAGCGCCATATCCTTGAAGGCGAGCGTTGGGCCATGGAACAGTTCCAGCGCGAAAGACCGCTGATCAAGCTGCACCAGCGGCACGATGGCGGGATGGCCAAAGCCGGCATAGGCTTCCTGGCAGAGCGCATTCAGCGGCAGGCCGGACCCGGCGAATAAGCCGATGATGCGCGCCGCGAGTTCCGGATAGGAAAGCCCGCGCATGGCGCGCCATTCGGCGGGCGAAAGCTCCGGCCAATGGCGCGGCACGAAAAGCCCGCCATCCTCAGCGAGCCCCGCCAGCAATACGCCTTCAAAATCCCGGGCCGGCGCCTGCCCGCGTGTCGAGATATACTCCATGGCGGGAGACATAAAGGGTGCGGCGCGAAAGCGCGAGGGGCGGGGGAGCGCTCAGGCCGCCTGAAGCGCCGCCCAGCTCTCCCCAGCACTGCGCGGGGCCTCGTTTACGCGCGGCGGTTCAAGGCGCAGTTCGAAAACCGGCCAAGCTTCGCCTTCTTCGCGCTTGCGCGGTACCATACGAAACAGCTTTTCCATATCCGGCTTCAGGCTTGGCATGCGCTGCGCAAGAATGGCAACGGTCGCCAGCCGAACCTGGCTTTCCGCCCAGCCGCCCAAACTCTGCTTATTGTTCTCCCACCGGGAAAGTGACGCAGGGTCAAGCTTCAAAGCCTCGGCGAAATCCTTGGCCGACATGCCGATCACCTTGCGCATGAAGCGCACCTCAGCACCGGTCAATTCCACCGGCAGAAAGGCGCGCGCCACCGCAACTGCGGCTGCCAAGCCCTCAAGATCAGGGACCGATACGCCCAGCACATTCCCGCCTGCGTCAGCATGCTCCTCGGCCGCATTGATGAGCACGACCGGGTAGGGCAGGCCGAGACCCCTTTCCTCATATCGTGGCAATACGCGGCGCATGTCACTTTCTCCCTTTCATGTAATGACCGTGACAACCAAAACATCCGGCGCAATCGGGGTGATCACGACAGTAAAGGCGTGACCATCCTCATCCTTGCCGGCAAGCTGGCAACGTTCTTGCCCGTCCGCCTGCAAATCAAGGCCGGTAACGCGGCCCCGCCTGATCACACGCTCCGCATCCAATTTCGAAACGCTGCGTTCATGCGCGCGTTCAAGGGCGTGTCGGCTCCAGACGATAGCCGCCCCTTGGGCGAGCAAAACGCCGAGGGAGGCGCTCTCCTTCCTTCGAAACATGATACCCCTTGAGCACTCCCCCGAGGAAATTTTTTACTAAAAACTTGACGTTACGTCAAGATTTGAATTGTCTCAGGCTGCCGGAACTGGAGCGGTTGGGGCACCCCCCAAACAAAGCCCCCCCCGCCGCAAATGCTGACCCGCCTCAGGGCAGATCAAACCGCACCGCAATGGCAGCGGCGGCGATCACGGCCTTGTCATGCGCCCCTTCCTCCGGAACATCCAATCCGCCCTTCACCGCGCGCGCTGTCACCACGCCGTAAGGCAGGGATTTACGCACCGCTTCGATATCCACCTTATCGGGCTGCTGCACGCCAATGGTCACTTCCACCTGCATGGTCTTGATATCAAGCCCAAGGGTGCGGATGAAGGCGAGTGAGGAATGGTGCAAGGCATCCTGCACCGCGCGCAAGGCGGCCTTGGTGTAATCGCCACCATGCAAATCATTGCCGCTGCCCATTTCCAGGATGATGCGCTTCAAGGCCATGATCGGTCTCCCCTCACACATCCAGGCGCACAATGGCGCAGCAATTGGCGATCACGGTGCTATTGGTGCCCTCATCATTCGGAATCTCGAGGCCGCCTTCCACCAAGGTCACCGTACCGCTGCCATGCGGCAGAATGGCCAATACCTGGTCCTTATCCACCAGATCAGGCTTGGGCACGCCGATCAGCACTTCAACCCGCATGGCATCAGCATCCTGGCCAACCGCAGCCCCGATGGTGAGTGAATTGTGCCAAAGCGCATCGCGAAGTGCCCGCACCGCTGCCTTGGTGTAATCCGCGCCGCGAATATCGGTGCCCATGCCAATTTCAAGCACCATGCGTTGCAGGGCCATGATCCTGTCCTTATCCAATTCTGATGGCAGCGTGATCCTTTTTGCCGAATCGCGCCATAGGCAGCGTCATCGCCGGACAAGCGCGGCAATCGCCTCCAACCCGCGATCACGCACGCCCATCTCCCCCAAATGATCGAGCGTATTGAACAGATAATCCCGGTTCGATCCCATCTGCCCATGGCCCGTATCAATGGCGCGCGCCAAGATTTCCGCCGGCTGCTTGCCGCAATAAAGCCGGCATTCCCGGTTCGCGACATAGGCAATGGCTGGCACGCGCCGCCCATGATCCAGCAGCGTTAGCGGCAGAAGCCGGCGGCGATAGACAACCTCTCCCCCATCCGGCAATTCGCGCGCATCAAGATAAGCCAGCGTCTCCGCCGCTGCGCGACCTGGTACGCGAAACACGGCGCCGCGGCAGGCACCGCCGCGATCCAGCCCCAAAACCAGCCCTGGACGTTCCGGCGTGCCGCGATACCGGTGGCTCCAAAGGCAAAAACGCCGGTGAAAGCCGCGCAGCAGCGCCGGATGACGCGCGGCATGGTCAAAGCCTGGCCGCCAGATCAGCGAACCATAGGCAAAGACGTAGAAATCCCCATCCGGGGCCAATAAGGATGCGATATCGGTTGTCATGGCGGGCGCACTCAAACCCCGCTATATCGGCGCATAGCATGAACGCCAAGCGATCCCCCTCCACCCGCGCGCCGATCCTTGGGCGCTTCCTTTTTGGCGTGCTCATGCTGCTGGCCGCGCTGGTGGCTGGCCAAAGCCTGCTCTGGCGCTGGAGCACAGGGGCGCTGGCGGAAGGCTTCAGCGATTGGGTGATCAAGCACCGCGCCCAGGGCTGGAGCATCAACCATGACATCCCCGACCGCAGCGGCTGGCCCTTCGCCGCGCGGCTCACCATCCCTCGGCTTTCCATCGAAAGCCCGGGCGATGAAGCCTCCGGCCAGGGAATGGGGTGGGAAGTTCAGACCCTGACGCTCGCCACGCCCCTGCCCCTGCCGGATGCGCTGAGGCTGGAGGCCACCGGCCCGCAGGCGCTCAGGCTTGGTGCCATGCGCATTCCCTTCACCACGGAAAGCTTCACGGCGCTGCTACCGCTGGAAGCGGGCCAGCCGCCGCGCCGGGCCAATGCGCTGCTGCAAGGCCTGGTGGCGCAAACCCCGGATGGGGTGCTGACCATCAATCGCCTGGGTGGCGATGCGAATTGGGTGCGCACGGCCGAAGCCACGCTGACCCTGCAATTCGCCGCCGAGGACGCGGCGCTGCCCCAGGCCTGGCTGCGCGCGCCAGCCCTTGCCGGTTTTGGTCCAAGGCTTTCGCGGCTTGAATTTGATGGCGCGCTGTATGGCAGCGTGCTGCCGCTGCCGAGCCTGCGTGAGCAATTGGACGCCTGGCGCGCTTCAGATGGCAAGCTGGATGTGCGCCAATTGCGCCTGGCCTGGGGGGATTTGGATGCGGGCCTCCGGCTTTCTGCGCGGCTTGATCCCGCGCTTCAGCCGGCGCTTGCGGGCACGCTTTCGGTCACCAATCCGAATGCGGCGATCGATTCCCTCGCGCGGTCCGGCCTGATCCAGCGGCGCGCCTTGGATGGCACGAAATTCGCCGTTGGGATGCTGACGCGTCGCCCGCCAAATGGCGGCCCGCCGGTCGCGGAAATTCCGATCAGCCTGCAAAACGGCGTGGTGAGCGTGGTGCAAATCCCGCTGACGCGCCTGCCGCCGATTGTCTGGCCGCAGCATTGAATCCGGGTCGTTATACCCGCGCCGCATCCACAATCTGAAACCCAACGCTCACATCGCCATTCCAGCTTTCCGCGCGCAAATGCCCGCAGAGATGCAAGGGCGTACGATCGGGCGAAAGCAATGCCTCAGCGAGCGGGCCTTCCTTGGCGCGAAAGCAAATGGTCTTGAGCCGCCCGCCGCCTTCACCTTCCACAAAGGCACGGATTGTCGCGCCTTCCTTGCCGATCCGATCCGCGCGCACCACGCGCGCGCGGGCGAGGGCAAAGATCGGCTCCTCATTCCCCGCACCAAAGGGGGCGAGGCGCCCGATTTCCTGTGCCAGCGCCGCCGTTGCGGCGGGCACCGTAATGGTACCTTCCACCAGCAGATCCGCCGCAATCGGCAGGCGCGCGGCGTGCGACAGGCGTTCTTCCAGAAAGGCG
>JADCES010000266.1 GCA_020250005.1 Roseomonas sp.
AGCCCATCAAATGGCAGGTCCCGCCCGAGGCTTTCAGCTTCGCGATCAACCCCGTCCGTGCGGGCAATCGAGCGAAGGACCCATCGGCAATGGCGGCATCAATGCGCGGCAAATCTTGCATCACCACGCGCCCGGCCCCGATATTGAGGTGCCCGACCTCGGAATTGCCCATCTGCCCTTCCGGTAGCCCGACATCCAAGCCGGAGGTCTTGAGAAAAGCATGCGGGCAAGCCGCCCAAAGCGCATCAAAATTCGGCGTCTTGGCCTGGCGCACGGCGTTATCGGCGATGTCTTCCCGCCAGCCCCAGCCATCCAGAATGACCAGCATCACGGGGCGCGGCATGGCGGCGGCTTGCATGCGAGAGAACTCCAGAAACTATGCAGGCCGAAATACCCCCCGTGGTGGCCCGCATGCAAGCGCGGATCAGAAGGGCAGCAGCGCCGGCACGCCAAAGAAGCGCGCATGGAAATGCAGCGTCACGGCCCAGCCGATCAGCGCGAGCAGCGGCGCAAGCCAGCCGATTTCCGCCAGCACCAGCCGATTGCGCCCGGCCAGGATGGCGCCGAAGGGCAGGATGGAGGTTGCGGCCTGGAGTTTTGCCGCAGCCTCCGGGTCGCGTGCGGCAAGCTTGCGATCAATGGAGGGCATGCCAATCAGGGCGCTGATGGCGAAGGTGCCGAAGAAGATCATACTCGCCAGATCGCCTCTGCCGAGAACATGCACCAAAGCCCAAAGCGCGAAGGACCAGAGCATGGGGTGGCGCGTAATGCGCTGAATGCCGCGCGCCTGCTGCCCAACGAGACCCTCTCCGCCGATACCTGTCGGGTTGCGCAAAAGCCCAGCGGCAAAGAACAGAAAAGCCGGCAGCATGATCAGCGCAAGGACCAGGCGAAGCCAGGCCGGCGCGGTCCAGATCGGCACGGGGTCTGCAGCGCCCGAGGCGCGCGCGAGCAGCACCAAGGCAAGCACGGACAGGATGGAATAGAAAATGCGAAAGCCATTCGCGCCGAGGCCAGCGACCAGCCTGGCCCGCATCACACCACTGGCCAGGCCATGATGCGTCACGAACCAAAACACCGCTGCCATGAATAGGGGGAAGTAGGTTTTCATGACTTATAGATCCTTCAAGACGGCCCAAAGCGCCGATTTCGCCTCAAACCCAATGCCGGGAATATCGGGCATCTTGATCCGCCCATCCACCACCGGCGTGCTATCGGCAAAACCGCCAAAGGGCGCGAAAACCTCTGGGTAGCTTTCATTGCCGCCAAGCCCAAGGCCGACCGCGATATTCAGCGCGAATTGATGCCCGCCATGTGGCACGCAGCGTCGCGGCGACCAGCCATGGCGCACAAGCATCTCAAGCGTGCGCAGATACTCAACCAGCCCGTAAGACAGCGCTGGATCGAATTGCAGGATATCGCGATCCGGACGCAAGCCACCATGGCGGATCAGATTGCGCGCATCCAGCATGGAAAACAGATTCTCGCCTGTTGCGATCGGCGGCATATATTGTTCAGCGAGGGCGGCATGGGTTGAATAATCCAGCGGATCGAGCGGTTCCTCATACCAGCGGAGCCCAAAGGGTTGCAGCGCCGCGCCATAGGTCAGCGCCGCATGCAAGCCAAAGCGGCCATTCACATCCACCGCCAGGCGTGATCCATCGCCGGCCAGCAATTTCACCACCGCTTCAATGCGCGCCATGTCTTCGCTGAGCGCTTCCTTGAGCGCGGTGCCAGGTGCGCCACCGATTTTCATCTTCACTGTGGTATAACCCATGCCAAGGTAGCGCTTCATTTCCTCAACCAAGGCATCCACGCCCTTGCCGGGGTAGTAATAGCCGCCCGCCGCATAAACCCAGGCGCTGTCATCCGCCTGACCGCCGCGATAGCGATCCGCGAGCAAGCGCCAGAGCGGCACGCCTTCCAGCTTCGCCGCCGCATCCCAAAGCGCCATGTCCAACACGCCAACCGCGACCGAGCGATCCCCATGCCCGCCCGGCTTTTCATTGCGCATCATGGCACCCCAGGCGCCAGTCGGGTTCACCCCACCATTATCAAGTGTCAATTCCGCTTCGGTCGCCCCTTGCAGGCGCGGGATAAAGCGTTCCGCAAGCAAACCCGGCTGCGCATAGCGGCCATTGGAATTGAAGCCATAGCCCGTGGCCTTTTTGCCGGCGCCATCTTCCACCGTGATGGCAACGACACTCGCCGTCATTTTCGAAAAATCGATATAGGCATTGGCAATGGCGCTGCTGATGGGCACCACGCCTTGGCGGATGGAGGTAATACGCATGACGTTTCCTGTCTCGTAGCGCGCCGTCAGGCACGCGTCCTGTTCAACCGAGCAATCTGCCGATCACGCGCGCGGTGTAATCCACCACCGGAATCACGCGCCCGTAATTGATGCGTGTCGGCCCGATCACGCCAATGGCACCGACGATCTTTTCCTGGCCATTGCGGAAGGGTGCCACTACCACGGAAAGCCCCGCGCTATCGAACAGCCCGCTTTCGGCGCCGATGAAAATCTGCACGCCTTCGCCGCGCTGCGCGAGTTCGAGTAGGCGCAGCATGGTTTCCTGCGCTTCCAGCCTTTCGAACAGCCGCTGGATTTCCTGCACCTGCGCTGCCTGATCCAGATTCTGCAATAGCCGCGACTGGCCGCGCAAAATCAGTGACCCGCCGCCGCCACCCGACCAGGTGGCCAGCCCCGCCGAGATCACCTGCTGCGTCAGCGCATCCAAAGCCGTGCGATCAGCGGCGATTTCCTCGGCGACCTTGCTGCGCGTTTCTTCCAGGGTACGGCCAGCCAGCCGCGCATTCAGGTAGTTGGACGCTTGGGTGAGCGCCGAAGGCGGCAGCCCGGCCGGCACTTCAATGACGCGGTTTTCCACCTGCCCGCCTTCATGCACCAGCACCACCAGCGCGCGGCCCGGCCCGAGTGCCACAAATTCAATATGCCGCACCGGATTTTCCGTTTTCGGCGCCACTACCAGCCCCGCCGCGCCGGCAAGGCCCGAGAGCATCAGCCCCGCTTCGGCCAGGGTTTCCTGCAAGGACCGGCCCGAAGCCGCGCAGCGCGCCGCAATCGCATCCCGGTCTTCTTCACCCAGCGCGCCAAATTCCAGCAAGCCATCCACGAAAAGCCGAAGCCCGCGTTCCGTCGGCAGCCGCCCGGCCGAGGTATGCGGCGCGTAAAGCAGCCCGGCATCTTCCAGATCCGCCATGGCATTGCGGATGGTGGCCGGGGATAAGCCCAGCGGCAACCGGCGCGACAAGGTGCGGGAACCGACAGGCTCGCCCGTCGCGACATAGGTTTCCACCAATTCGCGCAAAATCAGCGCCGAACGGCTATCCAGCCCGGCCGCAGCCGGTAGCCCTGGGGTCAGCTTCGCGGGCGTATGGGTCACGGGTTTGGGTCCCGATTTGTCATGAGCCGAGTATGGGGCCTGCACCGGGCGCGTCAACGGGTTAGCGCCGCCGCTTTGCCTGTGCTAACCGCGCGGCCCATGACCAGACCCTCAGGCCGCGCCCCCGGGGCGCTTCGCACCGTTTCCATCCAACCCGGCGTCGCCCGCCATGCGGAAGGTTCCTGCGTTATTCGCATGGGCCTGACCGAGGTGCTGTGCACCGCAAGCGTCGAAGGCAAGGTCCCGCCCTTCCTGCGCGGCCAGGGCCAGGGCTGGGTCACGGCGGAGTATGGCATGTTGCCGCGCGCGACCCATACGCGCGGGGACCGCGAAGCGGCGCGCGGCAAGCAATCCGGCCGCACGCAGGAAATCCAGCGCCTGATCGGGCGCAGCCTTCGTGCCGTGACGGATCTGAAGGCAATGGGTGAAATGACCATCACCCTTGATTGCGATGTGCTGACCGCCGATGGCGGCACGCGCTGCGCTTCCATCACCGGCGCTTGGGTGGCACTGCATCTGGCGTTTGAACATTGCAAGCGCATGAACATCATCACGCGCAACCCGCTGAAGGATCAGGTGGCGGCGATTTCCTGCGGCATCTATCAAGGCGTGCCCGTGCTTGATCTTGATTATGATGAGGACAGCAAGGCCGATGCAGATGCGAATTTTGTGCTGACGGCCTCGGGCGGGATTGTGGAGATTCAAGGCACCGCCGAAGGCGCGCCCTTCACGGAGGCCGATTTGCAGGCGCTGATGGGGCATGCGCGGGAAGGCACGGCCGCGCTTTTCGCCAAGCAGCGACTTGCGGTGGATAAGTAATGGCGCATCGGCGCCTCTCACGCGGAGAGAAGATCGTCATTGCCACGCATAACGCCGGGAAGCTGCGTGAGGTGGCGGCATTGCTCGCGCCGCATGGCATTGAGGTAATCAGCGCCGGTGCGCTTGGCCTGCCGGAGCCTGAGGAAACCGAAACAAGCTTCCTTGGCAATGCGCGCATCAAAGCACATGCGGCGGCACGTGCGGCAGGAATGCCGGCGCTTTCGGATGATTCAGGGTTTTCGGTGGCGGCGCTGGATGGCGCACCCGGAGTTTACACCGCCGATTGGGCCATGCGCCCGGAAGGCGGGCGGGATTATGCGCTCGCCATGGGCAAGGTACATGAACTTGCAAAGCACGCGTCAGATCGCGCGGCCTGGTTCACCTGCGCGCTCGTCCTCGCCTGGCCCGATGGGCATGAGGAAGGTTTTGAGGGCAAGGCAAAGGGCGTTTGGGTATGGCCGCCACGCGGCGCGCATGGCTTTGGCTATGATCCGATGTTTGTGCCTCAGGGACGCCTTGAGACCTTCGGCGAAATGGACCCGGCGGAGAAGCACCGCATCAGCCACCGCGCCGCGGCTTTCGCGTTGCTGGCCGCTTCCTGCCTGCCACCGGCGGCAGGCTAAGCTTCAGGGGCGCCGAGGCAGCGGGTGAGAGCCCGCGCTGCAATAGGCTCGCCCAGCCTTCTTCGGGATTATCCACGATTTCAAAAAGCTTCAGATCAGCCTCACTGATCATGCCTTCTTCGGCGAGCGCCGAAAAATTCACCACCTTGTTCCAGTAATCGCGCCCGAACAGCACAATCGGCACCGAGCGCATCTTTTCGGATTGCGTGAGCGTCAGCACTTCAAACAATTCATCAAAAGTCCCGAAGCCGCCTGGAAAAACCGCAAGCGCATTGGCGCGCATGGCCAGGTGCATCTTACGCATGGCGAAGTAATGGAAGCGGAAGGTCAGTGCCGGCGTGGACCAGGAATTGGGCGCCTGTTCATGCGGCAGGGTGATGTTGAAGCCGATCGAAGGCGCGCCGCATTCGGATGCGCCGCGATTGGCCGCTTCCATGATGCCTGGGCCACCGCCCGTTGCAATCACATTATCCCGCGCCGCCCCCGATGCGGCGAGCGCACCACCGCGCATGGAAACAATGCGGGCAAAGGCGCGCGCATCCTCATAAAAGCGGGACCGATCAAGCGCCTTTTGCGCGGCGCGTTTTTCCGCCGCCCCGCGCGCCTTTTTGGCGAGTGCCGCGGCTTCCTCAGCGCTTGGGGTGCGGGCGGAACCAAACACGACCACGGTTGACCGCACCCCCCAATCGCGCAGCGCATATTCAGCCTTGGCGTATTCCATGCCGAAGCGGAACGGGCGCATTTCATCGCGCAGCAGGAATTCCTGATCCTCCACCGCCAGCAGAAAGCTGCGTGAGTGCTTTTGGGCGCCATTATCGGGCATTGGAAGCTTCTCCCCTCATTCGGCGCCCATCTTGGCATGAAGCGCGCCGGGGCGGCGATGGGGGCGGCAGGGTCCAAAGCCCTTGGAGGCAGAAAGGGCGTTGGTGTCGAGGTTAAAAGTTAGGCCATTGACCATCTATTTTCCAGTTCTCAGCGAGAAAAAAGTGAAGGCGTTAACTTTTTATTCATCTATCGCCTGTTTAATGAAACTTGGTCAAGAACGGCCTTGCGGAACGGGGAAAAAACCCATGGCGATTGGTTTTCTGGGTGCCGGCCCCAAGATGCCGGGCGTTGGTGGCGGCTTTGATGCCGCGCAACTCACGGCGCTTGCGCTGAAGGCGAGCATGCAGCGGCAGGCCCCCGCGGCCGGCGTTGCGGCGCGGGCGGACCGTAGCCCGGCAGTTGTGATTGCGATTGACCCGCGCGCGGCGGAACGCTCGGCGGAGATTGCCCGGCTTGCAGAACAGGCCCAAGGCGCCGCTAGCGCACCGGACTGGGGCAGCCGCACCATGGCTGAGCCCGATTGGGACAAGAAAATGATCGCCGAGATGATTGATATAGCCAAGCGGCAAGTCTGGGCGCTGTCGGAGACACTCCGCGTATATGAAGAGACCGGGGAAGTGGTTTCCTTTGGCTTGTCGGGAGGGCGGTTTGTGAGTTCCGAGAATTGGGCAGTCTATGGCGGACCGGAAGGTTACTTGCAGGAGATACGTAACAGGCTGCCAATTTCTCAGGCGGGCCTGCGTGATCTCGAAACTCGCGTAACGCTAAAGGGGTGATTGAGAGGGCCTATCAGTAATTTTGTGCGCGGGGTCGGTTTCGATCATCAGACCACGAACCTATCGCCGAACAGGATGGCGAATTGGGTTTTGGCCTCGCACCACTCGCGCGGCGGTCGCTTCCATTCTTCGACCGCTCGATTGAGATCAAGGTATAGCAGCTTCATCGCCGCCTCGTCACCCGGGAAATGGCCACGCGTACGCACCGCCCGGCGCAGCTTCGAATTCAAGGCCTCGATCGCATTCGTCGTGTAAATGATCCGGCGTATCGGCGGGCTGAACGCAAAGAAGGGTATCACCTGGTCCCAATGTCGG
>JADCES010000267.1 GCA_020250005.1 Roseomonas sp.
CCCTTCCCGCCCGGCGGGTCCAACGATGTTGTCGCCCGCCCCTTGGCCGAGCGTTTGCAAGCGCGCCTCGGCCAGCCCGTGGTGATTGAAAACCGCGCCGGCGCCGGCGGTGCCATTGGTGCCACCGCCGTCGCGCAAGCACCCGCGGATGGCTATACGCTCATGGTCTCCTCCTCCTCCTTCGCCACAACTTCCATCACGCAGCGCGTGCCCTGGGGCGTTTTGGAGAATTTCACCCCCGTCGCCCTACTCGCGCGTTCGCCCTTCATTGTGCTGGTGCATCCGGATTTCCCGGCGCGCAGCGTCGCTGATCTGGTGCGCATGGCACGCGAAAGGCCGGGCGCGATTGACTACGGTTCCTCCGGCCCTGGCGGTATCAATCATTTCGTCACCGAATATTTTTGCCTGCGCGCCGGCATCAAAATGAACCACGTGCCCTATCGCGGCATGCCGCCCGCCGTGACGGACCTTGTCGCCGGCCATATCCCCGTGCTGATCACCACCATGCCAAGTGCGGCCGGCGTGGTGCGCGAAGGCCGCGTGCGGCTTTTGGCCTATACCGCGCCAGGCGCGCCCGATGGCTCACCCCCCGGCCCCACCGTCAAGGAAGCGGGCATTGATTATGAAAGCGATATCTGGTGGGGGCTGTTTGCGCCGCGCGGCCTGCCGCCTGAAATCCTTACGCGCCTGAATACGGAAGCCAATGCTGCCTTGGGCGATCCGGAAATGGCGAAGCTGCTGCAAACCGAAGGCGCCCGCCCATCACCCGCCACACCGCAAGCCTTTACCGAGCTTCTTCGCGTTGAACTCGCGCGCTGGCGCGAAGTGGCCTCCGCCGCCAACATCAAGCTGGATTGATCTGATGGCCGAAATGCACCGCAAAAGCTTCGACCCCAGCGCGAAAGGGGCGATGGATGGTGTGCGCGTGGTGGACCTCTCGCGCCTCGTCGCCGGGAATATCCTGACCAAGGTTTTCGCTGATCACGGCGCGGAAGTGATCAAGGTGGAACCGCCCGAAGGCGATACCTTGCGCGCCTGGCGCGTGGGCGGCGTTGAGACCAGTTGGAAGACCATCTGCCGCAACAAGAAAAGCGTCTGCCTTGATCTGAAAAGCCCTGAGGGCATCGCCGCCGTACGCGCCATAGCGCGCGATGCCGCCATGCTGGTGGAAAGCTTCCGCCCCGGCGTGCTGGAAGCCATGGGGCTCGATCCCGCAAGCTTGCTCGCCGCCAATCCGCGCCTGGTCATCGCGCGTGTCTCCGGCTGGGGGCAAGATGGTCCCTATCGCCACAAGCCGGGCTTCGGCACGCTGGTCGAAGGCTATTCGGGCTTCGCCGCCATCAATGGTTTTGAAGACCGCGAACCGGTGCTGCCGCCGATGTTCATGGGCGATGCCTATGCTGGGCTTTATGGTGCCGCCGCCGCCATGATCGCACTCCGCCACGCGGAGGCCACCGGACAGGGGCAGGTGATTGATGTCTCACTCTTTGAACCGCTGTTCAGTGTGCTGGAACCGCAAGTGGCGAATTGGCGCATCACACGCAAACGCAAACCACGCACCGGCAGCCGCAGCACCAATACATCGCCGCGCAACGCCTATCGCACCAAGGATGGCGGCTGGGTCTGCCTTTCTGCCTCCACACAGGGCATGACGGAAAAACTGCTGCGCTCGATCGGCCAGGAAGCCCTGATCACCGATCCGCGCTTCGCCAATAACCCAGCCCGCGTGAAAAACTGGCAGGAACTTGACGCCATCATCGGCAGCTTCATCGGCGCCCGCGACATGGCCGAAAACCTCACGCATTTCGACAAGGCCGGTGTCACCATCGGACCCATCATGGATACCGAAATGCTGGACAAAGACCCCTACGCCATTGAGCGCGAAGCGCTGATCGAAGTGCCAGACGCCGATATGCCCGGCGGCTGGCTGCCGATGCATGGGATGGTGCCGAGGCTATCCGCAACGCCAGGGATCCTCGCCCGGCCCGCGCCGAAGCTGGGGGAGCATAATGAGGAAATATTGCTGCCGCTGTTGGGAAAAGAAAAATACAATAAACTACAAACAACAGGGGGCGCTGCCCCCTAACCCCCGCCGGGGTGACCGTGTCACCCCGGACCCCGCCAGAACTTAAGAGAAAAAAATGAAACTCTTCGACCTAAATGGGAAGACAGCGCTCGTGACGGGTTCCAGTCAGGGGATTGGCTTTGCACTCGCAAAGGGGCTCGCAGAAGCGGGCGCACGCGTCATTATCAATGGGCGCGATCCGGAAAGGCTCCAGAACGCGCACAAGAAACTCCAGGACGCCGGCATCGAGACCATCACCCGCGCCTTCGACGTGACCGATCCCCAAAGCGTGGAAAACGCCTTCACGGAAATGGAAAGCACCATCGGGCCAATCGATATCCTCGTCGCCAATGCCGGCATCATGCGCCGCGCGCCCGCCACCGAAATGCCCCCCGAAACCTGGCGCGAAGTGCTTGGCACCAACCTCGATGGCGTCTGGTATTGCTGCCAGGCCGCCGGTAAACGCATGGTCCCACGCGGCGCCGGCAAAATCATCACCATTTGCTCCGTCCAAAGCGAATTGGGCCGCCCCACCATCGCGCCCTACGCGGCCAGCAAAGGCGCATTGAGGATGCTCACGCGCACCCTCTGCGCCGAATGGGCCAAACACGGCGTCAATGTGAACGGCGTGGCACCTGGTTATTACGCGACCGAACTTACCAGCGCACTCGTGCAAAACGCTGAATTCAGCGATTGGCTCTGCCAGCGCGTCCCCGCCGGACGCTGGGGCAAGGTGGAAGAATTGGTGGGCGCCACCGTCTTCCTCGCCGCACCAGCTTCAGACTTTGTGCATGGCCATCTGCTTTATGTGGATGGCGGAATGACGGCTGTTGTTTAACCTGAACGCGCGATCAATTTCTTCGCGCGCTCTACAATTGGCTTGTCAATCATATCGCCTTCAAACGCGACCGCACCCTTGCCTTCCGCCAGCGCTACATCAAAGGCGGCAACCAGCCGCTTGGCGCGCTCAATCTCCTCGGGTCGCGCGCCATATTCCTCATTGATGATCGCGACCTGGGACGGATGCACGCAGGACGCACAAGCAAAACCAATCGCACGCGACCTTCGCAGCATAGCTCGATAGCCGTCCAAATCCTTCAACCCCGCGACGGTGCCAATAAAGCCAAGCGGCAAAATCCCGGCGCCACGCGCAGCAATCAGCCCAAGACGCTTCGGCAAATCCAAAGCATCCGGCGTGGGCTCGGCGCCCAAATCGGTCGCCAAATCCTCACCGCCCACACCAAGCGCCACAATGCGCGGATCAGCCGCGGCAATCGCATCCGCATGGCGCAAGGCAGCGGCATCTTCGATCAGCACAATGAAGCGCAGCGCCCCCACCACACGCCCCGCCGCCACTTCCGATTCGGCGGCGAGTTCCGACAGCAAGCGCACGTGATCCGCCCCCATCATCTTGGTGCAGATCAGGCCATCCGCGCCTGCTACTGCCGCCGCTGCAATATCCTCCGCCGCCATGCGGAGCGGGCGATTGATGCGCACCACAATATCCGCGCCATTGCGTCGCGCACTGGCCGCAGAGGCCGCCAATCCTGCCCGCGCGGGCACCTTGGCATCCGGCGCCACGCCATCTTCCAAATCGAGAATAATTGCATCCGCGCCGCGTTCATGCGCCTTGGCAACAAAGCGCTCTTCACTCGCCGGCACGTAAAGCAGCGAACGCCACTGCGGCAGATTGCGGTTCATGGCAGCATCTCCGAACCAGGTACAATGCCCTTGGGCAGGCTGGCGGCATGGCGCGCGACCTCCCCCGGGCGCGCAAGCCAAATCTTATCGCGCTGCGTCAGGATATGCTGTATGGCGCGACGAAACGGGCGCAGCCGGAAGGGCTGACCGATGATGAATGGGTGCAGCACGATGGAACACACCAGCGGCATATCGCGTGACCGATCCAGCATTTCATCAAACTGATCCACCACCATATCGGCGAAATCTCGTGCTGCCTGCTGGCGAAACACCAGAACCGGGCTGTCATTCAATTCCACCGAATAGGGCACGGAAAGTATCGGCCCGGCGCGGGTGGTCATCCAGAAGGGCTGATCATCTGCCGGCCAATCCATGACATAGCTGAAGCCTTCCTCCTTGAGCAGATCAAGCGTTGTCGCGGATTGCGTGATGTAAGGGCCAAGCCAACCATCGGGCGCCTTGCCGGTATGGCGAATGATCGCCTCCCGGCTTTCGGCAATCAGCCGGCGCTCATCATCTTCAAACAGGATATCCTGGCGTTCCGCATTGGTGCGGCCATGGCCGATGAATTCATCGCCGCGCTTCATGAGCGCCGGTGCGATTTCCGGGCAGGTATCCAAAACCAGCCCATTCACATTATGCGCACAAGGCAGGCCATATTCATCCAACATATCCAGCATGTTCCAAAGCCCGACACGATTGCCGTAATCCCGCCAGGCGTAATTGCGCTGGGATTGCGGCGCGGCGGCGCCGGTACTGTCACTGCCAAGCCCGGCGCGGAAGGCGAAGGCTTCGATATTGTTGCACAGCACCACCGCAAGCCGCGCCCCATTGGGCCATTCATAGGTGGGGCGATGGGGGATGGCGCTATGCTGATAGCGCCCATGCGTTGGCAGTTTCATGGCCGGTCTCCGGTAATCTGACCGGGACGCTAAGGCCGCGGCAGGGCTCCGTCAAAGCCGCCCCACCCCCTTTGCAGGGCCGCCCCGCCATGCGCTACTTGTTCTGAGAAGACTGGAGGAACGGCTGATGCCAGACGGGAGCACCACGGACCGGATCGCCTATTCGGCGCCGATCGGCGATGAGGTGAAAACCACCACCTGCTATATGTGCGCCTGTCGCTGTGGCATTCGCGTGCATCTGAAGGATGGGCGGGTGCGCTATATTGAAGGCAATCCTGATCATCCGGTGAATAAGGGCGTGCTCTGCGGCAAGGGCAGCGCTGGCATCATGACGCAATATAGCCCCGCGCGCTTGCAGGCACCGCTGAGGCGGATCGGGCCGCGCGGTTCTGGCGAATATGCCGAGATTTCCTGGGATGAGGCGATGGAAATCGCCACCAATGCGCTGAAGAAGGTGCGCGAAACAGACCCGAAGCGCCTGGCCTTCTTCACTGGGCGCGATCAATCCCAATCGCTGACAGGTTTTTGGGCCGCGCAATTCGGCACGCCCAATTTCGCCGCGCATGGCGGCTTTTGCTCCGTCAATATGGCCGCCGGTGGGCTTTACACCATTGGCGGTTCCTTCTGGGAATTTGGTGAGCCTGATTGGGAACGCGCGAAATATCTGCTGATCCTGGGTGTTGCCGAGGATCATGATTCCAACCCGATCAAAACCGGCCTGGCTGCACTGAAGAAGCGCAATGCCAAGGTAGTTTCCGTCAATCCCGTGCGTACCGGCTATTCCGCCATTGCCGATGAATGGGTGGGTATCCGTCCCGGCACGGATGGGCTTTTCGTCATGGCGCTGATCCATGAATTGCTGCGCCATGATTGGGTGGATTCCGAATTCCTGGTGCGCCACACCAACGCGCATTGGCTAGTGGTGCGCAATCCGGGCGGCGCGGATGATGGGCTTTTCGTGCGCGATGCGGATGGCAAGCCGCAAGCCTGGGACCGCGCGCGCGGTGCCATGGATGCCGCCGCCGTTGATCTTTCGCCTGTACTGGTCGGTGATTTCACGCTGGCGGATGGCCGCACGGCGCGCCCGGTGTTTCATTTGATGGCGGAACGCTATCTGGGTGCTGAATATGCGCCGGAAGCGGTGGCGGAACGCTGCGGACTGGATGCGGAACGCATTCGCCGCATCGCGGCAGAAATGGCCGATGTTGCCTTCAACCAAACCATCACGCTTGATCAGCCCTGGACCGATACGCTTGGCCGTCGACATGAAAAGATGGTCGGCCGCCCGGTTGCGCTGCACGCCATGCGCGGCATCAGCGCGCATTCCAACGGGTTTCACACCTGCCGTGCGCTGCATATTCTGCAAATGCTGCTGGGCGCCATCGATACGCCGGGTTCCTGGCGCTACAAGGCGCCCTTCCCGCGGCCCATTCCACCCGGCCCGGGACCGGCGGGCAAGAATTCCAAGCCCAATACGCCGCTTGCTGGCAATATCCTGTCCTTCACCCATGGGCCGGATGATTTGCTGGTGAATGATGATGGATCACCCATCCGCATTGACCATTCCTTTTCCTGGGAAGCGCCGCTTGGGCTGCATGGCATGATGCATACCGTGATCGGCAATGCCGCGAAGGGCGACCCGTACAAGATTGATGTACTGTTCATGTTCATGGCGAATATGGCCTGGAACAGCGCGATGAACCCGCTTGAGACAATTGAATGCCTCACCGCGAAGGATGCGTCCGGCGAATACGTCATCCCCACCGTGATCTATTCCGATGCGTTTTTCAGTGAAACCGTGCCCTATGCGGATCTGATACTGCCGGACACGACCTATCTGGAACGCTGGGATTGCATTTCCATTCTGGATCGCCCGATTGGGTCTTCCCATGGGCCGGGCGACGCCATTCGCCAGCCGGTGCTAAAGCCGGATCGTGATGTGCGGCCCTTCCAGGATGTGCTGATTGAATTGGGCGCGCGGCTTGGCCTGCCCGCCTTCACCAAGGAAGATGGCAGCCCACGCTTCAAGGATTACGCGGATTACATCGTCAACCACGAACGCATGCCGGGTGTTGGCCCGCTTGCTGGTTGGCGTGGTGAGGATGGCACGGCGAAGGGTGTCGGCAAGCCCAACCCGGATCAATTGCAGCGCTACATCGAAAATGGCTGCTTCTGGCGGCATAATTTCTCGGCTGAGGAAAGCTACTTCAAGCATTCCAACAAGCTCTATCTTGAAAACGCCAAGGCGATGGGGCTGATTGGCAAGTCTGATCAGATCGTGTTGCAAATCTGGTCAGAACCCCTGCAGAAGTTCCGCTTGGCTGCGGAAGGCCATGGCCCGAAGCAACCACCAGAAGCCTTGCGCGAACGCGTGCGCACATACTGCGACCCGCTGCCCATCTGGTATGCGCCGCTTGAGCAAGTTGCGCATGATGTCTCAGGCTTTCCTTTCTCGGCCGTCACGCAGCGCCCCATGGCGATGTATCATTCCTGGGGCTCCATGAATGCCTGGCTGCGGCAAATCCACGGCGCCAATCGCCTGTATATGAGCCGCGCCAAAGGCGAAGCCATGGGCATTGCGCAGGATGATTGGGTCTGGGTTGAAAGCCGCAATGGCCGTGTGAAGGGACAAGTGACGCTGATGGAAGGCGTGAACCCCGATACGGTTTGGACCTGGAACGCGATTGGCAAACGCGCCGGCGCCTGGATGTTGAGCCCCGATGCCGCGGAAGCGCAGCGCGGCTTTTTGCTGAACCACGTGATCAGCGAATGGCTGCCCGCGCAAACTGGCCCGCGTCTGGCCAATGCTGATCCCATCACCGGTCAGGCTGCCTGGTATGATTTGCGCGTCAACATCAAGAAATGCGCGAGGGGCGAGGAAGGCATCACCGCGCCGCATCCCAGCGCATTGACACCACCACCCAATATGCCCGAACCGCCCGATATTCTGCGCTTCAATGCAGGAGATAAAAAGCCATGACATCCCTGCCCTCACCCGTACCGGGCGCGAAAAAGCTCGGCCTTGTGATCGATCTGGATACCTGTGTCGGCTGCCATGCCTGTGCGACGAATTGCAAGGAATGGAATACCAGCGGCCATATGGCGCCCTTGCCGGATTACCAACCTTACTCCGCGGCGCAGGAAGGCGTTTGGTTCAACCGCGTGCATGCCTATGAAGCCGGTGATGGTGATGAAGGCCGCACGGTGCATTTCCCGCGTTCATGTCTGCATTGCGAAACGCCAGCTTGCGTGACCGTGTGCCCGACCGGCGCTTCCTACAAGCGCGCGGAAGATGGCATTGTGCTGGTCAATACGGATATGTGCATCGGCTGCCAGCTTTGCGCCTGGGCCTGCCCTTATGGTGCGCGCGAATTGGATGAAGACCAGGGTGTCATGAAAAAATGCACGCTCTGCGTTGATCGCATCTATAACGAAACCATCCCGGAAGACCGCCGCGTGCCGGCCTGCGTTTCCACCTGCCCCGCCAATGCGCGGCATTTTGGTGATCTTGGCGATCCAAACAGCGATGTCTCAAAACTCGTCGCCGAACGCGCGGGCTATGGGCTGATGCCGGAGATGGGCTATCAGCCCGTCAATCGTTATCTGCCGCCGCGCAAGGCATCAAGCCAGGTGAAGACCGCGCCGAAGGAAGCCGGGCCCTTGCCGAGCCAAATCACCAACCCGCTGCTGCGCTGGATGGATAAGGTGCTGTCCCGATGAAACCCGCCCCTTCCATCATTTTCTTCACCGTGGCGTCCGGTGCGGGCTATGGGCTGCTGTTCTGGCTTGGTGTGTTGAAACCGCTCGGCCTTTTGCCCGCCAGCACCTTGTTTGGCGCGACCGCCGCCATCATCGCGCTCGCGCTGATCACGGCGGGGCTCTGTTCATCGCTGTTGCATCTCGGAAGGCCGGAACGCGCCTGGCGGGCGCTTAGTCAATGGCGGTCCTCCTGGCTCTCGCGTGAAGGTGTCGCGGCGGTAGTCACCTTTCTGCCGGCCACGGTATTCATGATCGCGCTGGCGCATGATGAAAAGCGGCTGATCCTGATTGCGGGCTTGCTTTCAGCCTTGGGCGCCGTTGTGACCGTCTATTGCACGGGCATGATCTATGCTTCGCTGAAGCCGGTGAAGGAATGGCATCACCCCATGGTGGCGCCGGGCTACTTGCTGTTCGCGAGTTTCTCCGGCGCATCCTTGCTCGCCATGCTTGCCATTTTCTGGGGCGGTGGCTTTTTCCCCGCCCTGGTCGCAGCCGCACTTGGCATGGCCGCGCTTTTCTTCAAACGCGCCTATTGGGCGAGTGTGGATGCAACGCCCGCAGGCAGCACGCGCGAAAGCGCCACGGGGCTTGGCTTCATCGGCAAGGTACGCCCGCTGGAAAGCCCGCATACCGAGGTCAATTACCTGCTGCGGGAGATGGTGTTCCGCGTCGGCCGCGTACATGCGGCGCGGCTGCGTGCCATTGCGCTGCTGCTTGGTTTTGCCCTGCCGGCGCTGTTTTTCTGTCTTGCCATCATCATCGGCGGTGGCGCCGCCATGGCCTTTGGCTTGCTGGCCGCCGCCAGCGCGCTTGCTGGCCTAATGGTGGAACGCTGGCTGATTTTTGCCGAGGCGACGCATACAGTGGCATTGTACTACCCAACACAGCGCTGAATTCCGCGGCGCTGGGCTTGCCGCCTGAGCCCTGGCAGCGGCATGCTTGATGATGCCTTTGCTTGAAAGGGTTTAGCCATGCTCCATCGTCGTTCCTTGCTTGCCGCCACGGGTGCAACTCTCGCCACACCGCGCTTCGCCACCGGCCAGACCGCGGCGCGGACCCTGCGTTTCATTCCGCATGCCAATCTTTCCAGCATGGACCCGGTCTGGAGCACGGCGGTGGTCGTCCGCAATCACGGCCTGATGGTCTATGACACGCTGTTTGGTTTGGGCGCGGATTTTCGCCCCAAGCACCAGATGCTGGCCGGGCATGAAATCTCTGCCGATGGCCTGACCTGGACCATGATGCTTCGCCCCGGCTTGCGCTTTCATGACAATGAACCGGTGCGCGCAGGTGATTGCATCGCATCCATCAATCGCTGGTCCAAGCGCGATGTACTGGGCCAAAGGCTTGGCGTGCTGCTGAATGAAATGCGCGCGCTGGATGACAACCGCTTTGAAATTCGCCTGAAGCAGCCTTGGGCGGGCTTGGCCTGGGCGCTCGGCAAGCCATCGGCCAGCATTTGCGCCATCATGCCTGAACGCATCGCCGCAACCGATGCCTTCCAGCAAATCCGCGATTTCACGGGCAGCGGCCCCTTCCGCTTTCGGCAGGATCTGTTCCGTTCCGGCGATATCGCGGTGTATGATCGTTTCGAAGGCTATCAGACGCGCCAGGAAGCATCAGACTTCATGGCGGGCGGCAAGCCGGTGCATTTTGATCGTGTCGAATGGCGCATCATGCCCGACCCTTCCACCGCATCCGCCGCGCTGCAAAACAATGAAACGGATTGGTGGGAACAGCCGCATGCGGATTTGCTGCCGCTGCTCCGCCGGCATCGCGATATTGTCGTGGATCGGATCAATAATGCCGGCAATTTGGGCGTGCTGCGCTTCAATTTCCTCCATCCGCCCTTCGACAATGTGGCGGTGCGCCGCGCGCTTTTGCCCGCGATTGATCAGCGCGTTTTCATGGATGCCGCCATCGGCACGGATCAAACACTTTCCCATGTGCCAGCGGGTGTTTTCACACCCGGTACGCCGCTTGCCAATGATGCGGGTCTTGAGGTGCTGACCGGCCCGCGCAGCCTGGATGCGGCGCGCGCTGCCCTCGTTGCTTCCGGCTACAGGAATGAACGTGTGGTGATGATGTCGGCCACCGATCTGCCGGTTTTGCAAAACCTGGCCGTGGTTGCTTCCGATCTCATGCGCCGCATCGGCTTCAATGTGGATTTCATTTCCATGGATTGGGGCACGCAAATCCAGCGCCGCACCAATCGCGGCCCGGTGGAGCAAGGCGGCTGGAGCGCCTTTTGCACCACCTGGGAAGGGCTGGATGTCTCGGTGCCCGGCAGCCACATGCCCATTCGCGGCAATGGCGCCAATGCCTGGTCCGGCTGGCCCACCATGCCAAGGCTTGAGGAATTGCGCGATGCCTGGTTCGCCGCGCCTGATCTGGCGGCCGAAAAACGCATTGCCGAGGAAATCCAGCGCGTGGTCTGGCAGGAAGTACCCTTCATTCCGCTAGGGCTTGTGCTGCCGCCACAAGCCTATCGGCGCAGCATTCGCGATGTGGTAAAGGGCGGCCCGGCCTTGTTCTGGGGGGTGAAGCGCGCATGAGGAAACTTGTCGCCGCGGCGGCGATCATTGCTGCACTCATGGCGCCCATGGCGGCGCAGGCATCCGATGCTGTCGCGACAAACCCGAAACTGCCGATGCCCGGCAGCACGGAAACGCTTCTGCCGAAACATGCTGTCCCCGAATCGCACACAAGCTATGCCTGTATGCTGGGTCAGGCGGGCGGGGCAGCGCTTTCGCTGCTGCTTGGTTCCGGCAAGGTCTGGGATGCTTTGACGGATGCCATGGCCGGCCGTCCGCACAGCGCCGAGCAACGCACCTTCTGCGCACTGGGTGAAGCGCTGTCCCCCCATGTGAGCGCGGCTGTAGAGCGCCAGGCCGAAGCCGCGCAGGAATTGATGGCTGCGGGCAGCGCGCAGATCGGGCAAGCCTGGGCCGGCCTGCGCGATGCCGCGAGAGACTCCGGCAGTGACCTCACGCAGCTATGCGAAACCTCGACAGGCTGCGCATCGCTGCGCGACAGCTTGGCCCGTGCCTGGTCGCGTCTTTTGCCCATGCGCTGACAAAAAAGCCGGCGTCAGAGGCCGGCAGAAGCATGATCAATTTTCGTAAATGGTCGGAGCGGCGGGATTCGAACCCACGACCCCCAGTCCCCCAGACTGATGCGCTACCAGGCTGCGCTACGCTCCGACTTGGCGCTGCTTAGCACCCTCGTTTCCAGATTGCCAACCCTCAGGAGATCATCAGGGCGGAGGCTCGAAAAAGCTAAGCCGCCAGCCGATGCAAGGCGCGCGCAATATCCTCAAGCTCGGCCAAAGCAGCCTTCAGCGCCAAGCCTTCGGATGCCTCAGCGGCGGGCGGCGGATCACCCAAGGGCAATTCCAGCGCCACGGGGCCTGGGCCTTCATCCGTCCCGTCGCGCAGCAGCCGCTGCACACCCTTGATGGTATAGCCCTGATTATAGAGCAGATCGCCAACACGCTTCAGCAGCGCAATATCCTCAGGCCGATAATAGCGCCGCCCACCGCCGCGCTTCAGCGGCTTCAACTGCGGGAATTTGCTTTCCCAGAAACGCAAGACATGCTGCGGAATATTCAGATCATCGGCGACTTCACTGATGGTGCGAAAGGCCGTTGGCGCCTTGCGCGGGCGCCCCTTGTCATCCGCATCATCAGTATCGCTCATGCTTCGTCTTCCACTTCTTCATTATTGATCCGCGCCTTCAAAACCTGCGATGGGCGAAAGGACAGTACCTTACGCGGCAGGATCGGCACTTCAACACCGGTCTTTGGGTTGCGGCCAATGCGCTGTCCCTTCTGGCGCACCAGGAAGGTCCCGAAGGAGGATATCTTCACCGATTCACCTGATTCCAGCACGGCAGAAATTCGTTCCAGCACCGATTCCAAAAGATCAGCGCTTTCATTGCGCGAAAGACCAACCTGCGCATAGATAGCCTCGGCCAGATTGGCCCGCGTGATGGTTTCCATTGACCCCGCCCCAGTTTATCCCTGTTACATACAGCAAACCGGCTTCAAGCGCTGCCGTCAACAGCCCGCTTCATGAAATCTCAGAAACGCGCAATGGCCGACCCCCAGGTCAGCCCCCCGCCAATGGCTTCCATCACCACCAGATCGCCATTCTTGATCCGGCCATCGCCCCGGGCTTCCGCCAGCGCCAGCGGAATGGACGCGGCCGAGGTATTGGCATGGCGATCCACCGTCACTACCACACGCCCTGGTTGCAGGTGCAGCTTCTTGCCCATGGCTTCAATGATGCGTTGATTGGCCTGATGCGGCACCAGCCAATCCACATCGGCATGGGTCAGCCCATTGGCGGCCAAAGCCTCATCTACCACAGCGGCCAATTTGGAAACGGCATGGCGGAACACTTCCTTGCCCGCCATGCGCAATAGCCCCGTGCCGCCGGTGGAACCGGCGCCGCCTTCAACCACCAGAATATCGCCATGCCGGCCATCGGCGTGCAGATGGGTTGAAAGCAGGCCGCGATCCTTATTGGTGCCCGCACCCTCACCGGCGCTCAGCAGCACCGCGCCGGCGCCATCGCCAAACAGCACGCAGGTGCCGCGATCGGTCCAATCCAGGATGCGGGTATAGACCTCAGCGCCGATCACCAGCACATGGCGGGCATGGCCCGCGCGCATCATCGCCTCAGCGATGGAAAGCCCATAGATAAAGCCAGTGCAGGCCGCCGTAATATCGAAGGCAAAACCCGGCCCGGCGCCGATCTTGGCCTGCACGCGCGCAGCGGTTGCGGGAAAGCCCGAATCAGGCGTGGTGGTGGCAACGATGATGCCATCCACCTTGGAAGCCTCCACCCCCGCATCCGCGAGTGCCGCTCGCGCAGCCGCCGCCGCCAGATCGGATGCCGCTTCATCAGGAGCGGCGACATGGCGATATTTGATCCCCGTGCGTTCCTGAATCCAGGCATCAGATGTTTCAAGCCCGTGGCGCGCCGCCAATTCATCATTGGAAAGCCGCAAGGGGGGAAGGTAGCCGCCGCAGCCGGCGATCAACGCACGCATGACCATGGCGCTAAGCTACATCAAGTTGGCGAAGGCGCCAGCCTGTTGCGGCCCGCAAGCCGGTCAAATCCGTCCCGAATGCGATCATTATAGCCATGGGTCACCATATCCATGGCCACATCCACGGCATGGGCGAAGCCAAGCGCATCCGTCCCGCCATGGGATTTCACCACCACGCCATTTAGCCCCAGCAGAATCGCGCCATTGTAACGCCTGGGGTCCATCCATTCGCGCAGCCGATCCAAGGCGGGCCGCGCCAGCAAATAGCCAAGCCGCGCGGGCACGCTGCTGGTAAAGACCTGACGCAGCAAATCGCGCATGAGCTTGAGCGCCCCTTCGCCGGTTTTGAGCGCGACATTGCCGGTAAAGCCATCCGTCACCACCACATCCACGGTGCCGGCGGTGATGTCATGGCCTTCGATAAAGCCGCGGAACTGAGCGCCCACATGCGAATCGCGCAGAATTTCGGCCGCCGCGCGCACGCGGTCATCGCCCTTCAATTCCTCACTGCCCACATTCAAAAGGCCGATGCTGGGCGTGGTAAGCCCCAGCGCCACACGCGCGAAAGCATCGCCCATGATGGCGAATTCCACCAGGTTGCGCGCATCGCATTGCACATTGGCGCCAAGATCAAGCAGCACGACATCGCCGCGCGCCGAAGGACCAATCGCGGCCAAGGCGGGACGATCAATTTCCGGCATGGTCTTGATGACGATTTTGGCAAGCGCCATCAGCGCGCCGGTATTCCCAGCCGAAACCACGCCGGCCGCTTCACCCGCCGCCACGGCATCAATCGCCATGCGCATGGAAGACCCGCGCATGCGCAGCGCCGCGGTCGGCTTCAAATCACCGGAAATGACTTCGGGCGCATGGCGCAGGCTGCAAGCCCGAGCGGCCCGCTTGCGCCGCGCCAAAGCGCCACCCACGCGCGCCTCATCGCCCACCAGAAGAAAGCGCGCCTGCGGATGCCGCTCGGCGGCCAATTCCAGACCATCGAGCACAACCTCAGGCGCCGCATCCCCACCCATGGCATCTATGGCCAGGGAAAAGGCGGAACCCGTATCAGCCATCGCGGGAGCCTCGGCGCCCTGGGATGCGCGGGGTCAGAGCCGGACGGCCGGCTTCAGGCGATCCGCCGCCACCACTTCGCGGCCATCATAATAGCCGCAATGGGAGCAGACATGGTGCGGACGCTTCAATTCGCCGCAATTCGGGCATTCATGATGCGCGGAGGTGGAAAGCGCTTCATGGCTGCGGCGCATGCCGCGGCGGGAAGGCGAAGTCTTCTTCTTAGGAACGGCCATGGCGCCGGGTCTCTTTCACTCAAGCGAAAATGTGGAATTGAACAAGGGCGGGCACTTAGCATCAGCTTCCGAGCGGCGCAAGCATGGGGCTGGCCCTGAGCCGAGGGGAGCCGCCAAAGAAGCAGCAAATACCCGCCCGCCGGCGGGCGACTGAACCTTAACGGCCAAATGCGTTCATGATGGCTTTGGCCCCCTTGCCGAGGCCGAACTTGGGCGCTAATACCGCGCCTCTTCCCTGGGGGGCCATAGCTCAGTTGGGAGAGCGCTTGAATGGCATTCAAGAGGTCAGGGGTTCGATTCCCCTTGGCTCCACCATCGTTTTACCCCGAAAACTTTGATTTAACTGGATTTTCTGAACAGTCTCTCTGGCGGTTCCCAACACGGTTCCCAACAGAGCCTTTGGCTTGGCCTGCTCTGGCGTGCATCTCGCGCATAGGCGTGGTGCTGCCCGTCGCTTCAATATCCCAGCAACAACACCCTTGCGACTTCTCCAGCGCTCGGCCCGCTTCCCGGCGAGGCTGGGTTGCCCTTGCTGTCAACCGGGCGCCAGCCTTGTTCCAGCAGGCAGGCATCCACGGCGCGGGCGCGTGGGCCATCATTGTAATCCAGTATCAGCGGCGCCCTTGGCGGCAGTTCGGACCGGTAAAGGGAGGAAGATCGGTTCGTTTCGCGCCGTTGAACGCAGTCCACGGTGTTTCCGAATCCGGTGCAGGATGTTCGGATGGTGCTGGGGCTGTCGTTCTGAATGATGATTTGCTGCGAGGGTTGCCGGGCCGGCTGGTGCGTCACCAGTTCGCGCGGGAACGCCTGAAAGGCCCTGGCTTCGCATTGCGATTGGGCGATGCGAAAATCAGTCTCGGTAGCGCCGGGTTTGGCCCATTGCTGCGCGCAGCCCGCCGTGAGGCAAGCGGCGGCCAAGAGTAGGATGCTGTTCTTTGTCATGGTTCCCGTCTCCACGAGGGGGCATGGTAGGCGAAACAGTTAAACCGATGGAAGCATTTCTTGCGGCCTTCGGTGCGCCGCTCCCCCCGGACAGCCTGTAAGCCGATGGACCGGGGCGAGGCCCGCGCGCCGAGGGGTTTGCCCAGCGCCAGGTGCCGACCAGGCTAGGCGTGCGCGAGACCGCAAGCATGGCCCTACGATCAGAACGGGCGGCACCGGGCTAAGTAGGCAGGCGGGCGTGAAGGATGGCAGCCAGGGAGGCAGACCGCCGAGGCAGGTGGCGCAGCCTGTGGCGCGCAGGCGGGGATGATCGGCGCGGTCGAGCAAGCGGCGGGCGCGGGCGGGGCTGGCGCCCCCCCCCGGCACATCGAAAGACGGGGGGTGGGGGGCTGATTATGACCCCCCTCTCGGATTTTTTCCTGGCAGGGGTGGGTTTCGCTGATCCATCACGCCAGCCACAACGCGGCCAGATTGACTTCCGCTAATGCAACGCTCACCCGCGGCAAAAGCAAAGGCTTCTTATTGCTCGGCGGGGAATCTCGACTTGTTGCTTTGATTGTGGTATCGAAATCACATGAGTGAATCATCTATGCCCGAAGCGCATATCGTCCGCGTGCATACTGAACGGCTTGGCGGAGGGCGGCCCATGCTGGTCCTCTATATCGCTGGCTACCCGACCCCAAAAGCCGCGCAGGACGGGGTCCGCGAGTTTTTGGGAAGCTCAGATGGCGACGAAATTGGGGATGCTACGCCAGTGTCGGATGAAACGGCGCGATCCCTCGGAGTGACCCCCGGCTCCGTTCACATGCTCTGACGCAAACGCCAAGCCTGCCTCACGCTGAAATGCGGCTATCCGGGTCTCCGGCGGTGAAGGCTGCCATGTAGCCCAGGATCAGGTCGCGGGATCGGAAGCGGCCGGCGAATTGCGCCTCCTCCTCCCGCTGCACGATGGGGAAGGTGGAAAGGATATAGGCGGCGTCATCCCGGTTCAGGCCATAGAGCAGGAAGAATAGCGCATCCAGCCGCGCGCGTAGATGGAGCCTTTCTTCTGCATCCCAGGCGAAGGGGGCGCCCTGATGGCCCATATCCTCGGCAAAGGGTTTCAGGTCATGCGCGGTATAGGAAAGGCGCAGCACGTGGTCGCGGATGATCGCCTCAGCCGCGGTGGCGCCGATGGGGCGGGCGAAGGCTTCAAGGGGCAGGATCGGCAGTTGTTCGACGATGTAGAAATTGAGGTGTGTGCTCTGCACCTTCTGTCGGGCGATATAATCCAATGGCAAGGCGTTCAGATTGGCCAGCAGCAGCGGCGCGCCGCGCCGATAGGTGGCCAGAATGGAATCGCATTCCGCCCGCCATGCTTCGTGTGCTGACGCATTATTCTTTGGTTCGTCAGGCAGTAAGGGGAAAAGTAGCGGTAACGTGTTGCCAACGGCAGCGAATGGCACGGCGGCAGCTATCATGGTCCGCGCATTTGTGGCGGCGGTGATGTCTTTGAATGCCACCCCCCATTTTGGCCCCGAAGGCCATTCAACATCCGTGGTGCCAACCCAAAATTGCGGGTTGGGCATCCAAGCTGGGTTGGCGTGTTGCTCAACAGTCGTTGCCTCTGGCTGCGCGGGCCTGTTGATATTCTCGGGATTCACCGTGACTGAGGCCGCGCGGTGGTCAAAAGCCTGGACCATCTTCCCTTCGTAAAGCGGCGCCCACTCCGTTGCGCCCTTCTTCCAACGGTTCGGCGCCACGCGATAGGCGCCGTCCTTCTGTAATTCCGCCTCGGTCAGGAACTTGTCGCTGTCATTCGTCATGTCGAACATGCGAACGTAGCGCACCGGCCAAACACGCTGATGGGGCGTGCTGCGCTGATCCACCAGCACCGGCACGCGCCGATAAACCGCGAGCGTAATCTCGGCATCGCGGGTGCCACGAAACACCGGCGCCGTGCCGGTATTCGGATTGACCGCGGCAAAATCATCGGGTGAGAGCGCCAGCCCCGAAGCCTCGGCCTCCTCCGCGCTTTGCGCGAAAAAGGCGCAGGCAGCAGCATCAAAGCGCCGCTCCGGCCCGCCCGCGACCAGGGCGGCAAACTTGAAGGACCGATGCACATCGGGGAAGAACGGGCCTGCCCGGCCCCTGCCATTCTCAAAATCAAACAGCGCGCCAAGCCGCCCGGTGGTGGCGATGCTGCGGAAGAACGCCGCCGCGCCCTTATCGGCGGCAATGCCGGAAGGCACCAGCAGGCCGACGATCCCCTCGGCCTTCACCAGCCGCAAGGCGCGTTCCACGAATAGCGCGTAAAGATTGGTGTCGCCGCCTGACAATAGAGGGTAGGCGCCGCAGGATCGTGCGACGCTGGCCGATGCCTCGGCTACCCAAGCCGCCCGGTCATAGTCGGCAGCCAAGTCGCCATCCTTTTTACGGATCGCAGCTACCATCCTTGCCCGATCCGATGCGCGTTGCTGGCGCGCAATCTCGGGCGCACGGGCAGCAAACCATTCAACCTCCTGCAACTTCATCCGGTCCCATGGCGGGTTACCGATCACGGCATCGAAGCCGCCGGCGGTGCGCCGCGCTTCCCATCCGGTCCAAACACCTGGGAAAGCCAATTCCCAATGCAAAAAGCGACAATCCCGGCTGAGCGCCCGCGCTTTGGCCAGGCTTTCGCTTGCCACACGGAAGGCTTCGCTGGCCGGTATGCGCTTCCTGCCCTTGCGAATATCAGGCGCTTCCGGCCCAGGAGCAGAAAGTGATACCTCCCCATTCGCCAAAAGCACCGGGTCGCCATAGGCGCCGGACAGAAGATTGCCGCGGGCGATCGTGTTCAGATCATCGCCGGTGGCAAGCCACCTGTCCGCATGCCAAAGGTCCAGGAAGGCTTGCAGCCGCCGTGTCTGGTCCTCCATCACATCAAAGAACACTTTGCTCTGCGTAACCTCGGCAATATCGGCATCGCTCAAAGTTTCGATATTTGCCATGGCGCCGGCTGATCGCGACGCCTGTGTCAGAACATCGGCGGGCGGCAGAATGCCATAACGCGTGCTCTGTTCTTCCAAGACGGGCTGCACAAATTCGCCAAACAGGCTGTTGCCTGCCCGCAGGTGATGATCCAGGAAGGAAAGCGGCGCGCCAACGGTGAAGGAATGCAGCCACAGGGAAAGCTTGGCCAATTCCACCGCCATGGGATTCATATCGGCGCCATAGATCACGCGCTTCAGCACAATGCGCCGGACAAGGTGGCGGTCATCCAGATGTTCGTCGCGCACCTCCCAGCCATTGGTCTGTGCCTGGGCGCGGATATGGCCGCGAATGGCCTCGATCTTCGCGGAAAGGGGGGAAGCGTAATCGCCCCAGGCGACCAGCGCGGCGGCTTCCTGCTGCGCGGCCAGGGTTTCATCCGTCAGCCAATCCACCAGCGAAACAAGGAAATGCCCGGACCCCATGGCAGGATCAAGCACACGAAGCGCAAGGAACGCCTCGGCCGGGTCATGCCGGCGGAGATCCACAAGGCGCTGGTCTTTGGGCCGATGGTCTGATTTCAGGCGGTCCGACGCTTCGCTGAAGGCCGTGCGGCGTTCTGCCAGCAATGGGCCAATGGCGCGGCGGATGATCAGGCGGACCAGTTCTTCCGGCGTGTAATAGGTGCCCGAATTCTTGCGCGCGAAGGCATTGAGCCGCGTGGTGACGCCCGCCCCTTCCGCCACCACATCAAATTCCAGCAGGCGTTCATAGATGGACCCAAGCTGCTGCACCGAAAGATCGCGGAAATTGATCAGGCGCCGCGCGCTGCCTTCGCCTTCGCCTTCGCCTTCGCGCGAGAGCTCATCCAGCAAGGCGCCCATGGTGGCATCAGGCAGGCGCGCACGGCCCAGCAAGGGTGCGGCAGAGGCCGAAAACAAGCCGCCATTATAGGGCGGCAGCCCAAGTGAGGAATCGCCCACATCTATGGCGCGGCAGAGCGCGGTCAGGTCATCCCACCAGCGGGTGAAGCTGGCCGAAAGCGGGCGTTCCTCATCGCGCGCCGTGGCGGCCTGTTCACGCAGGCGCCGCAAGCCATAGGCAGCGTAACCGGCATGGCGCACCGGCAGCAGGTCTCGGTCTTCCGCGTAAAGGATGAACAGCAAGCGATAGAGCAGGATCAGCGCCGCTTCCCGCGCTTCCGCGCGCCAGGCTGCATCTGCGGGCTTGGCCGCCGGGTCATGTGCCGCGAGCGCCGAGACAAGGCGGGGGAAAACCCGATCAAACACCGCTTCCGAAAGGGCTGCGGTAATGCGCTGTTCGTAACGGCGCCCCTCATCTAAGGCGAGGTCGAGGAAGGTTTTGCCAGCAGGCCCGGAAGCCTCAAGCGCTTCGCGCCGGAACAGCAGCAGGAAGGCGCGCAGCAGATCAAGCGCCTCGCTATCCCCCTTGGCAGCACCTTCCAGCAACGCCGGCAGGTCAAAGCCCACAAAGCCTTCCGCGCGGCTGCGCGCGCCATGGAAGTAAAGCCGCCAGAAGCGCCCATTGGTCAGCAAGCCCCAGCGCACCGCCCCGCCCGAAGCTGGCTCGGCCAAAGCAAGGTAGCGCAGGATTTGCGATGCGGGCGTGCCGCCCTTGCCGCTGCCCCGGTCAAGCGGGGTTTCGCGCGCTTCACTTTCCACCACCACGGCGGCAAGGCGGTAACGGTCCCCCGGTGCGGCAACGGAAGCGGCTTCCGCGTGATTGGCCGGGGAGGTGAAAAGCAGCGCATCGGGAATGTCTCGGCGCCCGCCGCCTGCGGCCTGTTGCGGCAGATGATACCAGCCAAGCAGGTCCAGCACAGGGCGGATGAAGGCTTGTTCGGTTGTCGCCTCATTCGGCCTGGCCATGGCGGCGAGGGAAAGCCAAAGCGCGCGGAGACTTTCGGCCTTGGCGGCCATCTGCGCGGCATCCATGCCCCGCCATTCCGGCGTCTCGCGCATGCCTTCACGCAGATAGAATTCCGAAAGCAGGCTACCCGCGATCAAGATTTGCTCCCCCAAGGTTCATCACGCCAAGCGCTGGCGCCCGGCGACTCGGCAATAGCGGTGACGCTGAAGCTTGGCATAGGGGATGACACTGGCTTGCCCTGCGGTCAGGGTGCAAGCCCAACCGTGCGGATGGGCTATCATTTGGGTAGGATGCGCCCGCGAAAGGGCCGTTGGGAAAGCTGCCGCGAATACTTGCCATTACTTGCGGGGGGTGAGTTACCGCATTGAGGGTGGCGCATGATAGCGTCGCGGCAGATAGCACTTTGGAGATGATCCGCGAAACCCGAAGCGATCCTTTGAAAACCGCCACTTTGCGGGGATTTGCAGCAGCGCGCGGGTTTGGCCCGATTGGAGGGTATGGGTGGGGGAGTGGCTGCCTGGAATGATTCTTTCGGGCCGGGGTTTGCATTTTCGCGCGGTCAGGTTATCTCGTGCTGACAACCGTATTCTTCTTTAGAAGAATACGGAACTGCTCCGGGTAGTATGCCCTTGAACCTACCTTGATCCTACCTTGATCCTACCTTGATGTTGCACATCGCCATCTAGGGCCTCCACCTTTGATCGATTGCCTTGGCGCCTGGCTCCGCGAAAACCTCCCACTCCCGCAGTTTTGCCAGCCATTGGCGGCTATGGCTTGTGTCCGCCAACCAACGTGGCCGCACCAAGCCTACCAGCAGCGGTTCAGATATGTGCCGAGGGACGGCCACAAAATCCCAAAAGCCTCGGGCCAGCTTGTCCTTCTCCTTTTGATTCTTGGCTGTGCGTTCAAGCGCCAGCCGGGCAGCCTGCGAATGCGCCTGCCCATAGGCGTTCTCGGCTTCTTCGCCCTCGAAGCAGCAAGCGGGGAAAAGCATCTCCCCCTCCCTCTCTGGTGGGTAAGTGAAGGCGTATTTCACAACCCGCAGCAGGTGCAGATCATCAAGAATGTTCAGGATGTCAGGCGCCGCCTCGCGGCAGGGGATCGGTAGCGGTGATGGCTGCGGGTCGTAGTGCCATGTGCCCTCCTGCCCAAGGCCATAGATGCGATAGGCGCCCCTGCCCTCACCGAGACACTTCAATGGCCAGCGCGCGCTTATCAGCGCAGGATTGCAGCCATGATCCACCAGTAGGTGGCAAAGGCGGTACATTTCCATCAAGAGCGCGAGTGCGCTGGCGCCGGTCGCTTCACCCATTTCCGATAGCGGTTTGAGCGGACTGATATCGCCTGGAACTGCACCGATTAGGCGATTGGGCAGATACAGGAGCTCGGCCTTTTCCTTGGAAAGATGTGGCGCAAGGATTCGCCTTTTGAGGTGGCCCCGCGGGGAAATGAGGCCGCTTGCCTCCAGCTTCTCAACCGCGGCGCGTGCATTGCGCCGACTCATCAGCCCGTATCGCTCAATGGCAGCGACGGCCCAGGAGGTAGTCAAGTTAAAGCGCCTCGTGCCGCGTGCTAGGCCGAGGTAGGCGAGCGCTGGCTTTATGCCGAGGCGTAGCGCTTCCGCGAGGCGCTGCGGGCAGACAACGAAATAATGACCGCCAGCGCGCTTCTGCGCGTGTCCCCGTTTCTTCTCGGGATCGCTGCCCGCATCGCAGCGTGCCCCTTCCTGGTCGGGCGCCACCGCGGCAATGGCGGGGGAAATCTGGGGCGGCGCATGTGCGGTATCGTCCGGCGCGTCATGCCGGCCGGTCTCGGAGTTTATTGTGCAAATCAAGGGAAAGCCTCCTTTGGTGGATGGCCTTCGGCTTGCGGAGCGCAGTGGCGTGGTGCTACACACTCTCTGTGCATTGCGTGAGTAACACCCCGGCCTGCGTTGGCGTCTCCGCCGACCGGGCCGGTTTTACATTGCGAGCAGGATCAGCGCTGCACCGATCCCGCACCAGGCAAACCCCGGAAGAAGTTCCAGGATTTGCGCAAGCACGCGGCGGCTCATTTCGCTGACCCCGGGCCGATTTTGGCGATCGGCAGTTCAGCGATCAGCTTCATCACGCTTTCGGTCTCAACATAGCTGGAGCGGCCGATCTTTCGGATGCGGATGAGGTCCTGCGCGGCGAGGCGATACAGTGTCGATGTAGGCAAACCGTATTCCTGCCGCGCTTTCCGCACAGGCACCAGCGGCGGCGAACGCCGAGGAAGAATTACGCTTTTTGCCGCGATCGCTGGCTCGGTGTCGGGAGTTTGGGCCGGCGCGGTTTCACCGCCGGGAATCGTCAGTTTGGTAGTCATGGTGCCGATGCTCCTGCCCGGCGGGATGCGCGGGTTCGGCCCTGTATTCAGCACACGGCGCGCAGTTCGCGAAAATGATTCAGAGACCAAAAATGAACCGGAACGAAAAACTACTCTTCTGTCTTGCGTGGCCTTCCGCGCCCCCGCCGCAAATGGGGGGGAAGCTTGTTCAAGGCAGCTATTGCTTCTCTCTTTGTGCAGCGCGCCTCCCCCATACAACGTGCAATCGCATCAGTCCCCTTCATGGCTCCCGGTCTGGTTATGTTGGCGTTCATCCAGGCGATAGCGCGTAACAAGCTTTGCGACGATTTAGGCCATATCGCCCGCATCTGTTTGGCTGAGACCGTCACCTGCAGGTAAACGCTTGGTTCTTTCTCTGCCTCTTCCGGCCAAATAGCCTCACACCCAGGTAAGGCACTACGCCCGCCCTCGCAGAAATAAGTTTTCTCAATTGCTTTCTCAATTGCATTGGGTTTCTTGCCCCGTCTGACAGCGTCTGGCCAATAAGGCCCCACGCCGCGAAGCGTGACTCTACCATCAGCGGCGGCCTGAAAAAGCTGGTGAGTGGTGCTTTCTATCGCCGCGCTCACGCCATCATCCTGGGCATTTAGTTGTTGGGCCGCCGCCTCGGAAACATACTCATTGGCCGCGATCAGCCCTCTGCTCTCGGATGGCGGGAAAACCGAATCGTCCCATTGGTAAAAAGCTATTGCCCTTCGGCAGGCAATCCAGGCGATAGCCTCTGAAAGCCTCCACCATTCTCCGGCCACGGAACCCTTCCCCCTCCCTTTTCAGCTTTTCTAAGCGGGCAGGTCGCCCACCGCATCACCCAGCGCCAGTAGGGCCAGCCCGAGGCTGCGCGCATTGGGCCAGGGCATACGGCTTATGGTTTCGCGCCCCTCTTCATCGTTCAATGCAAGCAGGATTCGCCCATTTTCAAGCGAGAGGCTTGCCGTGCCTGCCCAGCCCCCAAGAGGAAGCGCCAGGGGCAGCAACGGCGCTTCGCCGGAATTGTCGGCTTGGGCCATCGCATTGGCCACCGCAATCAGATCGCCTTCCGGCGCAGCTTGGGATTGGGAGGGGGCTATGGGTAGGGTCACGATGTTGGTTCCCTTGGTTTGCGGAAAGCGGCGTCATGCTACCCCCCTCCGCGAATGGTTGCCCGGTTCCTCCGGGCGCGGTTCAGGCAATCTCGGCAAGTCGCGCGTGGCGGCGCTGCTGAAAGGCTGCGGCGGCTTCCGCGAAGGCTGTGGCAGGCGCGCCAAGGCGGCGTACTTCCAGAACCTCCAGGCGGGCGCGGCGGCTCCAATACGCGCCGCTCGTCACGGCAAGCCATCCGCCATGCCCTTGCGCCAGGAGCGCGGCCTCGGCGGCTTCTATCTCCTCGGGTGAAGGGTCGCTGTCGCGGCCAATCGAAACGTGCCGACCATCGGTGCCAAGCACGATCCAGCGACGTTCAGCTTCCTGACGGGCGCGTTGTTGCGTCATGCCGCAGCCCCTCTCAGGCGCTCGCGCGCCTCGCTGATCGGCGTGACCTCGGCTTCGGCGCCACCACCGCAAGCAAAGGCGCCCCAGGCTTCCATGAGCGGCCTACGCCGCTCCAAAAGATCACTCCGCGCATAGGCACCTTCCACGCCGCGGACGACATGCGCCAGGGCGCGCTCCGCCACTTCTCGGCCTTCGGGGCGGGTCTCACCACACCAGTCGCGGAAGCTACTGCGGAATCCATGCGGCACGATTGCTCGCCCGGTCAGATCGCGCCAGCGCGGCAATTCATCGTCGGCGAGGCCATCCAGAGCCATGCCGCGCACCAGCATCGTCAGCGCCATGTCGGATAGCGCTTTGCCGCCACTGTTTGGGAAGATCAGCATGTGAGCCTTCGGCCGTTCGTCCTTCGCCAGTGTCTGCGCAATCGGTTGGGCTTCCTTGGCCCGCGCCAATACAGCAAGCGCAGCGCTGGAAAGCGGAACGCGGTGCATCTCGCCTGCTTTCATGCGGCTTGCCGGCACGGTCCAGATGGCAGCATCAAAATCAATCTCGCCCCATGTGGCGCCGCGCGCCTCGCCCGTGCGCGCCGCTGTAAGGATCACGAATTCAAGCGCCAGCGCGGCCACGCCCTGACGCTCACGCAAGACTGTGACGAAGGCCGGCACCTGCGGCCAGGGAAGGGCAGGCTGACGCTGCACCGGCGCCAGCTTTGAAGGATTGGGCAGCAATTCAGAGAGGTTCCCGCGCCACCGGGCCGGGTTGTCACCTGTGCGCCATTTCAGGGCATGGGCATGGTCCAGAACAATCTCAATCCGCCCGCGCAGCCGCGTGGCAGTTTCAGTGGTCTTCGCCCAGATCGGGCGCAGGACGCGCAGCACATCATGCGTCGTCACTTCCGAAACCGGCATGTCGCCAAGGATGGGGAGAGCGTGCTTCTCAAGCGTGGCGCGCCACTGCCAACGATGCTTTGGGCTTTTCCAGGCGCCTTCACGCGACTGAAGCGCGCTTTCCATCGCTGCCTTGAAGGTCCGCTCCCGGCTGCCGGCCAGGGTCGCATCGGCGACTGCGCGTTGCCGTTCTCGGATAGGGTCGCTCCCGGCGGTGATTTGCTGGCGCGCGGCCGAAGCCAAAACCCGCGCTTCCTTCAGCCCAACATCGGGCCAGCCACCAAGGCTCATGTCGCGCTGTCGGCCATGCAGGCGGTAACGCAGCACCCACCCGGCCCGGCCATCGCTGCGGACATGCAGGTGAAGCCCATCGCCATCTGTGTGGCGCCCTGGCGTCGCCGCCTTGGACAGTTCGCGGCCTTCAGCGGCGGTGCCGGTGATGGCCTCCACGGTTTTTACGGTAAGGCGTCCAGGCATGGTCCCAACATCCTCCGACCCGATTCCGGCCCAACATGGCCCCAACATTGTTCCCAACAATGGTCCCAACATGAGGCATGGGCTGGCGGAAATCAAGGGGAGACGGTTCGAGACAATCTTCGATAATTTTCAGTCCTGGATTCGGAAATTTGGTAGGGTATCGGGATGGTCAGAATTCGTGGGAGACGGTGTTTCGGTGGACCTTGGCTCCACCATCCCCTCACAAGGCCCCCACCCCCACAATCCGGTAATCAAACACCCCACCATCCACTTCGGTGATGGTCACATATTCCCCGGGCCGGATCGGGCTGCTGCCGGGGTCGAAATGCGCCTCAGGCGCGTCAAAGCGCTCGGCCAGGCTGCCGCTGAAGCGGATGAACCAGCCATTATCGCCATCATATTGCACATCGCCCTGCTCGGGTTGCGCATCGGGGCGGATGCGCCGCGCGCGCCAGGGGGCAGGGTCTTCGGCCCAGGCTTTCGCATCCGGGTGCCCCGCCGCATCCAGCGCAAGCTCAATCTCATAGCGGTGATCTACGCAGCCCGTGGGGAAGCCCGGCCCCGCCACCAGGGAGAGTGTCACCAGCATCCGCTCCATGCACATCTCCTCCATCAGGGGCGCGCAACCTGGGTCAGATCGCGACCTTCACGCCCAATTCTACCACACGGTCAGATGGAATGCGGAAGAATTCCGTGGCCGAAAGGGAATTCCGGCTGAGCACCACAAACAACCATTGCCGCCAGCGCGACATTTTCGGCACGGCGGCTGCCACCACCGTCTCCCGCCCCAGGAAATAGGAAGTCTGCATGGGTTCGTAAGGAATGCCCAATTCCGCCAACGCTTCAAGCTCACGCGGGATATTGGGGCTTTCCTGGAAGCCATAGCGCAGCGCAATGCGATGGATATTGGGCGCCAATTCTTCCACCGCGCGGCGCCGATCAACGCCCACTTGCGGCACATCCTCATTGGTAACTGTCAGGAACAGCACGCGCTCATGCAAAACCTTGTTGTGCTTAAGGTTATGCAGCAGCGCGCCGGGCAGGAATTCCGCCTGGCTCGTCATGAACACCGCCGTGCCGGGGACGCGCACGGTGCGTGATTGCGGCAGGCGCGCAATGAAGGATTTGAGCGGCAGGCCATCCTGGCGGATACGCGCGAACAGCAATTCCCGCCCGCGATGCCAGGTCAGCATGATGGTGAACAGCACAACGCCCAGCACCAGCGGCACATAGCCGCCATCGGGGATTTTGAGCACATTGGAGAGGAAGAAGGCCAGATCAAGCGCAAGCAGCGGCAGGAAAACGCCAAGCACGCCAAGCAAGGGCCAGCCGAATTTGCGATGGAACACAACCATGGCTAGGCAGGAAGTGCAAACGAAAGTCCCTGTCACCGCAATGCCATAGGCCGCCGCCAAGCGTTCGGAATCACGGAATGTCACCACCAGAATCAGCACACCGATCAGCAGGGCGAAATTCACCTGCGGCATATAGATCTGGCCTTCTTCCGTATCGCTGGTATGGCGCACCACCAGCCGCGGCAGGAAGCCAAGCTGCACGCATTGCCGCGCAATGGTATAGGCGCCGGAAATCATCGCCTGGCTCGCGATAATGGTGGCGGCCGTGGCCAGAAACACCAAAGGCAGGCGGAACCATTCCGGCGCCAGCAGGAAGAACGGGTTTTCGAGTGCGGCCGGATCGCGCAGCAAAAGCGCGCCCTGGCCGAGGTAATTCAGCACCAGCGCCGGCAGCACAATCACCAGCCAAGCCCAGCGAATGGGCCGGCGGCCGAAATGCCCCATATCGGCATAAAGCGCCTCGGCCCCCGTCACCGCCAGCACGACGGAGCCAAAGGCAATGAAGGCCATCAACTGGTAATGCAGGCAGAAGGTAATCGCCCAATGCGGTGAAATCGCCGCGAGTACGCCCGGATTGTGCAGCACTTCCCACAGCCCGAGCAGCCCCAGCACCAGAAACCAGGCCGCACAAATGGGCCCAAAGATCGCCCCCATTTTCGCCGTGCCGCGATATTGCACCAGAAACAGTGCCAGCAGGATCACCACAGAAATCGGCAAAACCGCCTTTTCCAGATGGGGGGAGACAACCTTGAGCCCCTCCACCGCCGACAGCACGGAAATCGCCGGCGTGATGATGCCATCACCAAAGAACAGGCAGGCGCCAGCAATGCCGATCAGCGCCAAGGTCCAGCGCAGGCGCGCATTTTCAACGCTGCGCTGCGCCAGCGCCATCAACGCCAGGATGCCACCTTCTCCGCGGTTATCCGCGCGCAGCACAAAGGCGACATATTTCACCGTGACGGTCAGGATCAGCGCCCAGATGATCAGGCTGAGCAGGCCAAGGATTTCCCAAGCCTCCACGCCGCCTTCCTCAAAATGGCTGGCCGCGGCGCGCATGGCGTAAAGTGGAGAGGTGCCGATATCCCCATAAACAACGCCCAGAACTGCCAGGATCAACGCAAGCGAAGGCGCGCCACGCCCAGTAGCGGCAGGACTGCTCATGGCTTGCTTGCCTTCCAAGGGATCATTGCCGTGCAGTCTGCCCCGTCAGCCAAGGATTGCAAGGCATTTGCCCCGCGCCTCGCGCATGGCGGGCATTCAATGCCCGCGCAGGATCTGGCTCAAAAACAGCTTGAGCCGGTCGGTCTTTGGCGCATTGAAGACCTGATCGGGGGTGCCGATTTCCACCACCTCACCCTGATCCATAAACACCACGCGGTCCGCGACCTGGCGGGCGAAGCCCATTTCATGCGTCACCACCATCATGGTCATGCCCGTGCCGGCCAATTCCACCATCACATCCAGCACTTCCTTGATCATCTCGGGATCGAGCGCGGAGGTCGGTTCATCGAACAACATGATCTTGGGGCGCATGCAAAGGGCGCGGGCAATGGCCACGCGCTGCTGCTGCCCGCCGGAAAGCTGGCCCGGATATTTCTTCGCCTGTTCAGGGATTTTCACGCGCGCCAGCAATTCCATCGCCAATTCTTCCGCATCCTTCTTCGGCATGCGGCGCACCCAGATCGGCGCCAGGGTGCAGTTTTCCAGTACCGTCAGATGCGGAAAAAGATTGAAGGACTGAAACACCATGCCGACTTCGCGGCGGATCGCATCCAAGGCGCGCACATCATCAGTCAGTTCGATCCCTTCGACAGCAATACGACCTTCCTGGTGCACTTCCAGGCGGTTGATGCAGCGGATCATGGTGGATTTGCCCGACCCTGATGGCCCGCACACCACCACGCGTTCACCCGGCGCCACAGCCAGGTTCACATCGCGCAGCACATGCAGTGCGCCGAACCATTTATTGACACCGGCCAATTCAATGGCTGGCGGCGCATCGGCCTGGGCGGCGGAAGCGACATGGGCAAGATCAGCGGAAGCGCTCATGATGTTGTTTCCCGGGATTCAGCGGCGGCGATGGCGGTTCAACTCCGCCTCCAACCCGCGGCTGTATTTGGACATGGCATAGCAGAAAACCAGATAGATGCTGCCAATAAAGACATAAACCTCAACGCCGAAGCCCTGCCAGGCGGGCTCCACAATCGCGGTCTTGCCGGCGGTCAGCAAATCGAAAATGCCGATGATCAGCACCAGCGACGTATCCTTGAAGAAGCCGATGAAGGTATTGACCAAGGGCGGGATCACCATGCGCAAGGCCTGGGGCAGGATGATCAGCCCGGTCTTCTGCCAGAAGGACAGGCCCATGGCATCAGCGGCTTCATATTGTCCCTTGGGCAGGGCTTGCAGGCCGCCGCGCACTACCTCGGCCAGATAGGCGCCGGCGAATAGGATGATGGCG
>JADCES010000268.1 GCA_020250005.1 Roseomonas sp.
GCGCTGAAGCCCGATGCGGCGGGGCTGATGCCCGCCATTGCCCAGCAGCATGATACGGGCGAAGTGCTGATGATGGCCTGGATGAATGCCGAAAGCCTGGCTGAAACTCTGTCAACCGGGCGCGTGTGCTACTATTCGCGTTCGCGCAAGGCGCTGTGGCGCAAGGGCGAAACATCCGGCCAGGTGCAGATGCTGGTGGATCTACGGCTTGATTGTGATGGCGATACGATTCTGCTGCTGGTGGATCAGCAGGGCGTGGCCTGCCATACCGGGCGGCGCAATTGCTTCTATCGCGCCCCGCGTGGCGATGCGTTGACGAACATCGCCGAGCCACTGATGGACCCGGAAGCGCTCTACCGCAAATGATGCCCATTCCTGTCACGGTGCTGACCGGCTTTCTGGGGGCGGGCAAGACCACGCTCCTGAACAGGCTGCTGAAGCATCCCGCAATGGCGGGCAGTGCTGTGCTGATCAATGAATTTGGTGAGATTGGGCTGGATCATCTGCTGGTCGAAAAGCTTGATGAAGATACCGTGCTGCTCAATGCCGGCTGCCTTTGCTGCACCATTCGCGGCGATTTGCAGCGCGCCTTGCGTGATTTGGCGCTGAAGGCCGAAGCCGGGCATGACATACGCCGCGTGCTGATTGAAACCACCGGCCTTGCTGATCCCGCGCCCATTCTGCAAACGTTGATGAGCGACCCGGTGGCGCTGCGTTCCTTTCGCTTGGATGGCGTGGTGACGGTGGTGGATGCCATGCTTGGCGCCACAACGCTGGACAGCCAGATTGAGGCCGTGAAGCAGGCGGCCGTTGCAGATCGGCTGATCCTGAGCAAGACAGATATCGCAAGTGCCGATCAGATTAGCGCGCTGGAAACACGGCTGCGCGCGCTTAATCCCGGCGCGCCAATTCAGCACGTCGTGGCGGGCGATGTCGAACCGGATTTCCTGTTTGGCGCGGGCGGTTTTGATGCCAGCGCCAAGATCGCCGAGGTCGCTGGCTGGTTGGCGGCGGAAGCCGCGCATCACCACCATCATCACGACCATCACCATGACCCGAACCGCCATGATGCGCGCATCCAGGCCTTTGGTCTGACCTTCGCCGAACCCCTTCCCTGGGAAGGCTTGGCGAGTTGGCTTGAAATGCTCGCCATCACACGCGGCGCCAGCATTTTGCGCATGAAGGCGATATTGAATTTGCAAGGGGAGGATCGTCCCGTGGTGCTGCATGGCGTGCAGCATGTCTTCCACCCGCCGGAACGCCTGGCCGCCTGGCCAGCGGGGCATGACCGCCATTCCCGAATCGTCTTCATCCTGCGTGATCTGGACAGGGCGGTGGTGGAAGAAGGCCTGGCCGCCTTTCTGCAAGCGGCACGCGACAAGGCCGCGCTTGCGGCAAACACGGCATGATTCCGCCCGGACGCAATCTCCGCTAATACCCAGCCATGTCCCCTGCCCCTTTGACCTTTGAAACCCTATCTGGTGCCGCGCTTACCGCACGGCTGGACGCGCTGGCTGGCCTGCGTATCCGCGTCTTTCGCGAATGGCCTTATCTGTATGATGGCGATGCGGCCTATGAGGCGCGCTACCTCGCATCCTATGCGCAAAGCCCCGGCGCCTTGGTGGTGGCGGCCAGCACAGCAAAGGGCGAGGCCGTTGGCATGGCGACCTGCCAGCCCGGCAAGGAAGCCAGCGAAAAGCTCCGCGCCGCCTGGACCACTGCGGGGCTGGATGCCGACAGCCTCTGCTATTTCGGCGAAAGCGTTTTGTTGCCGGAATATCGCGGCCAGGGTGCGGGCGTGCGGTTTTTTGAGGAACGCGAAGCCCATGCGCGCCGCTTGGGGCTTTCCATCGCCACCTTTTGCGCGGTGGTGCGCAATGAAAACGACCCGCGTCGCCCGCGCGATTACACACCGCTAGATGGCTTCTGGCGCAATCGCGGTTATGCGCCGCGGCCGGATATCTCAACCGTGATGTCCTGGCGCGAGGTTGGCGATACGCGCGAAACACCGCATGTGCTGTCCTTCTGGATCAAGCAGCTTTCATGACGGAAGCGCGCCCCATCCGGCTTGGCCTGCTGCAATATCCGGTGGGGCGCCCGGCCTCCATCGCGGATTTCGCCAAGGGGCTTGATCGCTGGCTGGAAGAAGGCCGCGCGAGCGCGGATTTGCTGGTGCTGCCGGAATATGCGGCGGTGGAACTCGGCGCTGGGCTGAATGGTGGCGAGGCCACTGAAGCCGCTGAGCTTGCCGCCATGATCGCTGCCGCACCGGATATCCTGGCCGCGATGCGCGATGCCACGCGACGCCACCGCATCTGGCTACAGCCCGGCAGCTTGCCAATGCGCGCACCCGATGGCCGCGTGGTCAATCGCGCACCCTTGATCACGCCGGAAGGGCTGATTGCCTTTCAGGATAAGCGCGCCATGACGCGGTTTGAGACTGAACGTTGGGGCGTCAGCCAAGGCGCTGATCCCAATGTATTTGACACGCCCTGGGGCAGGATCGGAATTTCGATTTGCTACGACATCGAATTCCCAAAACATGCGCGCGTGCAAGTCATGGCCGGCGCCTGGCTGATCCTGGCACCGAGCTGTACGGATAGCCTTGCCGGTTTCAATCGCGTGCATTTCTCGGCGCGCGCGCGCGCCTTGGAAAACCAATGCTATGTCGCCATCACGCCAACCGTGGGTGAAGCGCCCTGGTCTGCAGCGCTTGATGTCAATCGCGGTCGTGCTGGCGTTTTCGGCCCGATGGATCGCGGCTTTCCCGCCGATGGTATCCTCGCCGAAGGTCAGATGGATGCGCCGGGCTGGGTGTTTTGCACCCTCGATCCAAGCCTGATTGAAGCGGTGCGGCGTGATGGCGCGGTGCTCAATCACCGCGATTGGCCAAGGGCGCCGTTTGCACCCCCCAAAGCCGCCCATTTCGCATGACGCTGATCTACATCATCGCTGGCGAGGCTTCGGGCGATGTGCTCGGCGCCCGGCTGATCGCGGCCTTGCGCAAGGCGCGGCCTGACCTGAATTTCGCCGGCATTGGCGGTGAACGCATGGCCGAGCAGGGCATGCCAAGCCTTTTCTCCTATCGCGAATTGGCGCTGATGGGCTTGCTGGAAGTGCTGCCGCGCATTCGCCAATTGAAGCGGCGGCTCGCTGAAACAGAAGCCGATATCCTTGCCCGACAACCCGCTCTGCTGGTCACGATTGACAGCCCTGGCTTTACGCTACGGATTGCAGAGGCCGTGAAGCCGCGAGGCATCCGCGTGATGCATTACGTCGCCCCGCAAGTCTGGGCCTGGCGCCCGGGGCGCGTTAAAAAGCTGCGGCGCAAGATTGATCATTTGCTCTGCCTACTACCTTTCGAGCCCGCGTTTTTCGAAGCGGCTGACATACCCGTGACTTTCGTTGGCCATCCCGTGCTGGAAAGCGGCGTGGATCAAGGCAATGCCGCGCGTTTCCGCGCCCGCCATGGGCTGACGGCAACCGATCGCCCGCTGATCATCATGCCGGGCAGCCGACGCATTGAAGCAACGCGTTTGCTGCCGGTTTTTGGCGCCACGCTCAAAGCGGTGCTGCCGCAAAACCCAGCGCTGCGCCCGGTGATTGCTGTTTCTCCCATCGTCGCATCTTTGGTGCGCGAAGCGGCGGCCGCTTGGCCAGCCAAGCCCATTCTGGTGGAAGACATTGCCGATAAGCATGATGCCTTCGCGGCGGCGGCAGAAAATGGCGCGGGGCTGATCAAATCCGGCACCTCATCGCTGGAAATGGCGGTGGCCGGCGTGCCGCATATCGTGGCCTATCGCGTCAATCCCATTACGGCGGCGATTGCGCGGCGGCTGATCAAGGTGCCGCATGCCTCGTTGGTCAATCTGCTTTGTGCGCGCGAAGTCGTGCCGGAACGTATTCAGGAAAGCTGCACACCTGAAGCGCTTGCCACCGCGCTGCGGCCCTTGTTGCAGGATCAGGCGGCGGTGGCAGCGCAGCGCCAGGGTTTTGCTGAAACCTTGGCGAAGTTAAACGCGCCACAAGGCACGCCATCGGAAGCGGCGGCGAAGGCTGTGCTCGCCGCCCTTCCATAATTCCATCAAGGCTGCATATGCGCCCCACCGCATTGCACCCAATTCTGCCCGGTAATGAAGGAAGCCCCTTCGGACAGCAGGAAGCAGATCAAGGGCGCCACTTCCGATGGCTGCGCCACGCGCCCCAGTGGAATGCGCGCGAGCGTGCGTTCGCGGAAACGTTCTGAACGAATCACCTCGGTCATCGGCGTTTCCACCGTACCGAAGCCAACGCTATTCACGCGAATGCCATAACGCGCCCATTCGCTTGCTGCGGTCATGGTAATACCGAAAAGCCCGGATTTGGCGGCGGCATAATTCACCTGTCCGATGCTGCCCCTTTTGCCGGCGGTGGAGGAGATATTCACAATCGCGCCCGGCCGTTCCTCACCGGCGCGCGCGCGTTCGATCATGTGCTTGCCAACCGCCTGCTGCATCAAATGGCAGCCGGTCAGGTTCACATTGATCACTTCCTGCCATTGCCGGAGCGTCATTTTCTCGATCATCGCGGGCCGCGTGATGCCGGCGCAATTCACCAGGCCATGCACGGCGCCGAAACGCGCCACCGCATCCGCCACGCATTGCGGGCCGAATTCTTCTGCCGCGACATCGCCTTCAATCGCCATGGTGCGATCCCCAGCGAGCGCTTCGGCCACCTGCATCAGGGTTTCGCGATTGCGCTCCACCATCACCAGATTGCCGCCAAGCCCCAGCACCAATTCGGAAATGGCGCGACCAATCCCCTGCCCCGCGCCGGTTACGATGATGGTCTTGCCCGTCAGCGCCATCGGATTCATCATTGTCGTTTTCCTCCATATCTTGTCTGCAAAAACTTCTCTCTCAATTCAACCGCAGCCCGCGAATCAACTCCGGGCTCGGCTTGGCGTCTCCGCGTTCAACGCGCTTGACGATATCGGTGAGCGCCGCATTGGCCGGCGCATCAATGCCGATTGTTGCCCCCTTATCCACGACAAAGCCGTTCAGATATTCAATCTCCGTCCGCCGGCCCTTCACCATATCCTGGCCCATGGAAGGCCGATGCGCGCCGCCACCACCC
>JADCES010000269.1 GCA_020250005.1 Roseomonas sp.
GAACTTTTTGCGGGTGGTGCGCTCAGGCTTTATCCGGATCAGTCTCGCAAGGCGTTGGCCGAGCATGGTGGTGGCAAGCTGGCACTTTCCGCTGATATGGCCGCGCTTGGCGTGGTTGAGATGGTGGATGAGAATATGGCCAATGCCGCGCGCGTGCATGCAATTGAAAGTGCCAAGAATTACGAAGGCCGCGTGGTGATCGCCTTTGGTGGCGGCGGCCCGGTGCATGGCTATCGCGTGGCGGAGAAAATCGGCGTGAAGCGTATTCTGGTGCCATCCGGCGCTGGTGTGGGTAGCGCGATTGGCTTCCTCCGCGCGCCGGTGGCTTATGAGGTGGTGAAGTCGCTCTATCAGCGCTTCGGCAGTTTTGATATCGCTGCGGTGAATAGCCTGCTTGCCGCCATGTCGCGCGAAGCGGCGGGGGTGGTGGCGGAAGGCGCCTTTGGGGCGCCGATTGAGGAAACCCGCATCGCCTATATGCGCTATGTCGGGCAGGGGCATGAAATTGCCGTGCCGATCCCGCCGCGTGCCTTGACCGCGCAGGATGTACGCGAAATTCGCGCGCTTTATGATTCGGAATATAGCCGCTTCTATGATCGGCCGGTGCCGGGTTCGGATGTTGAAATCCTGTCCTTCGCCGTCACGGTCCGCACCGTTGAAGCGCATGTGGAACCGGCGGGTGCGGTGGCGAATGCGCCGGCGCCAAGCCCAATCCGTGTGCAAATGGTGCGCGATACCGCGACCGGCGAAGTGGCCGAATGGCAGGTTTATGATCGTGAGGCGATGCGGCCCGGTGCCACCGTGGCCGGCCCCGCCATTATCGCCGAAGCGGAAACCAGCACCTTGATTGGCCCTGGCTGGATTTGCCGCATGGATGGGCTGGGTTATCTCGATCTGACGCAGGAGGCTGCACGATGAAGGAAACCGGCGCGCTGGCGACAATTCAACGCCAGATCCAATGGAATCGCCTGATTGCGGTGGTCGAAGAACAGGCGCAAACCATGATCCGGACTGCCTTCAGCACCACGGTGCGCGAAGCGGGTGATCTTTCCGCCGGCGTCTTTGACCTGCAAGGCCGCATGCTGGCCCAGGCCGTGACCGGCACGCCGGGCCATGTGAATTCCATGGCGGAATCGGTTGGGCATTTCCTCGCGAAATTTCCCGCCGCCAGCATGAAGCCAGGTGATCACTACATCACCAATGACCCCTGGCTCGCGACCGGGCATTTGCATGACCTGACCGTGGTTTCGCCCGCGTTTCGGGGCGGCAAGATTGTCGGGCTTTTCGCCAATACCGCGCATATCATTGATATCGGCGGTCTTGGCATGGGCCCGGAAGGGCGCAGCGTTTTCGAAGAAGGGCTCTATATCCCTATCGTGAAATGCTTCGATGCCGGCGCACCGAATGAGACGTTTTTCGATTTCATCCGCGCGGGATCGCGCACGCCGGTGGAATTGGAAGGTGACATCTATTCGCTCTGCGCCTGCAATGATGCGGGGTCCAAGCGACTTGTTGAAATGATGGATGAGTTCGCGATGGATAGTCTTGACGACCTTGCTGAATACATCTTTGAAGCCAGCCGGCGCGCGACATTGCTTGAAATTGCCAAGCTGCCGCGCGGCACTTTCCGTTCCGATATCAAATCCGATGGCTATGAGGCGCCGGTGACGCTGAAGGCCGCCATGACCATTCATGCGGATCGGATTGTGGTGGATTACGTGGGCACTTCGGGGCTTTCCAGCCGCGGCATCAATGTGCCGCCGGCCTATTGCCGCGCCTATTCCTGCTTTGGCATCAAATGCGTTGTCGCCCCGGAAGTCCCGAATAATTGGGCTAGCCTCGCGCCGTTTGAGATGGAAATCCCCGAAGGTTCCATCCTGAATGCGCCGCGTCCCTATCCGGTCAGTGTGCGGCATGTGATTGGGCAATTGATCCCCGATCTGATGATGGGGTGCCTCCATCAGGCCGTACCGGGCCGGGTGAATGCGGAAGGCTCCTCCGCACTTTGGAATCCGCCTTTGCGTGGTGGCTCCCAGGTCTCCGGCCAGGAAGCCGAGGTGGATGATTTTGAAATCATCACCTTCAATTCCGGCGGCACCGGCGCGCGGCCGGCCAAGGATGGGCTTGATGGCACGGCCTTTCCATCCGGCGTGCGCACCATGCCGGTGGAAGCGACTGAAAACGTCGCACCCGTCATTTTCTGGAAGAAGGAACTCCGCCCTGATTCCGCGGGCGCCGGCAAGACACGCGGCGGCTTTGGCCAGATCATGGAAATCGGCGCCAAGGGCGATGCGGAATTCGCCGTGAACGCGATTTTTGACCGCGTCGCCAATCCGCCCAAGGGGCGTGATGGCGGTGGGGAAGGGGCTGGCGGTTGGGTCGGGCTGAATGACTCCAACGGCACGGTGCTGCGGACAAAAGGCTTTCAGGTCATCCCGAAAGGCCGGCGCCTGCTGCTGAAACTGCCGGGCGGTGGCGGCATGGGTGATCCCAAGGCGCGCGATCCGGAATTGGTGAAGCGCGATGTGGCGGATGGGCTGATCACCGCCCATGCGGCGAGGGATGTCTATGGGGTTGAGGTGAAGTAGCCTGAAAAGGGCGACGCTTTAGAGCAAGCTGCTTTTTCATTGAATCGGGATTCCCGAAGCGGGTTGATTTCTGATTCAAGCTCCGTGCTGGGTTGAGGTGGCCAGCATGGATCGCCCCTATTCCGAAGATCTGCGTGAGCGTGCCGTTCAGCGTGCCGAGGCTGGCGAGACGATCCGCTCGATCGCTGCTGCCTTGCGGATCAGCCCATCCTGCGTCTCCAAATGGCGCAAGCGGCAGCGCGAGACCGGGGCGCTGACGCCAGGCCAGATGGGCGGCCACAAGCCGCGCACCTTGAGCGGCGAATGTGCTGATTGGCTGCGCGCGCGGATC
>JADCES010000027.1 GCA_020250005.1 Roseomonas sp.
GCCGCGGCGCGATCCAGTTTGAGCGCCTTGGCGAATTCATCAAGCCAGGCGCGCTCGGCCGCTGCGATCTCCCCCGCGCCGACCACCGCGGCGGCGTAGAGTTGCGCTGCCAGCATCGGGTCACTCGCCAGCTTGGCAAGGGCGGCCGGCGCCAAGGGCTTTTCGAAATCCGCCAGCACCGCATCACGCGCAGCGGGGCTGAGGCCCGCGCCATCCAATTGCGCGGCGATACGCCCGCGTTCTTTGGCATCAATCGTGCCATCGGCCTTGGCGGCGGCAATCATGGCGCGCAGCATCATGAGTGCTTCGGCGGTCTCGGCGCTGGGTTCTTCCTCTGGCGCGGCAGCGACAGGCGCCCAAGGATCGGCGGCGGGTTTGGCGGCACCCGGCGCCTTGCCCCAAGGGCCAGGGCTGGCGGGCGCCGGGCGCGCCGGCCCGGCCCAATCGAAGCCACCGCCAACCTTGCCAGAGGGAGGTACCGGTCTTGGCAGCGGCGCGGCGGGCCCTGGTGGGGCAGAGCTCTGGCTCCGGCGCAGCGCCTCAATCGCAATGCCGGCAAGCCCGGCCAAAGCGCGACCAAGCTGAGCATTGCTGGCGGTGGCGCGGCTGCGTGAGCGCGTGGGGCCGCGCCGCCGTGGTGGCGTACCGCCGCCCAGCACCGCGCCAATCACCCGCCCAAGATCAAAACCGGCCATGTTCCCCCCCTCCCTTGGCGGCAGCATTACAAATCCTGCATCGCGGTCGCAATCGCGGGTGCGAGTGCGCGGAATTCCTCAGCCCTTGGGCTGCGCGCACGCCATGCCAAGCCGATGCGACGGCTCATGCCATTCTCAAGCGGCCGCGTCACCAGCCCGGTGCCCGCGAGCACACCGCCAGCCACAGCCAGGCGCGGCAGGAGCGTTATCCCAAGCCCACTCGCCGCCATTTGTACAAGGGTATGGAGCGAGGTGGCCGAGAATTCCTCGGCGGTCAGCGCCCCTGAAAGGCCGCAAGCGGCCAAAGCATGATCCCGCAGGCAATGCCCATCCTGCAGCAGCAATAGTTTTTCCTCCAGCAGCGCCCGGGGCGGGATGCTGGCGCGCCCGGCCAAGGGATGATCTTCCGGGCAGGCGAGCAGAAACGGGTCTTCAGCGATGGCCAGCGTCTCCGCCGCCCCGCAATCGCAGGGGAGTGCGAGCAGCAGCAGGTCAAGCCGTCCCGATTCCAAAGCTTCCACCAGCCTTTCGGTCAAATCTTCCCGCAACCAGGGGCGCAGGCGCGGGAAATCGGCGCGCAGCCGCGGCATCAGGCGGGGCAGCAAAAAGGGGCTGATGGTCGGGATGACGCCAAGGCGGATGGGTCCCGAAAGGGGTTCCCGCGCAGCGCTTGCAGTTTCCACACAGCTATTGAGCGCAGCAAGGGCGGCGCGGGCGCGCTGGATCAGCTCTGCCCCGAGCGGCGTGAAGACCGGCTTCTTGGCGCCGCTCCGTTCCAGAATGGCAGCATCCAATTGTCGCTCAAGGGCGATCATGCCGGCGGATAGGGTGGATTGCGTGACCCCGCAGGCCGAAGCGGCGCGGCCGAAATGTTCATATTCGGCAAGCGCCACCAAATAGCGGAGCTGCTGAGGGGTGGGCAGCGCGATCATCAAATAATCCGATTGCATCGCGGCGGAACCGCCGCATGGATCACTGATATGCCCTGCCCGCTGAAGGTATCAACCCTCAATACCGCCCTGGATCATAAGGCTTCGGGTCAATGAAGGGCGCTTCGCCCATCACCATCTCCGCCACCAGCCGCCCGGTCGTCGGACCCAGCGTAAAGCCCTGATGCGCATGGCCAAAGGCGCACCAGGCGCCGGCCTGGCCGGGCAGGCGGCCGATGATCGGCAGCATATCCGGCGTGCAGGGGCGCACGCCCATCCAGGGATCATCTTCCACGGCTTCCGCGAGCGGCAGCAGCTTACGCGCGAGTGGTTCGGCGCGTGCCAATTGCACCGGGGTTTTCGGCGCATCATCGGGCGCGAATTCAGCGCCTGTTGTCAGCCTGACACCAGCGCGCATCGGCACCAGCACAAAGCCGCTATCGGCATCCATGAAACCGTGATTGAGCACGGCATTTCCCTGCATGCGGTAATGGCGGTGATAGCCACGCTTGCCGAATAACGGCGGTGCATAACCAAAGCGGCGGGTCAGCTTTGCGGAGGCTGAGCCAAGCGCGATCACCACCTGTTCCGCCTCCCGCGGGCCATCGCTTGCTTGTACGCGCCAGCCCGCGCCATGGCGTGCAAGGCTGAGTGCATCGCCGCGCAGGATTTCACCACCGGCTTCGGTGAAGCGCTTGGCGTAAAACAGCGTCAGCGCCTGCGGGTCGCTCACCGAAAGCGGATCGGTCCAATGGATGGCGCCAAGGCGCTTGACCAGCAGATGTGGTTCGGCCGCAGCAAGACCAGCTTCATCGAGCAGCGCGTAATTCACACCCTGTTCGCGCTTCAGCGTCTCAGCTTCCGCAATGGCGGCATTCAAGGCCGTTTGATTGTTGTAAAGCCGCATCCAGCCGATGGGGCGGAGCAGCGCTTCGGCCTCGGTCCCGCGTGTGAGCGCCACATGTTCATCAATGCAGGTCACGATCAGCCGCGCATAGGCTTCCGCAATCGGCCGATAGCGTGATGGCGCCGAATGCCACCAATATTTGAACAAGGGCCCCGCCAGGCTGAGCAAGGCAGAAGGATGATAGGAAGCATCCACCGATCGGTTCTGCGCCATGCGCCAGAGTGTCGCGATATCGCGCGGGAAGGGATGCGGATGCACCGCTTCGCGCTGGATCAGACCTGCATTGCCGAAGGATGCGCCTTCACCGGGCGGCGCGCGGTCCAGCACCGCCACCTGCGCGCCGCGGCGTTGCAAATGCAGCGCGATGGAAACGCCGATCATGCCGGCGCCAAGCACGATCACAGATCGCGACATTCTTCTTCTTCCTGTCTCACGCGCCCCGGCGCTTCATGATCACACGTCTTTAGTCTCAAATTCCGCCGGACCTGTGATTTCGATCAATTCCAGATCTTCCGAATGCGCGACTTCGCGATGCTTCACCAGGGGCGGCTGATAGCAGCTATCGCCGGCGCGGAATTCCTTGACGCCGATATCCTCATATTCAAAGCGCACCCAGCCCTTCAACACGAAGAACATCTGGAATTTCAGATTATGGGTATGCCATTGCCCGGTGGCATGGGCGCCCGGAATGGCGCGGATGACATGCGCGCCAAAGGCGCCATCAGTGGCACCCTTGATGCCAAGATCACGATATTCGAAGAACGGGCGCAGCCCACGGATGAATTCGGAACCTTCGGCATGGCTGGTCGTGGTGGTGGTCATGGCGTTTCTCTCCTTCAAGCAAGCGGCAGCGCGACATGGCGCGTGAAGCCCGGGCGCGTCAGCAGCGCATCATAATAGCGGCGCAGGTTGGGCAGGCTTGGGCGTTCAATCGGCAGCACATGCCAGCGATGCGCCCAGCAGCCAAGCGTAAGGTCCGCCAAGGTCAGGTTATCGCCACAAAGAAAGCGCTGCCCGTCGAGCTGTTTTTCGATAATGCCCCAAAGCCGCCCCGCTTCATCCCGCGCCTTGGCTTCCGCCTTCCAATCGCGTTCCGGTTCCGGCAGGCGCACATGGGTGAAGAAGATCGTTACCATCGGCGCGGTCAGGTGGCCGAGCGTCCAATCCATCCAGGTTTCCACGGCGGCCCTTTGGCGCGCATCGCGCGGGTAGATCGGGCTATCCGGTGCTTCGGTATTGCACAGATAACGGCAGATCGTGTTGCTTTCCCAGAGCGCCCAGCCATCTTCGTCCTGCAAGGTCGGCACCAGGCCCATGGGGTTCATGGCGCGGTATTCGGGTTCCTTGGTGCGGCCAAAGGCGCCGCCGGCATCAATGCGTTCATAGGAAAGGCCGAGTTCTTCCATCAGCCACAGCACCTTCATCACATTGCTGGAACTGGTCCGGCCCCAAAGCTTGCGCATGGCTGATCTCCC